>CAXMOO010000088.1:0-18318 GCA_964195005.1 uncultured Gammaproteobacteria bacterium
AACGACGCCCGATGGATCGATATAGCCTTCGCGGTCCGCCCAAAGGCCACCCAGCACATCGTCGACGTTCATGATCGGGCACCACTCTTTTATCTCATCGGGCCCCATGAGCCTGATGTCCTCGATACCCATCGTCTGATAGACGCGATAGGTCGCCTGCAGCCACTCCCACCGCTCCGGGGCCGAAGCAAACGTGATCCCACCGGCCATGTGCATGCCGATGTCCTGGCCCGATTCCTGCTCGACCTCGGTCAAAAGGTCGATGGTGTACGCCTGGAGGGCGGCGATGTTGGGGTCGGCGTTGAGGGCATGGAACCCGCCGGCAGCGTGCCAGCTCGAACCGGCCGTCAAGATGTCCCGCTCGACGATGGCGACGTCCGTCCACCCGAGTTTCGCCAGGTGGTAGAGAACGCTGGCACCGACGACGCCGCCGCCGATCACTACTACCCGGTATTGCGACTTCATCGTCCTCCTCAGTGCTTTGAGCGGAAACTAGTGCGGGCGAAAGCGCTGGTCTCTAAAGCGTCAAGGACTACCCGCCCGAACCGAGCATCTGACGGGACCACTCAAACCAGCCGCCGTCGTACACGGCGACTCGCGGCCAGCCCATGAGATAGGCGTAGAAAAAGGCCTCGCTTGCCCTCCAACCGGTGCCGCAGTAGAACGCCACTTTTTTGTCTGGCGTGACCCCGACCTCTTCCCAGTTCGAACGGATCTCGTTGAAGCCCCTCATGGTGTTGTCGACGTTGCGGTAGTGCTGCATGTCGTATGCGCTCGTGCCACAGTTGCCCCAGACCGCGCCGGGGATGTCACCGGTATCACCTATGTAGTTATATCCGCTGGTTTCGCCAACGTGCTCCGCCCAGCTGCGGATACTGACCAGGACGCTGTTCGGGTCCTCGAGGAACTCCTTCGCCTCATCGAGATCGATGAAACACTCTGGTCGAGCGGGAATGTCGGCACCAAACGCTTGCCCGGCACTCGGCGTCCTTGTGATCGTCTCAACCTCGAAGCCCGCCGCTACCCATGCGTTGTACCCGCCATCGAGCAGCCGCACGTCGCCAACACCGGCGTAGAGGAGGATGGCCGCAGCACGGGTGGCGGCGATTTGCCCGGCGGTTCTGCCCGGCTTCTGCTCGCTGGGATCGGCCGCAGTGTCCCTGCCGTAGACGATCACCGTGGTGTCATGCATGATGCCCATCTCGAAAAGCGCACTCTTGAGTTCCTCGGGAGACCGCCGGTTCCAATCTGTCGAGGACTCGAGAGTGTTGGAGTCGAGATAGAACGCGCCCGGGATGTGGCCCTGGCCATACTCGTCAGGGACACCGTAATTCACGTGGAAGACGGCATAGTCACTCCGGGGTTGGCCGACGACTGCTCGGCCGTCGAGTAGGTCGCGCAACCACTGCGGATACACGAGCTGCTCGTGCAACTCAAGCCGGTCCACCGGGAGCCGGTCGTCGGCTGCCCACTCCGGGAAACCACCACCGTAATTCGCCACATTTCGATACCCCAGCGCCGAGAGGTGTTCTACGAGAGTGGCACCGTCTTCGGCGTTGTCGCCATAGACCACCAGCTCCTGACCTGGAGTGAGCTTCTTCTCGACCAACTCTCCCTTCAAAGTCCCGGTCTGGACCTGCTTCGCCCAGGCGGCCGAAAAAGCAACAGCACCGGGCATGTGCCCTCCACGGCTCTCGCCCTGCAACCGCCAACCGTTGTATGCGGCAGAAGGGCGGGCATCGATCAGCTTCACCTGTGGGTCGGTGAGAAGCTCTACCAGACCGTCCTTCGCTATGTCTCTCATTTCATAAGCTTAGGTTTCTGTTTCGCGGTTTACCCAACCATCCAACTCGTGCCGATCAAAGCGATCTCAAGCCACCGGCGAGCGCGTCGAAGCGATCCGGCACCCACGACCTCTAGGAATCCTGTGGCACTGTCTGCTGCAACCTCGCCAGCTCCTCAATGGGTATGTGGCAGCGTATTGAGTAACCCGATTCCACCTCGGCAAGAGGGGGCTCCACAGTCTCGCAAATCTCCCCGATCTTGCGGTGGCAACGGGTCTGGAAGGGGCATCCCGGCGGTGGATCCGAGGCGGCCGGTATCTCCCCCTCGAGCCTGATCCGGGTGCCCTCCTCCCGGTCGGGAGCAGCCGACAGCAAGGCCTCGGTGTATGGGTGATGGGGCCCTCCGAAAATGCGACGTGCCGGGCCTACCTCCATCAGCCGGCCCAGATACATCACGGCCACCCGATCGGCCAAATAGCGCACCACGTTGAGATCGTGGGAGATGAACAGGTAGGCCACGTTCTCCTCCGCCTGAAGGTCGGAAAGGAGGTTGATGATTGCGGCTTGTACGGACACGTCGAGGGCCGAGGTGGGCTCGTCGAGCACCACCAGAGCCGGCGATCCGGCAAAGGCCCGGGCAATAGCGACCCGCTGTTTGAGGCCCCCCGACAAGTGGGACGGCTTGGCGCTGAGATGTTGATGTCCCATCCGCACCTCGGTCAGCAGATCCCGGGTGTGCTCATTCGCCTTCTTTCTGCCTAAGCCCCGCAACCGCTGGACCGCCCGCCCCACAATGCGGCGCACCGAGTGCCGTCGGTTGAGCGCACTGTCAGGGTTTTGGAAAACCATTTGCACCGACCGGATGGAGTCGCCACTGCGCGACTGCACACTGTCTTCGAGCACGTCCCCTCCCAGCTCAATAACGCCCCCCTCGTCGGGCACGTGAATGCCGAGGATCACCTTGGCCAGCGTGCTCTTCCCCGACCCTGACTCACCCACCAAAGCCACGGTTTCTCCAACCTTGATTGAGAGGTCGACGTCGCTGAGGGCAAAGACCGGTCTTCCCTCCTGCTCAAATGTCTTGGAGGTGTCGGTGATCTCCAGCAGCGTCGAGTCGCTGGCCTGGCGCTGCGGGGGGGTCTCGGCGACCGTCCTCGGCAAATCAGGGGCCCGCTCCGGGAAGTGGCACCGGCTGGTCCGGTTGCCTTCCAGCGGGTTCAGCCCAGGCTCCTCCTCCCGACAAATACCCTGCACGATCGGGCATCGCTCGGCATACACACAGCCGACGATCTCAGCTCCTAATGGAGGAAGGGTGCCGGGGATGGTGTCGAGCTTTGCCTCGTCCCGGCTGACGTCACCGGTGGGCAGGCTACGGAGCAACCCGACTGTGTACGGGTGACGGGGATCGGTGAAGATGCTCTCGGCGGACCCTTCAGCAAAGAGGCGGCCGGCGTACAACACTCCGACCTTGTCGCACATCTTGCGAATCACCGCCAGGTTGTGGCTAATGAAGAGCACCGACGTGCCCATCTCGGCGCGGAGATTCGAAATCAGGTCGAGCACTTCGGCCTCGACTGTTGCGTCCAGTCCGGTCGTCGGCTCATCGAGTACCAGGAGCTCTGGCTCCGAGGCGATCGCCATGGCAATAACGACTCTTTGCAGCATGCCGCCGGATAACTGATGAGGGTAGCGGCGGACGACCCGGCCCGGCTCGGCAATCTGAACTCGCTCGAGGATATCTATGACGCGGTCATCCCATTCATCTTTGGGAAAACCCATCAACTCGAAGACGTCTTCGACCTGGCGGCCCACTCGAATGGAGGGATTGAGCGACTTGGCGGGATCCTGGTAGACCATCGAGACCTGGTTCACCCGCATCTCCCGCAGCTCACTCGGGGAAAGTTGTTCGACCTCACGGCCACCGAGGCGTATCGACCCTTCGCTGACCCGGCCGTTGCGGGGCAGATAGTGCATGATCGCCATCGCCACCGTCGTCTTGCCGCATCCCGACTCACCCACCAGTCCCAGCGATTCTCCTCGGCCGATTGAGAAACTGACGTCACGGACGGCCTTTTTCCACTCGGTTCCGACCTTGTATTCGATCCCCAGGTTGTCGACCAAGAGCACCCGCTCGTTTGGCGTCATTGCGACCTCACTATTCATAGGCCTGGGCGATACCGTCAGACAACAGGTTGATCCCCACGACAAGTGACGCTATTGCTGCCGCCGGGAAGAGCACCGGCCACCAAACATCGTTGGTAAGGAATTGGTAATGGTTGGCGATGGCCAGGCCCCAATCGGGCACCGAGGGTTCGATGCCGAAGCCCAGGAAGGAGAGGGCCAGAACCGTGAAAATGGCGTATCCGAGGCGCACGGTGAACTCGACCGTGATTACGTTTGTCACGTTGGGAAGAATCTCGACGACCATGATGTGGAGCGGGTTCTCGCGGCGGAGCTGGGCGGCGCTTACGTAATCGAGCTGGCGTTCGGCCAGGACCGCGGCACGGACGGTCTTGGCGATCAAGGGCGTGAACACCAGGCCGATCACTATCACCACCCCCACGGTGTTGGGCCCCAGGGCGGTGAGGGCGATCATCCCGGTGATCACGAGGGGGATCGAGAGGAACGCATCCAATATCCGGCTGATGATGTCGTCGACGATTCCGCCGAAATAGCCGACGATGAGGCCGACGAGGGTACCGAGCACCGTTCCCAAGACGGTGGCGCCCAACGCCACGGTAAGTGCCTGGCGGGCCCCGGCAAGCACGCGCGAGAACACGTCCCGCCCCAGCTGGTCGGTGCCGAACCAGTGGTCGGCCGAAGGCGAGTCGAGCCTGTTGAGGACATCCTCCGGCACGCCGAGGGGATTGAACGGAGCGATCGCCTCGCCGAAGATAGCGAGGAACACCCACATAAGCGTTACTCCCGCTCCCACCCAGAACGTGGTGGATCGTCGGAGGATCGCCCATCTCTGTGACCTGCTGGCCGAGGGAATCGTCACGCCTTGCCCCCCACCCGGATTCTCGGGTTGAGCAGTGAGTAGGCGATGTCGGCCAGCAGCATGCTGACCTGGAAGGCAGCCCCCACTACCAGCACCCCGCCTGCCAGTAGAGGGAAGTCGGCCTTCTGGGCGGCGTCGAATAGCAGGCGGCCGATGCCCTGGTAGTTGAACAACACCTCGACGACCACCAGCCCGCCGATGAGATAACCGATTTGGGAGGCCACCACCGCGATGGTCGGGAGCAGAGCATTGCGCAGCACCTCTCGGCGAATGATGGTCGTGCGGGGAAGCCCCTTGAGAGTAGCGGTCCTCACATAGTCGGACTCGAGCGCTTCGATCATTCCGGCACGAGTGATCCGGGCGATGTAGCCAAACAACACCAGGACCAGGGGTATTGCCGGCAGGATCAAGTGATGCAGCTGGGTGATGAATCCACTATCCGGCGGCGCGGTGGCCGTGCCCGGGAACCAGTCAAGCCACACGGCAAACACAATGATCAGCACGATCCCGGAAACGAACTCGGGAATCACGGTCGCCGACAATCCACCTACGGTGATCAACCGATCGGTGAGCTTCCCGCGCTTCAAGGCCGCGATAATCCCGCCGAGCACGCCGAGCGGCACCACGATAATGAACGACACCAGTGCCAACTTGGCCGAGTTGCGCAGCGCTCTGCCGAGCAGTTCGGTGACAGGCCTGGAAAAGGAGATGGAGTCGCCGAGATCGCCCTGCACCGCACTGCCTATCCAGTCTCCATATTGGACGACGAGGGCGCGGTCCGTGCCCAGTCGCTCATTGAGGGCGTCCACCGCCTCCTGCGTAGCAAAGGGTCCCAGCACCCGCCGTCCAACATTACCCGGCAGCAGCTGCGTGCCGATGAAGATCAGGATGCTCAGCACGAACAGCGTGATCAGCGCCAGGCCGATCCGTCGGAGCACGAACCTGGTCACGGCGGCCCCGCGCCTCTCGCGTCCAAGCGGGAGAGCTCCAGACGCGAGCCGGAGCTACCCGCCGTGACCGCTTGCATTGCTAGCCGGTGAACCCAGAGTTCACTGCGTCGTAGTGGCCCATGCCGGTCGTCTCGAACCCGCCGTAATTCGGCTTCAAGATGGAGATGAAATCCAGGTAGTAGGGCACGATGAACGGAACTTCGTCGTTGAGCAGGGTCTGGATCTGGCCAGCAACTCCCCGCTGCGTCTCCAGATCTGGAGACGTCACGAACTGATCGAAGAGGGCGTCATAGTCAAGATTCACCCAGTGCGAGGCGTTCCACGTTCCATCGCTCAGCAACGGAGCGCCCAGGTACACGTTGGGTACCCCGCGGTGCCCGTAGTTGACGATGCCCATGGACCCCTGCGCGGCCAGCCAATAGTCGCTGTAGTAGGTGCCGACGTCGTGAACCCCAACCGTGAGGTTGACGTTGTTGAGCTGCGCGGCCGTGGACTGGACGAGCTGCGCCAGCGCCGACATCGCGCTGAACGCCAGGGTGTGGAGCGACGCGGTAAACCCGTCGGTGTAACCGGCGGCGTCCAGCAGAGCCTGGGCTTCTCCCAGGTCTTGCTCCCTTTGCGGCACGGCACCGGAGTTGTACATCGGGAAGAACTCCCAGATGGGATGATCGTTACCGACGCTCCCAAACCCGCCCAGCAGCCCGTCGATGAGCAAAGGGCGGTTCAGCATGATCGCCATCGCCTGGCGCACCCGCTTGTCGTCGAACGGCGGCGTAGTGGTGTCGAAATAGACCTGACGGTGCTGGGCAGTGGAGATGCTCTGCACCGTGTTGCTGGCATCCTCGATCAAGGCAGCGCCGCCAGAAGCCGAGAGGTGATGGATCACATCGACTTGATCGTCCTGGAAGGCCGTGACCGCGGCCGCTTCATTGGCGAAAAACGTCACTTCCATCCGGTCGGGCTGGTTGCTGTTGTCACCCCAGTAATTGGGGTTCTTGGTGTACACCGCGAACACGCCCGGGTCGTAGCTTTCGTTGATCCAGGCCCCGGTGCCGATGAATTTCTGAGCGCCCGTCTCGTAGCTCCCCTCGGTATAGCTGTCCCAGAATGCCTTGGGCAGGATCCCCGCGTTGTAGTTGTCGGAGCTGACAAAGAATGGGAACGCCCCGCTGGGCTGGTCGAGCGTGAACTCGACCGTGAGATCGTCGAGAGCAACCGCCGCGCCGGCCGCAAAACTGAAGGTTCCATACGCTGAAGCAGCGTTTCCGCCGGCGATCGGGCCATTGAACGTGGCAACGACATCGGCCGCCGTCAGCGGCGTGCCGTCATGGAAAGTGACGCCGGGCCGGATGTTGAACGTCCAGACGTCGCCAGCTGCATTGGATTCCCAACTCTCAGCCAGCACGGGCACCGCATTGAGCTCGTCGTCAGAGAACACAAGGTACTGGGCGGTCTGCCCAAAGGCGGCGAGGCCGATCTCATCGTTGATCAGCACCGGTTCAATTCCTACCGCCGGCCCCGGGTTCATCCCCACCCGTATCGTGGTCGGTCCGGCCGGGACCAAGGTGGTCGTGGCCGCGGCGCCGCCCGCGGTTGTGGTGGTGACTCCCGCTAATGTCGTCGTAGTAGCTGCATCGTCGCCTGATCCGCAGGCGGCGGCGATGACGCCTACAAAGGGCAGCGTCAGGCCAACTATTGAGCCCTTACGTAGGAACTCGCGGCGGCTGATCTTGCCGTACTCGTATTCATCGATGACGTGGTTCTGAATCTCGTTCGAGCGCCGACGGATGGCGTCGACCTGCTGCCGTTCTCTCTTGTTCATCGCTGGCCTCCTAGCCCAATGAGTCAGGTCCCTCGGATCCATACGCGCGAGCCGACAGACCTTCTGGAACCCTACTTGATAACCGACGACATGTGCCAGGCGCGGGCTTTCCAGAGAACTCGACTTAGCAGGAACAAAGAAGTGGGCGCTTAGGCTAACTGGTGGTTGGCAGCTCCCGGACTGCTCTCCACACATCGCCGGCCTCGTAATCGAAGTATTTGGTGCGCTCTATGAGGATCTCACCTGCCAGGCCGTCGGGCAGCCGGCAGTTGTGGATGCGGACGTTGCGATAGTGGAGCGGGGAGAGATTTTCCACCGCCCTGGCATGAACCTGTCCACCGCGCCACCGCTCGGCCACGTCGGGCTCATCATGCAGAACCAGGTTCGCCCAATTACTCGCCGGAAGCTCGTATGAGCTGTAGCTGAGTACGCCCGGGTACTTCTTGAACTCACGTACGATCTCGTCGTTCGCCCTCTCGAGCGGGCCTATGTTGACGTCGGGGTGACGTTCAGAGAAGAACCCGACTGCACATAGCCCTGCCTCCGGCATCAGCGCGCTCGGGTTGCACAGGATGGTCCGGCGCCTGAGGCCGTCGTCCTTCCAGGCGACCCGTTCATCGGGAAGAACCTCCCGTTCGCCTGCCGCCGCCTCATCGAGGAGTGTGCGCAGGTCGCCGAGCATCGTCGCCAGAAGCCGACGATCCCCCTCGTAGAGCTCCACCGACGTGAACGGGCGAAGCGGGATTATCTGCCCCGGTCCGAGCTGGGTTACCACCTGATCAGGGTACCCGCGAAAAACGAACTTAACCACGATCTGCAACAAGGGGTGAGACGGTTTTCTCACAGAAGGATGGCCCCTAGGGTGCGGCCGGGAGGAGTTGGGATGAAGCGCAGCAAGCGATCGGTCTCGTATTCGGCGCTTTCACTAGCCAAACGTGGCATTCGCAAGGCGGACTGGCCCAGGGTGTGGCGTCATCCGGACCTCGCACGCAACTACGACGTCGTTATCGTCGGCGGAGGGGTGCACGGACTGGCAACCGCCTACTACCTAGCCCGCAACCACGGTGTGACGAGGGTCGCGGTGATGGAGAAAAGCTACATCGGGAGCGGCGGCTCCGGACGTAACACAGCCATCGTGCGGTCCAACTACCTGACTCCTGAGGGCTCGGCCTTTTACAACAGGTCGTTGAAGCTGTACGAGCGCCTGGCAGACGACCTCAACTTCAACATCATGTTCGAACAACGGGGACACATGACCCTTGCTCACAACGATTCGTCGTTGCGAACCATGCACTGGCGGGCCGAGGTCAACAAGCTGCAAGGCATCGAGTCGGAGGTCATCGACCCGGCCGATGTGAAGCGGCTGGTGCCGGTTATGGACGTGAGCAAGAAGCCTCGTTATCCGATTCTGGGGGCACTGTGGCATCCCCCGGGCGGAATCGTTCGTCACGATGCCGTGGTGTGGGGGTATGCCCGGGCGGCTGATTCCCTCGGAGTGCATATCCATCAGGACACCGAAGTCGTCGGAATAGATGCGCCCGACGGGCAGGTCCGGGCGGTCGAGACCAGCCGGGGCCGGGTCGAGACGCCGGTCGTAATCAATTGCACCGCTGGATGGAGCACGCTCATCGCCGACATGGTGGGCGTACGCCTCCCGATCACCACGAGACCCCTGCAGGCGGCGGTCACCGAGCCGGTGCAGCCCTTTCTCAATCCGGTGGTGGTGTCGGGGAGTCTCCACGTTTACGTCAGCCAGACGGCGCGCGGTGAGCTGGTGTTTGGTGCCAGCGTCGACCCCTTCAGCGCCTACTCAACCCGCGGCTCGCTCGATTTCACCGAAGGTCTCGCCGGACACGTCCTGGAGCTGATGCCACCGCTGTCCGGGATGCGCATGCTGCGGCAATGGGCCGGCCTGTGTGACATGACGCCGGATTTCGGTCCCATCATTGGCCCCACTGAGGTGGGGGGCTTTTTTCTGGACGTTGGGTGGGGAACGTACGGCTTCAAAGCCGGCCCGGTCAGCGGCGAGCAGGTGGCAGCGATGGTGGCAACGGGCTCGGTGCCACCATTGATCGCACCGTTCGGATTGGACCGATTCGCCCGCGGAGACCTCACCGCCGAGAAGGGGGCCGCCGCCGTTGGGCATTGAGGGATACCCGTGCTGCTGATCGTGTGCCCCCATTGCGGGCCCCGCAACAACGACGAGTTTGCTTTCGGAGGTGAGGCCAGCTCCCGGCCCGGCGCCGATGCCTCACCGGATATCTGGCGCAGCTACTTATATGACCGGGCCAACGTGGCCGGGTGGCAAACCGAGCAATGGTTCCATGTTTCGGGCTGTCGCCGTTTCTTGAACATCGAACGCAACACCATCACCAACGAGATTCGCAGGGTCCGGGATGCGTCCGAGGGTCACGACTGATGTCGGCGCGCCTCCCACAGCAGCCGGTCGAGGTGATCGATCGCGCTCAACCACTCGATTTCTTGTGGAACGGTCGATGGTATTCCGGCCTGGCGGGCGACACCATCGCCTCAGCCCTGGTAGCGGCCGGCGTTCGAGTCTTCTCCCGCAGCTTCAAGTATCACCGACCGCGAGGGATCCTCACTGCCGGCTTCCATGACCCGAACCTGTTCGTCCAGGTTGCTGATGAGCCGAATGTCCGCGCCGGCCATCGTCTCCTCACGCCCGGGGCGGACGTAGCAGCGCAGAATGCCTGGCCGTCGCTCAGGGTCGATGCCCGCTCGGCTAACCAGCTCTTCGGCCGCTTCCTGTCCCCGGGCTTCTACTACAAGACATTCATGCGGCCCCGGGCTCTCCGGCCGCTCTACCAACAGACGCTGCGCAGGTTCAGCTCCGGCGGCAGCATCGACCCGCACACACCAACTGTGCACCGCGGCAAACGCTTCGCCCATCCAGACGTCCTCGTCGCCGGAGGTGGGCCGGCGGGAATGGCGGCGGCCATCACTGCGGCTCGAGCCGGGGCAGAGGTCATGCTGGTAGAGGAGGAACACGGGCTCGGGGGTCATCTCCGTTATGGCCCGGAGCCCTCGCCACTCGACGAGCTCAGGGAGAACGTGGACGCCGAACATGGCATCGAGGTGCTGACGAACTCTGTGGTAACCGGCCGCTACGACCACAATTGGGTGGCGGTAGTGCAACGCGGCGCCACCCACCACGAGGAGTCGCTGGTCAAGGCCCGGGCCAAGACCCTCGTAGTGGCGGCGGGGACCATTGAGCGGCCCTACGTTTTCGAAGGCAACGACCTGCCCGGAGTGATGCTCTCGACTGCTGTCCGCCGTCTGATCAATCTGTGGGCGGTGCCACCCGGCACCAGGGCTGTGGTGGCGACCGCCAACGAGTCCGGCGATGCTGCCGCGGCCGATCTAGCAAGAGCCGGGATCGAGGTGGCAGAAGTCGTCGACATGCGCCGGGCCGACCGCGGCATCGTCCGGGCGCGTGGTCGGGGAGGTTTGCAGGCGGTCGAGCTTTCCGATGGGCGTACGATTAACGCAGATCTGCTTGTGACCGCCGTGGGGTGGACCACTCCCACCTCGCTGCTCAATATGGCCGGCGACCGGCCTGTTTACGAGCCCCGTGCTGCTCGGTTCCTACCAGCGTCGCTGCCCGACGACGTGATGGCGGCGGGAGGAATCGTCGGCGATGGAACCGTCGAGGAGCTCGTCGCCCACGGCGCGGCCATCGGCATCGAGGCCGCCCATCGGGCCCGGGGACTGAAATCTGATTGGCAGCGATCTACGCCCCGTGCGGTAGACCCCGGACCGGCCGGCTTCGCTCCGGAACCGGCACCGCATTTGCCTGCGGCCGACCACGTCGAGCTATTCCTGGGCCCGACCGACGGTTTCGTGGACTTCTCTGAGGATGTTCGGGCTAAGGATCTCGAATCCTCGGCGGCGGAGGGATACGACTCAATCGAGCTCAATAAGCGATACACGACCGCAACGATGGGCCCCATCCAGGGCAAGCTGGAGGTAGTCAACGCGGTGGCCGTTCACGCCCGGGCTACCAACCAGAGCATCGCCAAAACCGGCACCACTACCTGGCGCCCGCCGTATGCACCAATCACACTGGGTGCCCTCGCCGGAGACGACGAGGATCCGGTGCGGCGCTCCCCGCTGTCCGGCTGGCACGAAACACACGGCGCCAGCCCAATCGTGGCCGGGCAGTGGATTCGGCCCGACCACTACGGCGACCCGGCCGCCGAGGTTCGCAATACGCGTGAGAACGTCGGCATCATCGACGTAAGCCCTTTGGGGAAGATCGACTTGCGGGGCCGCGACGTAGCCCGGTTGCTCGAGTTCGTTTACACCAACAGGTGGGCCAAGCTGGCCGTCGGTCGGGTGCGGTACGGCGTGATGTGTGCAGAAGACGGCGTAGTTCTCGACGATGGAGTGACTGCCCGCCTCGGTGACCAGCACTATTACACGACTACTACCTCGTCGGGAGCCGGACGAGTGTGGAACTGGCTCGACGAATGGTTGCAAACCAGGTTCCGTTCGTGGGAGGTCCGCATGACGGCCGTCACCGATGGATACGCCGCCATAAACGTGGCCGGTCCCAAGTCTCGCGAGCTGTTGGGCCGGCTAGTGGCGGACATCGACCTCGAGCCTGACGAGTTCGGCTACATGCATGCCCGCACTGGAACGGTGGCCGGAGTGGAGAACTGCATTGTGCTGCGCATTGGCTTCACGGGTGAACTGAGCTTCGAGGTGCACGTCCCGGCCGGTTTCGGCCTGCACATGTGGGAAGCACTGCTCGAGGCCGGATCCAATCTCGGAGTGGCCCCCTTTGGGCTGGAGGCGCAAAGGATCATGCGCCTGGAAAAGGGACACTTCGTGGTAGGCCAGGACACAGATGGGCTCACCCGGGGGCATGCCGCCGGGATGGGATGGGCCATCAAGCAGGAAAAGGCGGATTTCGTCGGCAAGCCCGAGCTGGCCTGGGAGGCCGAGAACGGACCGGAGCGGCGCCTGGTCGCTCTACAAACGATTGACCCTCTGTTGGTGCCGCCCGAGGCAAGCCAGATCGTACAAGGAGATCGCACGCGGGGCAGGATCACTTCCAGCCGCCTGTCCCCCACCCTCGACAGGTCGGTATGCCTTGGACAGCTTGAAGCAGAACTGGCGATCCCGGGAACCATTGTGACTATTCGGCTGCCGTCCGGCGACATTGCCCCCGCCGAGGTGATGGAGCATCACGCCCACTTCGATATCGACGGGGAGCGGCTCCGTGGCTGAGCCTCGTTTCGCAAGCCCGATCCCGGCTGCGGTTGAGGACTTCGGTGCCGTGCAGCTGGTCGACGAGTCCACTCGACTCAAATGGCGCATATGGGAGGATCTCTTCGGCGTCGGGTTGGGCCGTGGCCGCCGATTCGGGGACTCTCTGGCGTTCTCCGTCTCTCCCGGCGAGTGGATCGTGCTCGGTGACCGTCCCGACGGCGGCGAGGTGGTGGACATCACCCACGTACGGGCGGCAATGCGGCTGACGGGGCCCGGGGCCCGAGCGCTGCTCGGGCGAGTGTGCGCCCTCGACCTGAGCGACGCCATGACCCCCGACTTGGCGGCGGCTCGCACTCTCGTGGCCGGAGTGGCAACCGAGCTGGTGCGCGATGACGTGGAAGGTGAGCCCTCCTATCTGCTCTTGATGTCACGCTCTTTCGCCCAGTCGGTACACGAGCGGCTTGTCGCGGCGGCACAACAATCATGAGGACCGCACCTACCTGATCGGGCTGGAACCCGTCACTCTCTCGGTTCTCGCCAGTTGGGGAGGTCCGGTGCCGCCTCGTCCATCGCCGGAACGCGAAAATCTTTGTTCACACTGGCTCTGGCGACGCGTACTGTGGCATTGAGTTCCATTGAGGGAGGAGAGCAAATGAATCGAAAGCTGATCCGGGCGCTGCTTTGGATCTTCGCCGCCCAGGTTGCAGGATGGATTGTCGGGCAAATTATCGCCAAGAAGATGACAAAGGGCGATGAGACCAGCGACGAGTTCCAGGTTGCCACCATCATGGGAGGCAAGAAGTTCGAGAGCCATGCCAAAGACCTCAAATCCGGCGTGGTCATCACGTCGATGGGCGGGATCGACCTCGACCTGACCGACGCAACACTCGCCTCGGGCGGAGCCGAGCTGGAGCTGAAGACAACGATGGGCGGAATCCAGGTGACAGTTCCCGACGAGTGGGCCGTCAAGGTCGACTCAGAGTTAAAGGGCGGCGGATTTGACGTGAAAGTGACGCCACCCGAAGCATTACCGAACGATGCCCCTCAACTACGCATCCACGCCGTGACACGCATGGGCGGTGGGCTGGTAACCAACAAGGTCTCATCCGCAAGCTGAGCCCGACTAATTCTGGCTGAGATGGTGATGTCGCTGCCGTAAGGTCTTTGGCGTGCCAACTGACGATCGCGTGCGCTGGAACCGGCGATTTCTCGACGAGGGCTGGAGTGGCGAGCCGTCACCGTTCCTCGTCTCACAGGATGCTGTATTGCCGCGACGGGGACGGGCTTTAGATGTGGCGAGCGGTCCGGGGCGCAACGCACTGTGGCTGGCCGAGCGGGGTCTGGACACCACGATGCTCGACATTTCCGATGTTGCCCTCGAGATGGCGGAACGAGCAGCAAAGGAGCTCGGCCTGAATGTCGAGCTGATCGGTACCGACCTGGAGGAGGACGCCATCCCGGAGGGCCCCTGGGATGTCGTGGTTTGCTTCAACTACCTGCATCGCCCACTTCTGTCCACCCTTGCCCCGGTGCTGGCACCCGACGGCCTACTCGTGCTCGAGCTGGCCACCCAGACCAACCTTGAGCGCCACGAACGACCCCCGCGCCAGTTTCTCCTGGAGGAAAGAGAAATTCTCAGACTGCTACCCGGCCTGGCGCTACTCGAATACCACGAGCGTTGGTGGGACGATCGACACGTCGCCCATGTGGTGGCCAAACCACTTGTCGATTAGCCGGCCCTTGAGCTATCCCCGCACCAGGGATACACTTGCTGCACTGCGACGCGGGGTGGAGCAGTCTGGTAGCTCGTCGGGCTCATAACCCGAAGGTCGCGGGTTCAAATCCCGCCCCCGCTACGAATGGAGAACCCTTGCGGCGCAAGGGTTCTCAGACTTTCTGGGTTGTCCAGCCTTGCGCCGTGAATCGACTCCATCGCGCGTCCATCGCGCGCGCCGAAGGGGCCAGTGACCACTTGACGCACGGGAGTGACGCGGGCCTTTAGTTGGTGTTCGTGTTTAGGTCGACTTTTCCGTCGCCACCGAGTCGCTCGTGGAGCGATTCGGGTTGTTCACCATGATCGTTCTCGGGGAAGTGGTCGTCGGGGTGGTCGATGGCCTCGTCCACGGCACACGCGACGCCCACACCATCGCAACGGGCCTCGTCGCGCTCGTTGTCGGGTTCGGCTTGTGGTGGAACTACTTCGACTTCACAGCGAAACGTCTGCAGAGACCAGCACCAACCGGTGAGCCGGTGTGGGTTGCCCTCCACCTCCCCCTCACACTGTCCATCGCCGCCACAGGCGCCGCCCTAGTCACCCTCATCGAACACGCCGGCGATCTCCTGGCCATCTACCAGGACGAGATCGGTCTCAGCGACACCGACGACATCATCGCCTACTGCCGGATCGGGGAACGCTCGAGCCACACTTGGTTCGTCCTCACCCACCTCCTCGGATATCCATCGGTCCGGAACTACGACGGATCGTGGACCGAATGGGGCAACCTGGTCCGAGCACCCATTGAGAAGTAACACAGCATCCGGCCGAGGGGAGCACAACATCGCCCCGGATTCCACCCTGTTCCAGCCGATGATCGCTGGCTGTGAGGGAAACCTGACCGCAGCCGGCGCCAACAGTGTTCGTCACCGACGCGAGGAGTCGATCAACCATGACTGTTACTGATGAACTGCTCACCAACAACCAGGCATATGTCGTCTCGTTCGACAAGGGCGACCTGCCGATGCCACCCACAAAGAAGGTGGCGGTGGTCGCCTGCATGGACGCCCGCCTCAACATCTACGGAATGCTGGGCCTTCACGAGGGTGAAGTCCACGTGATCCGTAACGCCGGTGGGGTGATCACCGATGATGCGATCCGCTCACTTCTCATTTCCCAACGCCTCCTGGGAACAGAGGAAATCATTCTAATTCACCACACCGACTGCGGCATGCTCACTTTCACCGACGATGACGTCAAAGCCCAGGTGCTTGAGGATGTTGGCCTCCGCCCCTCATTTGCTTTGGAGGCATTCGCCGACCCCGGCAACGACGTGCGTCAATCGATCGCCCGCATCCAAGCCAACCCCTTTGTTCCATCCAAACAAAAGGTGAAGGGCTTCGTCTACGAAGTCGAGACGGGTCGACTACGCGAGGTGACGTAAACCCTCCCATCCCCGGCCACTAAGAGCTCCCGCTGACTCGCAGGTGCGGCCACTGGACGCGACCTGGGCCTGCTCATCGGGTTCCGAGCAGCCCTCATCTAGAAGCTCTCGCGTCCGACGATTAGTCGGTGACTACCTCACCATGACGGTTATCCAACCCCAGCGTATAGTCGAGCCACCTCATTGTCGGTGGGCTCCCGTACATCTCTCGGACGAATCTTGCCGCTCCTCATCGAAAAGCGCTTGGGTCTCCCACGGGTAGATCCCTCCCCAGGCCAGACCGTCCTCACCCTGGACGAAGTACTTGCAGACCAGACCCGGGGCTTCCTTGTACTTAGGTGCAGTCTCTTCGGCAAGGCGCTTCGCTTCCTCCGAGGACAGCGCTCGCGAAGCGGAATCTGAACAGACACCACCAGTGCGCGAACTCATCTTGAGGCTGTCGGCCTGTGTTGGGCAGGCTGCGGTCCCTCTCAGGTGCGGACCGTTTCTTCACCCAGCTCGTCGGCAATTGCAACGTCGACGCTGTAGTCGATCTCGAGGACGATCAGCGTGGGCACCGACAGCTCGAGGGCCTGGCGGAGCCGGCCCGCCAAGTCATCTGCGGAGGTCACACGCCAAGCCGGGAGGCCGAACGACTCGGCGAGGCGAACGAAATCCGGGTTGGAGAAGTCTGTGCCGAAATCACGCCCGAAGCGAGTCCGTTGCTTCCAGGCAATCGAGCCGAACTGACGGTCTTCCCAGACGACATTTACAAACGGCGTGCCCAGACGGACCGCGGTTTCGAGCTCCTGAGAGTTCATGAGAAATCCACCGTCCCCGCTGATAGCCACGACCTTGCGGTCAGGGTGCACCAGCTTGGCGGCGATGGCAGCCGGCACGGCGAAACCCATGCCTGCCAACCCGTTGGCGATCAGGACCGTATTGGGTTCGTAAGCCGGGAACATTCTTCCGATCCACAGCTTGTGGAGCCCTACGTCGGAGACCAGGATGTCCGATGGGCCCAGCGCCTTGCGAATCTCAAACAGAACCCGAGGCGGTTGCATGGGATAGCTGGCGTCGTCCTTGGCCTCCTCGAAGCGGCGGAGCACGACGTCGCGGAGCCGAGTCGAACCGCCCGGTTGAGCGATGGGTTTGCACTGGCGGCTGAGCTGGTCGAGCACCGCGTTGAGGTCTCCCACGACCTCGACCTCGGGCAGATAGTGCTCGTCGATCTCGGCTGGAAGCGTGTCGAGACAAACAATCGTCTTGTCGCGACCCGGGTTCCACAATCGAGGCGAGTGTTCGACCAGATCGAATCCGATGGCCACGACCAGGTCCGCGGCACCGAAACCCGCCATCTCGTAGTCGCCGGCCTGGAGACCGACTGCACCAAGCCATTGGGGGCTGCTCGGGTCGACCAGCCCCTTGCCCATGAACGTGACTGCCGTCCGCAGCCCAACAGTGTCAAGGAAGGATCTGAGAGCGGCCCCAGCTCTGTGTCTCACTACGCCGTTGCCGGCCAACGCGACCGGCGCCCGAGCGGCGCTGATCAGCTCGGCCGCCCTCGACACATCCTTGTCGGAAGGCTCCGAACGAACCGGGTCTCGATGCGGGAGCGGGCTTCCCTCGAACTGTTCACCCATGACATCTTCAGGGAGCTCAACGTGCGTGGCGCCAGGCTTATCCGCTTCCGCCAGCTTGAACGCCTTCCGGACTACCTCCGGAATGACGGAAGGCTCAAAGACCCGCGCATTCCACTTCGTGATGGGCTGCATGAGGTTGACGACATCCAGGTACTGGTGGGATTCCTTGTGCATGCCCTCCAGACTGGCCTGACCGGTAAGCGCCACCATCGGCGCCCGGTCCAGGAAGGCGTCGGCGATCCCGGTCACCAGGTTCGTGGCACCAGGTCCCAGAGTCCCCAAGCACACGCCTGCCCGCCCGGTTAGCCTGCCGTACACGTCGGCCATGTACGCTCCGCCCTGCTCGTGGCGCACCGGCACGAACCTGATAGAGGAACGATCAAGAGACTCATTGAAGTCGAGGGTCTCCTCCCCCGGTATCCCGAACACATCCTTCACACCTTCTGCCTCGAGACACTCGACAAACACGTCTGCCGCGGTCCGCTTTCTCACCCTTACCTCCAATTGCCTTCAGCGAAGTCATCCCGAACCCAACCCGAGGGGCTTCAATCATGAGAGTCGCTTCGGTCCAGGCTATCCGTCCGGCCCATTCTCATACCGAACACCCCCGCACCGAAGGCGAAAGGCGTCAGATGAGCCACCGAGGGTCAGGCGTTCCAAGTGGGCATGACAAGGTCTCGCGCTTCGGGCGATGGCAGCAGCAGCCAGATCGATCTCACGCATACTGCTGCCGCCGCGGACCTCAT
>CAXMOO010000089.1:0-56914 GCA_964195005.1 uncultured Gammaproteobacteria bacterium
GTGGTGGATGCCGATGACAAGCGCCGGGCCCGGCTCAACTGCATAACTCATCTGTTGAGCGTGATCCCGTACGAGGATGTGACTCGACCGGCCCTCGAGCTCCCACCCCGCGAGGACTCAGGGGCGTATGTGCGCCCGCCCTTGACCGACCAGACCTTCGTGCCCGACAAGTACTGACCTCTAGCTGGCGCCTGCAACAACGGCCGTGACGATGCCTTCTGCCTCTTGGACGATGATGATCGACCCGTCGGCTTGGAACCATGAGGCGGACCGGTCGCCGCCGACGTTGACCTCGGCCGTGGGCGTCCCAAGCTCATTGGTGTATTGCGCGACTACGTCGTCAAATGAGGCGTCGGTCATGAAGGTCACCCCGGACCCCGGACCCACATTGATTGTCTGCACCTCCACGTTTCCGGGCGGGATCAGCCCGGCCGGGAAGTTGTCCGGAAGGTCGTCCGAGACAACCACTGGAGGCAGAGTGCCATCACTCAACGGCACGGTGCCATCCGGTGCATCCCCGCCGTTGCCGCAATAGTCGTCGATCGCATCGCCCGCAGCCTGGTATTCGGCGGAGTCGAAGGCCAGAATCCGTGGGTCATTCTCGAAGACGTCGAGGTTGTTGAGGACGTCATAGTCAATCTCGTCGAGTACATCGACCAGGTCGCTAAATCCGCCCAACAGAAGATTCACCTCATCTCGGATTTCACTCGGGGCTGCGTCAGCTGCCTGGTTGGCGACCTGGAGCGTCGTCTGGAAGGCATCTTCGATGCTCTGCGGTGGCAAAGTAAAGGCGCTTCTCAGTGCGTCGCCAAACTCGTCGTCAAAGTCACAAAACTCGGTATTGGCGCCGGGTCCGTTGTCGCCGTTGCTCGAAGTCGTGGTGGTTGTCGTCGCTTGGTCTGAGCCGGACCCCGCACTGGTAGTGGTGGTTGTAGTGGCGTCCCCACTGTCGTCTCCGCCGCCGCCACATGCGGCTGCCACCAGCAACAAGGCTATTCCGAGAATCAGTTTTTGCACGTAGAGGCCCCCTGAATAGTCGCGATCTTGAGCGCCAAGCTAACTCATTGCGACGAGCGATGTTCCGCTCCAGCTCCGTTTCTCGCTAGCTACCCAGAGTCACCGCCCTCTCAACCGGGGCGATGAACTCATCTGAGGAGCAGGACTTTCTCGACCGCGTCTTCTCGCTCGACGGTGAAGCCGCACTTTTCCAACACGCGAAACGAGCCGACGTTGTGGTTGGAGACGTAGGCATGCAGCGGGCGGATGGGAACCAACTCGAGAAACAGGGAAAGAGCTTCGGTGGCAAAGCCCTTCCCCCAGAAACTCTGGCCAAGCCAGTACCCGACGTTGTGTTGATCGTCTTGTCCCCAGCACACGACGTGGCCCGCTACCTCCCCATCGAAAACGATGATGCGCTTGATGACCGTTCCATCCTCGAGCACCTTGCGCCAATGAGCCATGTGAGCGTCATGGACCCTGGCAGGAACGTTCGCCATCTCAACCGAAACCGGATCCTTCTGGTGATCAAAGAGGACGAGCAAATCGTCTTCGTTTACTTCCCTCAGTGAGACGCGAGTGGTTTCTTCTATCGCCATCTGGTCATCCCGTTTGGATGGCAACTTCGTAGGCGAGGCTCGCTTCATCACCGAAGGCGGTCATCACCAGCCGTAGTTCGATATCGGAACCGGCAGTCAGCCCGGCGTCTAACGGAGCTTGCCACTCCTGGGCGGACCCGCCCACTGCTGTATGAGGTCAGGTGGGCACATACTCGTCGGGAGTGTCAGCCAGCCCACGATTCTCCGACAAGAAGAAGTTGATCGGACCGGAGCTCGAGACCACGTTGAGGTGATTGTCAAATACCCCACCGGTCGGCACGCCGGGCCGGTCCTCGAAGTCGGACCAATCAACGGTGGCGCAGCCCGACAACGGATGGTCGCGATCGCAGGTGTTCTCCGGTCTGCCGACATCGCGGAGCCGCACGACAAGCTCGCCGGTGACGCCGGCGGCGGCTTCTGGAACCCCTCCGGTCAGGACGAAAGTCTCGTGGAACCCGGGATCTTCGAAGCCATTAGCCGCCGGGATCTGGATCGAACCAGAAAGCAGGATTACGTCTGTCCCGACCACCCCAGCGGGAGTGGAAGTTGAAGTGGCCAATGAGGTGGCCGAACCTGTCGACGATGCGGTCGAGTCGGCACTGCCGCAGGCCGCCCCCAAGGAGACAACAACGGTTAGCAGCATCAGGCGCATGGAAGTGAGAGTAGTGGGGGTCGGCAAAGCCTGATCCGGGCTGGCTAATTGGCCTGAGCGATCAGGAATAGCCTGCTGAACGGGAGGGTGGTGACGCCATCTTCCCCAGTGGGATAGGCATCGAGGTAGCGAGCCCGACAAGTTTCCGAGAAACGATCCTTTTCGGACCCTTCCAATGCCGCCAGCACGGGCCGGAGTACCGAGCCCGTTACCCACGTCCACACCGGTTCGTCCCCCGTCAGCAGTTGGTAGTACGTAGTCCGCCACAGGTCGACTCTTGCCGGCTGCAGCCACTGCGCGTACTCGGCTGGTTGGGAGAGGCGATCACGCATCAGTGCCGACCGCGCCTGCTCCGGCCATTCTTCTTCGTCGAGAACCCGGGCGGGGATGACGTGGGTTGGCGCCTTCCAGTTGTCCGGCATCTGGACGGCCATGGCCCCACCAGGGGCGAGGTAGGAACGGAGTCGGGGAAACAACGCCGCGTGATCGTGGACCCAATGGAGCACCGCGTTGGAGAAGAGCAAGTCCACCGGCTCCTTCGGCTGCCATGTCCCAACATCGCCGACGACCCACTCGAGGGATGGGTGGTCGACACGAGCGCGTTCAACCATCTTCTCTGACGAGTCGATCCCCACGATCGACGCTTCGGGCCACCGCTCTGCCAGATGGGCCGTGAGATGGCCGGTTCCCGAGCCCAGGTCGACGATGCTGCGGGCGTCGATGTCCGGTATTCGAGATGCGAGCTCCAGGCCCGGCCGCGTGCGGTGATCGGCGAATCGCAGGTAACGGTCCGGATCCCACGCCATCCGCCGAGCCTAGGTGAGGACCATTCGGTAGATAGCCAATCCGCTCCGTCCTGCCTGAGTCACCCAGGACCTACGCCGAGCTGAGAGGTCCATTTTGGTTGGCCCTAGTTGCTCACCAGTGCGCGGTGTCTAAAGCTGATCTCACCTGTTTTCACGCCGCTGACGAGGATGAACAGGGCGATGGCCGTCGGGATGAACAAAGCCCAGAAGAAGCCGGCGCCGGGCAGACCAACGCCGACAACAAGAAGCCAAGCCGCCAGCCGCGGTGCTTTGAGGCGAACAACCAGTCCAGTCCCGGCCACGGCAGCAATTCCAAGGAAGATAAGGCTAAGGCCCGCTCTACCTGCAAACGTACGAGGCGACCCCTCTCCTTCCTCGAATAAGAACATGAAAGAAAGAACTAAAAGAAGACCCGTCCAGATTGCTACCAGCCACGACCACCATCCTGTGATTACCGAACCCATACCGAACCTCCCTGGCGTCCTAATTGACAGACGAACTTCGCGCCGATGTGGGTGACATGAAGATCGATCTCGCGTGAGGCATCCGTAGGCCATCCGTGCCTCACTCGACACCGCTCGTGGGCAAGCCTCAGCTAGGGCGAGCCCGTCCGGCGGCGACTCGCCAATGGTGATCGGTGCCATCGGCTCTATCCATGGCGTCGACAGCGCGGGCCGACTCCTCGCTGGTCAGCTCGCTGACCAGGCAGAACTCGTTGCCGAACGGGTCGGTCATCACCGCCCGGTCGATTACGGGTGGTTTCCCCGAAAAGGAGCCGGGTCTTGGGTAAATACTCGGCTCCTTCTTGATCGAGCCTCCGATGGCGACAATCTGGTGGACGGCCTCGTCGACATCGTCAACGGTCAGATCGACATGGTTCCGGTTGGCCTTTGAGCCCTTAGGTCCTTTAACCAGCTGCAGGATCATCTCGTGCTTCCAGGGATCGAGCCGGCCGAGATATGAGAAGCGGCCGGTGTAGCCACTGGTGATGACCGGGAGTCCAGTGACCTCGGACCAGAAGGCCTCTGCTATCGCCAGGTCTTCGACATCAATGACATGGCAGCGAAGTGTTCCGATTCCCATTCTGTGAATCACCTACCTTGACACATGGAATCTACGTTCATAGCGCAAAGGGAGTTTGGTGGCTAGATCGAACTGATCTGCGTGTTCGGTCGACAGTGCCCGAAAGAGGAGCAGCCCTGGCCTATCAGACCGGCTCCGCCTCAGCTTGTGAGAACCCCGGCCGCTTGCAGATCCGTCTTCCACTGTTCGACCAACGCGGGGTCCTGATATGGATTGCGTTCCAGCCATTCGTCCACCTCCACGGAGGGAAACCGATCGCGGATCAGTTCGCTGGTTGCTCGGGCTCGCCGATCGAGGCCCAATTCTGTCTGGGCCGCCGCCAGCACCAGCAGTGCCTCAAGATTCTTGGGCTGGTGGGCTAACACTGTCTCGGCGATGGAGGCGGCATCCTCATAGCGGCCACCCATGTACAAAGAGCAAGCCTGTACCGTCGGATACCAGGGTTTCGTTACCGGCGTCATCTGCATCGCTCGACCTAAGAGGTCAACGGCCTTCTCCCATTGGCCCATATATCGACGGACGCTCCCTTCGAGGGCGTATGTGACGTCACAGGTCGGTCGGGTGATGTGAGCCGACTCTGCTCTCTCTAGCGCAAGCTCCGCCTTTCCTTCCGACATGAGGATCGCCGCCTCGACCATCTGGCTCAGGCCGGTCGGGTCGCCTGTTGCCAGGCCCTTTTGGGCGTGAGCGCGCGCTTTCGCCAAGTGAGATTTAGGGTCGCTGCCGAACCTCTCGGCGGCACCCGTCCAGTGGGCAAAGGCAAGAAGTGCGTGACCGGCAGGCAGATCGGGATGAGTCTCTGCAACTTTGTCGAAGTGCTCGATGGCCCGCTCCCAACCCTCCCGAGTGCCGGAGTTCAGTTGATACCAACCTCGATAGATGTGTTCCTGGGCTTCCGGGTCGCCGATTTCGGCGTAAATCCGGGCGGGCTCCCCGACAACCAGCTCAATCTCCAGCAAATGCGCCACCTCGGTGGCCACATCGTCGGAGAGAGCCGAGAGGGTGGCGGGGGTGGCTTCCCACCGATGTGAGAAAACGACATTGATGGTGGCAACGTCGACGAGCTTGGCATAAACCCTTATCTGATCGTCAAATTGTTGTATCCCGGTTTCCAGCATGTACTCGACGGGGGTGTCAGCCCTGTTTGGGTGCTGCTCATCGCTGGCGTCGATGACATTGAGATTTGGCATCCCTGCCAGGTGGTGGATTACGTCTGAGATGAGGAGGGCCCCTGCAGGGCGAAGCGAAGGATCTAGCGACTCGGTGTGGATGGGCAGAACTGCGACGCTCGGCGACTCCAGAGCGAGCAGTCGTCCTCGGCCGGCCTGCGGATCATCAGTCGGAAGATCGGAGAATTGGTATACCTGGACCTGTTCAGGAATGTTCTTGAGGCTTTTCGGCCCCATCGATCGGAAGCGCAGGGCAGGCTCATCGAGGGCGCGGTAAACACTTCCGGAAACGCTCACGCCGCCGGGCAACGCTATGGCCTGGATCCTGGCCGCAATGTTGAGTGCGTCGCCGAAGTATTGACCTTCTCCAGAAACCATCACCTCACCATGATCCATACCCATCCTGAAACGGACCTGGCGCTGCGTGGGAAGGCCGGCGTTCTTGTCGGCCACAGCCTCGGTCACGGCGATTGCCGCCTGCATGGCCTCAGTTGCCTCATCGAACGCGGCCATGAAATTGTCTCCGACGAAATTGACTAACGTCCCGCTAGCTGCAACGACTGCTTCGGCGACGAGACTCTGGTAGAGGTCCATGGCGGCCGTGGTGGCCTGGAAGTCGTCTGCAAGGAGCCTGCTGTACCCGACGACGTCGGCGTTGAGGGCGACCATCTCGCGGACACTGGAGCTTGCTGGGGCGGTCATAGGCTTTCCATGTCGGGTGACAGATGGAATCTAGCTGCCGGGTTGGCGTTGCCAGCGAGGGCGGCGCTGGATTGCCTCTTTCGAGAGTTCAGGTGGTAGTCCCGATCGCGGTCTCCTGGTTGTCGTCGAAGGGGGCTGTCCTCTATATGGCGCGATACTGGTCTGGTGACAAATCGCAACGTTCTCGCCGGCACCCTCGAGCCCTGTGGCACCGATCCTCTCACCGGCTTCTACCGGGATGGTTCGTGCGAGACAGGACCTGAAGATCGGGGCAGTCATACGATCTGCGCGGTCGTGACGCAAGAGTTTCTCGACCATCAACATCGCATCGGCAACGACCTGTCCACGCCGATGCCCCAGTATCGCTTTCCCGGCCTCCGGCCCGGCGACCGATGGTGTGTGACCGCTACCAACTGGCTACGAGCTCACCACGACGGAGTGGCGGCTCCAGTCGTGCTGGCGGCGACCCACGAAGGCGCTCTGGACGTCGTTTCGTTGGAGGCTCTCCAGGAGCACGCGGTAGATGTTCCTCGTGACCCCGGCTGTCTCGAGGTCTAGACGACACGGGGCGCTTCCGCGCTTAGGCTCACGGCCAATCACGAAAGGAAGCAACATGGCCCTCGATTCAACCGCAACCGCCCATTGGGAAGGCGACCTGATGTCCGGCGGCGGCACCACCACGCTCACATCCGGCGCAGGCGGCCCCTTCCCGGTCGACTGGAAGGCTCGCTCAGAAGAGCATGCCGGAAAGACCAGCCCCGAGGAACTGATCGCCGCCGCCCATGCAACCTGTTTCTCAATGGCGCTCTCCAATGGTCTGGGCCAGGCCGGCACCCCGCCCGATTACCTCGATGTGACGGCGACTGCCACCTTTGTGCCCGGCGAGGGAATCACCGCAATGCGTCTTGTTCTATCCGGTGAGGTTCCCGGCCTGAGCGACGAGCAGTTCCGGGAAGCTGCCGCGGACGCCAAGGAGAACTGCCCGGTCTCGCAGGCTCTAGCCGGGAACGTCCCCATTACGCTCGAGATCAACTGAACACCTGAGCCGGCCTTGTCGGATCGGATCTCGGATTGGCCGAGTGGATACCATGCGGATCGCCTGTCTGGGAGGTCTCACTGAGCCACAGCTCGAAACACGAGGAAATGCTTGGGCAGTTCCGTGACTTCTACAGCGCTGCCGAATCTCCTGCAATGCGAGAGCTAGAGCGGCGCGTCCTGGGTGGGGGCTATGGAGGCAACAGCTACACCACAGTGGATCAGGCGGCCGAGCTCGTTCAACTTCTCGAACTTCGTGATGACCTTGACCTGCTCGACGTCGGGTCGGGCGCCGGTTGGCCTGGACTGTTCCTCGGTCGCGAATCGGGTTGTCGGGTAACTCTGGCGGACATGACGATTGAGGGGCCGGGTGTGGCACGCGTCCGGGCCGCCAGCGAAGGTATCAATGCCCGGTCGATCGTGGCTTCGGGTGGGTCGCTCCCGTTCAGAGACAGATGCTTCGATGCGGTAACCCACTCCGACGTTCTCTGTTGACTGTCAGAAAAGCTCTCCGTGCTGAGGGCGTGCAACCGGGTTCTCAAACCAGGCGGGAGGCTGGCCTTTTACGTGATTCACTTCCAGCCAGGTCTTTCCCTGCCGCGAAAAGCCTCACTGATCGAAGCACTTCCCGGTGTCGTCGACGCGCCTGCTCCATACCTAGAACTGATCGAACGGGCAGGTTTCAACAACGTTGCCGAGCGTGACGTAACGCCCGACTATCAAAGGACCGCGGCTATATGGCTGCGTGAGGCTGGAGAGCTGGAACCAGAGTTGCGGGCCGCGCTCGGCGACCAGGTCTACGAGGATAAGCAGGCCAATCGGCTGAGATCGATGGCGGCGATCGATGCCGGCGATCTCGGCCGGACGCTGTTTACCGCGACCGCGCCCTCTGCCGAACGCCCCTGATACCTGTGGAGCGGATGGTCGGAACCCTGACAATGTCCACCCGCCCAAGGCCGGGGGAAGGTTCCTCAATAGAGATACACAGGTGAGATACCAAATGACGCTTTCAGCCCAAAACCCTGCCAATGCTCAGGCCATCGTGTGCTCGGGATGCGATGGAGAGCTTGTTGCCACCCAGGTTGATACTCAGCTCTTCGTGCGCCTGCGGGGGGACGACTCAGGGTCCAGGTGGACCACGACCCAGCTAGAAGCGTGGACGTGCCTCGGCTGCGGCCGCACCGACCTGTATGCCGCCGAGCCCGGCCGGCTCGCCTCCTGAACCCGAGCCCTACAAGGCCGCGAGGAAATCCGC
Source organism: uncultured Gammaproteobacteria bacterium (assembly GCA_964195005.1). Taxonomy (GTDB): domain Bacteria; phylum Actinomycetota; class Acidimicrobiia; order Spongiisociales; family SHLN01; genus JAUXLW01. The sequence goes on from CAXMOO010000089.1 coordinate 8,298, forward strand.
CATCCGCTCCAGTGCCTTACCCAGGTTCTCTTCCGAGTTGGCATATGAGATTCGCAGGTTTTCGATCCCGACGTTGCCGAAAGCGGAGCCGGCCAGCAATGCCACGCCTGCCTCTTCGAGGAGCCGCCTGGCAAGCTCGTCGGCGGCGAGTGGCACTGCCGAGACATTGGGAAAGGCGTAGAAGGCTCCACGGGGCATGCGGCATGAGACACCCGGGAGCTCGTTGAGCCCGGCAACTAGGAAGTCGCGGCGGCGGCGAAACTCTTCCTTCATGGCGGCCGGCTCATCTTGTGGCCCGTTCAACGCTGCGATTCCGGCCAACTGGACAAACGGTGGCACGCACGAGGTCGAGTTCACGAAAAACCGAACCAGCGGGTCGACCAGGGGCCCCGGCACGGCGGCGTAGCCACAGCGCCAGCCGGTCATGGCATATGTCTTCGAGAGGCCGTCGAGCACCACCGTTCTCTCTGCCATTCCCGGGTACGACGCCACGCTGGCGAATTCTCCTTCATATAGAAGCTGCGAGTAGACCTCGTCGGAGAGGACCCATGCCCCCGACCCCGCCAGGAGCCCCGCCGTCTCCGCCGTCTCCTGGACTGTCAACGCCCCTCCGGTGGGGTTGTGAGGCGAGTTGAGGATCACCAGCTTCGTCCGTGGTGTCAGCCGCTCTTCGAGGTCGGCAAGATCGAACGCGAAGTCCCGCTCCTCACGCAGGGGCAGGGCCACGGGAACCGCTCCCGACCAGCGGATCGCCGACTCGTAGATCGGAAAACCGGGGTCGGGATAGATCACCTCGTCGCCGGGGTTGCACACTGCCAGGATGGTGAAGAAGAGGAAAGGTTTGGCTCCCGTCCCTACCAGGACATGGGCCGGATCCACCTCGAAGCCGCGAGTGGAGGCCAGGTGCTGAGCCGCCGCATCTCGAAACTCCGCTAGCCCGGCCGGGGGCCCGTAGTGGGTGTGTCCGTTACGAATCGCCTCGGCTGCCGCGTCGCCGATATGACGGGGAGTGTCGAAGTCGGGCTCGCCGATCTCGAGATGAATGATGTCCTGGCCCTGGCGCTCAAGCTCCTTGGCCCGGGCGAGCACACTGAAGGCCGTCTCGGTCCCGAGCCGCTCCAGGCTCGCCGCCAGGCCGGGAGTGGAAAGGGTGCTCACGAGTCGCATCGTACCCGGACCCGATAGCCACGCTCCAAACCCGACTGCCCGGTTAGGGGCTGCTGTCGCCCTCGCCCGTTGCGGAAGACGGCGACACGCTCGCCAAAGTGGCGGAACAAGTTGCGAGGTCTTCCGGTTGCTCCGAATTGGCCAGCCGAACAGAGACCAAATCGTGAGAGGCCCCAGATCCTGGAACGTCTCCGCTCCATATTCCTAAAGACCAGCCACTCGCACTGCCGAAGATTCCTAAATGATGGGAAAGACGGACTCGGTGGTCGAGCCGGACGACCGCGCGCATCCGATTCCACCAGCCACCGAACGCGGGTTCGTGGCCCTGGTGCAATGGACGTCGCTGGCCTTCGCTCCCGTCTTGGCCATTGTCGCCTGGCTCAACCGCGACCTCCCGCTGGCAGCCGCGGCAATCGTCTCCTTCAGCTCGGGAATCCTCGCCTGGCAACAGCGGCTCCGCAATCATCCGCGACCCGTGCCGCTGGTGTTGCTGATAGTCACCCTCATGTCGGTGCTTGTGCCGCTTCAGTCTCCGGCCGTTCTCAGCGCCATGATGGTCTCGGTGGCCGCCTTCGCGGCAGTGGGGACCGTTTTTGTGTCTCGCCGCTTCTTCCTGCCGTACCTGTTTTATCTCGGAGCCATCTGGGCTGCCGAGCTGATCCTGCTGAATGACCACTTTCTCAAGCAAGCGCAGGAAGTCGATGCGCTCGGACAACAGCACAACATTTTCGGACTTGCCACACAGTTAGCCGTGTTCCTGGTTGCGGCCGTGGCGGTCAACAGCGTGAAGAATTCGGTGGGCAGAGCGGGAAGCCGGTACCAATTGCTCTTCGATATGGCGCCGATCGCATTGTGGGAGCAGGACGCCACTTTGCTTGGGGAGTGGCTCCACGATCTTCGCTCCAAGGGTGTTGAAGACATTGTCGCCCACATGAAAGCCCATCCAGAGCTGATCGAGGAAGTCCTCGATCGGATCGTTGTGACCGACGTCAATCAGGCCGCAGCCGAGCTGGTGGGTGTGGAGAATCGTCATCAACTGCTGGGGCGGATCCGGTCGGAGACAGTCACGTTGGACTCCCATCCGTCTTTCATCGCACAGCTCGTTGCCATTTGGGAGGGCAGGACTCGAATGACTACCGAGTTCGTTGGCGACAGCGTCGACGGCGCTCGATGGGATGGCGTTCTCTACTGGCAAGCCGGATCGACCCTGGAGGGGATAGATCTCAGCAAGACGATTGTGGCGATGCTCGACGTCACCGAGGCTAAGGCTGCTCAGCGCGAGCTGAGCGCGGCTTTGAACCGCCTCGAGGACAGCGAGCGTGAGTTCCGCTTACTGGCGGAGAACTCGACAGACCTGATAACGCGGCACACTCTCGATGGCGAGTTTCTGTATGTGTCGCCGGCCTCATTGTCCATACTCGGTTATGAGCCAGACGAACTCCTCGGGAGAAGCTTCTTTGACTTCCTGCATGAGGACGACCGATCCACCGTGCGCAGGTTGTATATCAAAGCCTCTGCCTCTGAAGCTCAAACCATCACCTACCGGGCCCGGCACAAGTCCGGCTCATATGTCTGGTTAGAGACCACCGGCCATACCAATCTCGATCCGGAAAGCGGGGAAGTGGTCGAAATCCAGGCCAACTCCCGCGACGTCACTGAGCGCAAGCAGGCGGCAATCGAGCTGAAGGCTGCCAAGGAAGCGGCTGAGAGGGCCACGGAAGCCAAGTCGCAGTTCCTGGCGGCCATGAGCCACGAGATCCGGACTCCAATGAATGCCATCGTCGGCATGACCGACCTGACCCTCTCGACCGAGCTGACCCCCGAACAGCGCGAATACCTCGGCACGGTCAAATCGGCCGTCGACGGCCTGCTGACCTTGATCAACGACGTTCTCGACCTTTCCAAGATCGAGGCAGGGCGCCTCGAGCTGGAACACATTCCATTCAGCCTGAGCGACACCGTGGGCGACACGGTGCGCACCCTGGCGGTCAAGGCGGCGGAAAAGGGCTTGCGCCTCGAGTACGAAGTCGATGACGAGGTGCCGGATGGCGTAATTGGTGATCCGGGCCGGCTCCGGCAGATTCTCTACAACCTGGTTTCCAACGCCATCAAGTTCACCCACGTTGGCAGCGTGGTAATAAGAGTGGGCCTTGAGTCCAGCGGCCCTGATAACCAGGCGGTGCTGCACTTCGCGGTGGAAGACACCGGAATCGGAATCCCCCATGACAAGCAGGATCGGATCTTCGAGGTGTTCTCCCAGGCCGACGGCTCAACTACCCGCGAGTACGGCGGTACCGGGCTCGGACTGTCGATTGCCCGTCAACTGGTGGGCATGATGCGCGGCCGCATCTGGCTTGAAAGCGAGCTGAGCCGGGGAAGCACGTTTCACTTTCTCGCCCAGCTGACGGCCATGCGTGAGCAATCCGATCTGCATCAGGCTCCGGCCAACCAGGAAGCGAATGACGGCCTGGCGTTCGTGATTTCCCACGTTGCTGCCGAGCGGCGCAACCTCGTGGAGATGCTCCGTCAGGTCGGGGTTACCCCCCTGCCGGTGCCCGACGTCGCGGCCGCGTTGCACGCTCTCCCCGGGACGATAAAGCGGGGTTCACCGCCGCAGGTGGTGGTGCTCGACGTCAATGAGGGCGGCTTTGACGACGTCGGCGAGATTACCGCCGATCCCATACTGGCTGAAGTTCCGCTGGTGATCGTGACCTCAACAGGTCAAAGGGGAGAGGCCGCCAAGTACCGAGACCTGGGCGCCGCCGCCTACCTGACACGTCCGCTCGAGAACGGGGAATTGCTCGAGGCCATCCGAGCTGTTGTCGGCCTGCGCCGGGCTGGCGAATCTCAGCTGGTGACCCGTCACTGGCTGCGGGAGCGGAGACAACGGTTCCATGTGCTCGTCGCCGACGACAGCCCTACTAATCGCCACCTGGCCCAGAGTCTCCTGCAAAAGCATGGCCACACTGTTGTGACCGCCATGGACGGTCTTGAGGCGGTTGCGGAGTTCGAAAAAGGCGGCCTGGACGCGATCCTCATGGATGTTTCGATGCCGGGACGTGACGGCATTGAGGCCACAGCCATCATCAGGGAACAGGAAGCCGATTCCGATAATCACGTTCCGATCATTGCCCTCACCGCCCACGCCATGGACGGCGATCGGAAACTCTGCCTGGCGGCGGGCATGGACGCCTACGTATCCAAGCCTTTCAAGGCCAACGAGTTGTTTGCCACGATCGCCCAGCTGGTACGGGGGCCGGGCAAGGCCGTCGGCCTACCCATGGTGGAGGTCGAGGAAGCTATGGCAGACCTCGTTAACCACCGGGAGGCCTTGCAGCGGGTGGAAGGCAACCTGGACCTGTTGCAGGAAATGGTCGACATCTTCCTGGACGAGTACCCGTCGGTGAAGATGGCGATCCTCGAGGGCCTCGCCGAGGGCGACCTCGAGTTGGTAGCCAGTGGAGCCCATCAACTCCGGGGCAATCTGTTGACTTTTGCTGCTCACGGGGCCGCCGACCTTGCGAAGTCGGTTGAGGTGCGGGCCCTCGCCGGGGACCACGACGGCACGGAAGTCGCCTGGAATCGGTTGCATGACCTGATCATTCAGCTCGGTCCGGCCTTGAAGAGCTGGTACGACGCGCCCTACGACGAGGCCGGCGGGGCAGGGGCTTAGAGGTTCCGGCCGCGTCTCTACGGCGAAATACAGTTCCCGACCCGTGAGATACTGAACTCATGTCCGGCCGTGGCCTTCTGGCTGTTTGCGCGTTGTTTTTGCTTGGTTCCGGCGTTCCCTCTGCAGTCGCTCAAAGCACTGCGATCGTCGAAACCGTCCCGCCGCGACCTGCCAAGTCGACTGTTCCCGGCGACTCCCTGGGTGCTGTTCACCCCGACTTGGAAATCCTGGCGGATGTGGCGCTAACCCGACCCACCGGGGCCCTGACTGGGGACTCGCGGGGTCGATCCCGGATCAAAGGCACTGCTGCCGAGCTGCGGTCTCTCTTCGATCGCGGGCTGATAACCGATATGCGCCGGATCCCACAGATGTGGGAGGCAGGGATCGTGTCGGAGGGTGTCATCGGCAGCGATGTGGAAGCTTGGCATCGGGGAGGCTGGTTTGGGCAGGGTGTCAAGATTGGAGTGCTCGACTCTTCATTTACCGGATACTCCGAGCTCTTGGGAACCGAGTTGCCGGCAACGGTGACCACGCGCAGCTTCGACATCGACGGATTGGAGCAAGGAGACAACCGTCACGGCACTGCGGTCGCCGAGATCGTCTACGACGTAGCGCCTCTGGCAGGCATGGTGCTGGTCAACGCCGGGCCGGGCCGATTCGGGGAAGCCGTCGACTACCTCATTGCCCAGGGTGTGGACATCATCAATCTGTCCGCAGGTTGGCCGGTGGGACCGTTCGATGGGAGTGCCCAGCAGGACGCGATTGTCAATCGGGCCATCGATGCCGGCATCGTGTGGGTGAATGCCGCGGGGAACGAGGCGGATCGGCATTTCTCCGGCACCTACCAGGACTCCAACTCGGACGGCTGGGCCGAATTGTCCGGAACGGTGATCATCAACGACTTCACCATCCCCCCGGGGGCGGAGTTCGACTTGCTCCTCAACTGGACCGGGCCGGTCAGCGATCTCGATCTCTGTCTTTGGGACCTCGATCGGATTCTCTCGCTGCCTCCCGCCGAGCAGGTGCCGGAGGATTGCTCGGAGGCTCAACAGTCCCTGCCCTGGCACCAGCAGCTCGAGGTCATCGAATGGATCAATACTTCGTCCGAGGAGCGCTGGTACGGGTTTTCCATCGCCGGGGACCCGCTGGCACCCCCATCCGGGACTCCATACGACGTCTTCGCAGACGGCGTGTTCGATCTGTCGTTGCAGGTACCGGCCTCCAGTTTGCTGGTTCCCAACGCTACGGAACGGGTGATCAGCGTCGGGGCGGTGCCGTGGTTCGATCTCTCCGCCATCGAGGACTTTTCGAGCCGGGGGCCGACTGCAGACGGGCGGGTCAAACCCGATCTGGTGGCTCCAGACCGGGTCAGCACGGAGTCCTTCGATGATGCTTTCGCGGGCACTTCGAGCTCCTCGCCCTATGTTGCCGGCCTGGCTGCTCTCTACCTCAATCTGCACCCCAACTCCAGCCCACTGGACGTTCGCCGGGAGCTGGGGATTCTGGCCGACGGCCTTCCAGCGGGATCTGGGAAGAACAGCACGTTCGGGTGGGGTTTAGCCCGCCTAGGTGATCCGCCCCGGGTTCGAGATTCGATCGGCTATCAGATTCCTTCGAATGCCCGATGGACGGTAAGGGACTTCGACGAAACCTCAGAGACTTTCACTTACGGCATCCCCGGCGACCAGAGACTCATGTGCGATTGGGATGGTGACGGCACCGACACCCCGGGTTTGTATCGCCCGTCGAGCGGCTTCATGTATCTGCGAAACAGCAACGATACCGGCGTCGCCGATCTGGAGTTCTTCTTTGGGAACGCGGGGGACGTCCCCGTGTGTGGAGACTGGGACGGAGACGGAGACGATACGCCGGGTATCTACCGCCCCACCCAAGGAAAGTTCTATCTGCGCAACACCAACGACACCGGTTTCGCCGACATCGAATTCCATTTTGGTCTTACCGGCGACGTCCCATTTGCCGGAGATTGGAACGGCGACGGCATCGACACGGTCGGCCTCTACCGGCCGTGGAATTCACTTGTGCTGATTACCAATGAGAACACGACCAAAGTCGCCGACTCCCAGGTGTTCTACGGCATCACCGGCGACAGGTTCTTTGTCGGGGATTGGGATGGTGACGGTGTAGACAGTTTCGGGATTTTCCGGCCGTCGGACAGAACGTTCTACTTGTCGAATGATCTCGGTGGGGTGGCCGATGAGGTCGTACCTTTTGGCGTCAACCAGTCCAGGCCCATTGCCGGCTCCTTCGGCTAGTGCTCTGTCCAGTGGCGTCACTGGCCGTCCTGAACGCGACAAACGTTTACTGGTCGGGGCACTAGTCCAGAAGAGCCCCCCGGATAGAGGGGCTCAGGTCTGGAATCCCACGCTCTAGCTGACTACGAAGGCGAGTTTGACGGTGGCGTTGTATTGGGTGACCTTTCCGTCAGATACCTTGGCAGTTTGGGCTATGACCTCTACTCCGGTGATGCCCTTGACGCTTTCGGAAGCCTTGCCGACCGCTTGTCCGACCGCATCTTCCCAGCTCTCGTCGGACACGCCGATCACCTCAATGACCTTGATCGCGCCCTTGGTGATGTGACCGCCCATTGTTTGTTCTCCTGTGTTGGCTGGTCGGCATAGTAATGAGCCTTCAGGCGGTGATTCCGAGCGCCAGAGCGACGGCAGCCACTATGACGGTCACAAGCACTCGCGTCCGTGGGGTCTTGCCGACCCTGGTCCAGGCGAAGGCAATGACCACTCCCGCCACCAGGCCTCCGACGTGGGCTTGCCAGGCAATTCCCGGCCTGGCAAGCGGTAACAGCAGGTTGATGCCAAGGATCGCCCCGATGCTCTGCAAGTTGGCTCGGCCCAGGGCCGTGTGTCTTCTTTGCCAGGCCGACAGCAGCCACGCTCCGAACAACCCGAAAACCGCTCCTGAGGCTCCCACCGCCGGGATGTCGCCTGCCAGCAACACGTATGCCGAGCTGCCGAGCAAGGCCGACGCCACGTAAAGACCTGCGAACGACGCCGACCCGACCTCCCGCTCGATGGCAGGGCCCAGGAAGTACAGGGCCACCATGTTGAAGAGGATGTGTAATCCGCCGGCATGCAGGAAGGCACTCGACAAGAGCCGGTACCACTCCCCGTCACGCACCAGCTGGGGAGTCAGCTGCCCGTTTCGAAAGAGCCAATCGTCGAGACCGCCGACACCGAGCAGATAGATGCCGACCGACACCACGAGAATTCCGAGGGTGACTGGAGGCACCATGTTGGCGCGTCGTCCGAGCTGCCGGGCAGTGATGATTTGCGCGGTGCCTCTCTTCCGGGCGCATTCGGGGCACTTCTGCCCCACGGGAGAGTCAATAGAGCAATCGGCGCAGATTGGTCGCTCACAGTCGGAGCACGCCAGGCCGGTTTCACGCCCCGGGTGTCGGTAGCAGGAGGGGAAGGTCGTCATCGACATCTATAACCCGCCGCCGGCGGCCTTAGTTCCCCCCGACGCGACTCAGGGGCAGCGGGAGGCTGCCCCTGAATCTTCCCTACAGCCTCGCTAGGTGAGGATGGGGAATTTCCAAGAGCCGGGCCGAGCTTGTGCAGAGCGTCTTGGCGTCTCACTCTTTTGGGCCCAGCGGCTCTTGTGATCTGTTCCACCAAGTATCGACCTTCCTTATCGCCCCGGTCAGGGTCGAAAGTCCCTATGGAGGGCAATTGGCCTGTCCGGGCCATGGGTTACCATGCCCCCGGTGGAGTACCAGGCCTTCTATCGCAAGTACCGGCCTCAGTCTTTTTCTGAGATAGTCGGTCAAGCTCATGTGACGTCCACGTTGCTGCGCGAGGTGGTCGAGGGAAAGGTCAGCCACGCCTACCTGTTTGCCGGTCCCCGTGGAACCGGCAAGACGTCAACGGCACGGGTCCTGGCCAAGGCTCTCAACTGCCAGGACCGGGCGCCGGGAGGCGAACCATGCAATGTCTGCAGCTCGTGTGTCGGTGTCACTGAAGGCTCGTCCCTCGACGTCATCGAGCTCGACGCCGCCAGCCACAACAAGGTCGAGGATATTCGGGAGATTCGAGTGAACGTCGGGACCGTCGCGTCCGTTTCGGGAGCCCGCCGTGTCTACATCCTTGATGAGGCGCACATGCTGTCACGAGCCGCCTCCAATGCCCTATTGAAGACCCTGGAGGAGCCTCCCGAGCACGTCCACTTTGTGCTCGCGACCACCGAGCCTTACAAATTGCTCGACACCGTCCGATCCCGCAGCCAACGTTTCGACTTCCATCCCATCGGCGTCGAAATCATGAGCGACTACCTGGGGACGATCGCCCGCCGGGAAGACTTCTCGGCAACTGGCGAGGGACTTACCGCCATCGCCCGTCATGCCCGGGGATCAATCCGGGATGGAATCAGCTTGCTCGAGCAGGTCGCGGCCTTGGGAGATGGCTCGATTGACGTGCCGGGTGTTTCAGCCGCCCTGGGTTTGGTGGGCTTCGAGGCGTTCGACCGCCTCGCCAATGCCATCGTTGACGACGACCCCAAAGCCGGGCTCGAGCTAGTGGCCGAGATCGTGTCGGCGGGCTTCGATCTGCGCAGGTTCGTGTCTGAAGCCCTGGCTTACTTCCGGGGTGTCTTTCTTGCCCACTATGCCCCCAATATTGAAGAGATAGTTGATGAGTCGCCGGACCGCATCGACCAGTGGCGGCAGATGGCACGTCACATGCCGGCCGGAGACGTGATCCAAGCTATCGACCAGCTGTCAGAGGCCCTGCTTCGACTGAGGGAGGGTCGCGAGGAGCGTCTGGTCGTAGAACTAGCAGTCATTCGTCTAACGCGGCACGACACTGCGGCGGACCCGGTCTCGCTTGCTGCCCGGCTGGCCCGGCTCGAGGATCGCATCAACCAGCAGGGCGGCGCCGTCGCGCTAGCCCCCACCGATAGCCCTACCCCAGGGGCTGCTGAGCCAGCGTCGACCACTCCCGATCCGCCACGTCGCAGAAGGAAGTCGGTCGGGGAAGAGTCGCCCAAGAGGGTTGAAACTACGGCTTTGCAGGATGATGGACCGAAAGCAGCTAGAGATATGGCACCGGCCCAGCTGACGATGAAGGCTGTGGAGTCGTCATGGCCGGCATTGGTCGGAAAGGTGCGGGCTGCCGCCGGCGTTCGTCGCTACACCCTGCTGAAGGAGGCGGCCCCGGGGGAAGTGGAAGGCAATCAGCTCACGCTTCATGTCCCGGCTCACCTGACCTTTCACCTCGAGTCTCTCCAGGAGGACCAGGCACTGAGAGCCCTTGTCGAAGAAGCTGCCTCGGAGTTGCTCGAAGGGCGAGTTCGGGTTGTGTATAGCCCGGGTCCGATCGCCGAGACAGATGTGGCCGAGGTGACACCGTTGCGAGCTCCGGAAGCTCATGAGTTGACCGACGCCGTTGAAGGAGGCATTGACCCGACCGACCTGGTCAAGGACCTGCTCGGCGGTGAAGTAGTGGAGCCCCAGTGACCCGCAGAGGTTGCTGACCCCTACTACCCTCGCCGCTATGGGACGCCTACCAACAGACATGCAGAAGCTGCTGGAGCAAGCCGCCGCTATGCAGGCCAAAATGCAGGAAGCGCAGGCTGCCACTGCCGATCAGGAGTTCGAAGGCACCGCCGGTGGCGGGGTCGTAAAGGCAGTTGTCAAAGGCTCAGGCCAATTGGTTTCGATCACCTTTGATCCCGCAGTCCTCGATCCAGAGGATCCCGAGTTGGTGGGCGACCTTGCTGTGGCCGCTGTTAACCAGGCTCAAGCTGCGGCCAACGATGCGCTGGCAGGAGGAATTAGCGACGCGGCGGATGGGCTCGACCTCGACGGGCTCGGGCTCGGCGGGCTCCTCGACTAACGATGTTCGAACCTCCGGTTCAAAGGCTCATCGACGAGCTGGCCCGACTTCCTGGAATCGGCCGCAAGAGCGCCCAGCGCCTCGCCTTCCACATACTCAATGCCGAGGAGGTAGATGCCGAGCGGCTGGCTAATGCGATCCTCGATATGAGACGCCAGGTGGGCTTATGTGAGCGGTGTTTCAATGTGGCGGCGGGCGTTGAATGCACGATATGTCTTGATACCCGTCGCGATCCATCGGTGGTTTGTGTTGTCGAGCGAGCACAGGACATTGTGGTCATGGAAAAGACACGGGAATTCAGTGGGCGCTACCACGTTCTCGGCGGTTCGATTTCTCCCATTGCCGGCATCGGGCCAGATCAGTTGCATTTCCGAGAGCTCCTGGCCCGGGTCGACGCAGAAGGCCTCAAGGAGGTGATCGCCGCTACAAACCCGACAGTGGAAGGTGACGCCACGGCTTTGTACATTGCTCGGGTGCTCAAGCCGCTTGGCGTGAAAGTGACCCGCCTGGCAAGTGGTCTTCCGGTGGGCGGTGACCTCGACTACGCCGACGAGCTGACCCTGGGCCGGGCCCTGGTGGGCCGCCAAGAGCTCTAGTTCTTTCCCGGTTTCTCTGTCCTCCTGGGAGAGGACCGCTTGAGCGAAGCGAAGGCGAGGAGGGGTCTTGCTCCTCTCCCACGGAGTGAAACGAAGTGGGGGAGGCTGGGCGGGGGTAGTTTCCAACAGCGGCGCCCTGAGTGAAGCGTTGGTGAGACCCGAGAGTTGCAGTAAGAGCGGGTCCGGCCGCGCATCGAACCAGCAGTTGATTGTTGGGCACCGCCTTGTGCAAGGTCACCCGGAGGCAACAATTGTGGTGACGGCAAGCTGCCGGCATTCCTGCCGTTGGCGGGCACCACCCACCTTTGCTCGCCTTCCCCTCCCACTGCCTGCGAAGACTCCGCTAGGCAGGAGGGGATAAGCCGGCCAGACCAGCACCGAACCAGCAGTTGTTGTTGGGCTGAGGGCGAAGGAGAAAGCTAGGGCGCAGGAACTCTCACGATCATCGCGTCGCCTGCTTGTTGGCTCTTCGCCTGGTAGGTCATCGCAGTGTCGATGGGGCCCCAACCCCATCGACCGGCGACGCTCCGTCCTAGGGCGCAGGAACTCTCACGATCATCGCGTCGCCTTGGCCGCCGCCGCCGCAGAGCGATGCTCCGCCGATGCCGCCGCCTTGATGGCGCAGCGCGTTGATCAACGTAACGATCAAGCGCGCTCCTGTCGCACCCAGCGGATGTCCGAGGGCAACCGCACCGCCGTTGACGTTTACCTTGTCATGCGGAAGATCGAGCATCTTGGCAGACCACAATGCCACCCCACTGAAGGCCTCGTTGATCTCCACCAGATCGAGGTCGGCGGGGGACAAGTCCGCCGTCTTGAGAGCCGTCTTCAGCGCCTCGGCGGGCCGTTCATGCAGGGTGGCGTCGACGCCGCCGATCTGCCCGTAGGAAAGAATCTCGGCCAGGACGGGTAATCCTTCAGCATCTGCGGCATCAGCGTCGGCCACCACAACCGCAGCTGCGCCGTCGGAAATCTGCGAGGCGTTGCCTGCCGTGATCGTGCCCTCAGCGCTGAAAGAGGCTTTGAGTGCGCCCAGGGTCTCAGCCGTGGAGTCGGGTCGGATGCCCTCGTCCCGGTCGACGGTCACCGGGTTACCTCGTCGCTGGGCCACTTCCACAGGGACGATCTCGTCAATAAAGGCGCCTTGGGAGGCCGACGCCGCTCGCTGATGGCTGGCGGCGGCCCACTCGTCCTGTTCGGACCGGTCGATGCCGAGTCGGGCGCTATTCACATCGGACTGGGCCCCCATCGTGCACTGATCGAAGGAACAGAAAAGACCATCGTGTTCCAGCGCGTCGATGATCCGGCCCTCGCCGTAGCCCATGCCGTATCGACCCTCGGGCAGAAGGTAGGGGGCTCCGGTCATTGACTCCATGCCGCCGGCGACGACAAACGTCGCTTCCCCCAGCCGGATGTCTTTGTCGGCCCAGCCGATGGCCGTCATCCCCGACAAGCACACTTTGTTGATGGTCGTGGCAGGCACCGTCAATGGGACTCCAGCCTTGGCGGCGGCCTGGCGGCTGGTGATTTGGCCGGTCCCGGCCTGGATGACGTGGCCAAACAGGACCTCGTCGATCTTCTCAGCTCTCAACCCGGCGCGTTCTAACGCGGCGCGGATGGCCACGGCTCCCAGGTCGACCGCCGATACGTTACGGAAGACGCCCCCGAACTTGCCAATCGGCGTGCGGGCAATGGAGGTAATAACCGAGCTCATCGTCAAATATTAGGTCTTGAGCGGGGTTTCTCTCTATGGCCCGGCCCGGTGGGCTACCGCAGAGCTTCCCCGAGGGCCTACGATCGTGATGTCCGGGAGTTCGAAGAAGGGCCCTGATGTTCCTGATCAACCTTCACCACGTGGGAATCGCGGTTGCCGATCTCGACGCCTCGCTGGCCGAATATCAACGCCAGTACGGTGTGGAGCCTACCCATCGCGAGGTGGTGGAGAGCCAGGGCGTTGAGGAAGCCATGATTCCCCTTGGCGGCTCCTACGTGCAGCTGCTGCAGCCGCTGGCGCCGCACACCCCCGTGGGCCGCTTTCTCGAGAAGCGAGGCGAGGGAGTTCATCACGTCGCCTATGCCGTCGTCGATCTCAAACAGGCCCTGGCCCATCTAGAGGCGGAGGGTGTGGAGCTGATCGACAAGGAGCCGCGTACCGGCGGTGGAGGTACCAGAATCGCCTTTGTACACCCGCGAGCCCTGGCCGGGACGCTCATCGAGCTCGTGGAGCTGCAATGAACGTTGAACTTGACATAGTCGGTGGAGCCGACGAGAACGAAACGGCCGCCATCCTGGCAGCTATTCAGGCCTTGATTGCCGAGGAGGAGGAGGCGATCAGGGCGGCTACGGCACCTTCCCGTTGGAAAGCGGCTCCCCGAAGGTTTCCGCGCGATCCTTGGAAGATCGAATCGCCAGAGTCCAATGTGGGAGATCCCGCGTCCGACTAGGAGCCTGCTGAGTGATGGCTGGTCGTCGAAATCGGCGACATGTTTTGCTCAGTGGGCTCCTAGGCGATCTTGCGGGTCGGTTCGACGATCTGGGCCGGGGGGGCATGTGGGACTGGCAGGCGCAACGAGAACTTGGCCCCCCGGGGAAACGCATCCTCATACCAGAGCTCTCCGCCCATTGAACGGATGAGTTCTCTAGCGATCGGAAGCCCCAGTCCCACGCCATCCTCCGTGCGGTTGTCACCTTTTCCGACTTGCTCGAAGTGATCAAAGATGCGTTCCTGGTCTTCAGCCGGCACCCCGGTCCCGTTGTCGGTGATCGAGATGATGAAGAAGCCGTCGCGTTCTTCGCCGTCGACAAGGACCTCCTCGCCCCCGTACTTCCTGGCGTTGCCAAGCAGGTTGCGAAGAACCTGCTCCACTCGTCGCGGGTCTGCCATAACCGTGTGGCCGGCCGGGAGGACAACCCGCGCGTCGCGGCTGACTTCGTCCGGAAACACCAGCGAGATTATGCGGTGGGCGAGCGGGGCCGGGTCAAAGGCCTCGTTGTTGATCGTGAGCTTGCCGGCCTCGAGCCGGGGGATGATGAGTATGTCCTCGACGAGGTCGCGCAGGTGGGAAGCTTGATCATTGATGATTCCGAGGAACTCGCTGATTTCCTCGCTCTGCAGTTCTTTCCAACCTGATTCGAGCGTGTCGGCGAATCCGGCGATCGATGTGAGCGGAGTGCGTAATTCATGGCTGACCATGGACACGAACTGGTCCTTTACGAGGTTGGTTTGCCGCTCGCTGGCCAGCAACTGTCGCTCGACATGGCGGATCTTATGCAGGGAGCTACTAGAAGCGGCAACAATTATTGCGGTCATCGTAAGAAAGAGAATTGCCACGACAACGTTCACCACTCCATCGTCCACTGCCTCGGAGAGCGGGGCCGGAGAGAAGAAATGTGCCGCCGTCGCAAGTGAGGCCAGGTAGACCAGCAGGGGAACCGCCACCTTCGGCGGAGTTAGCAGGAAGGCAGAGACGATTACGTATGGTGCGGCCGCCAGCAGGAGGGTCGGCCAGGTTCCTGTGAGGAAGAGCACGGTGCCGATCGCGGTGGCGTCGACGACGACGATTAGCAGCACCGGGGGCTGGGTCTTACCCCAGCGTCGCAGGGTGACGAAACCGACGATCAGCAGCAAGGCCGACGCGACGAGCATCGCTTCGAGCCCGAGTTGCCGGCTCATGACCACAACCGCGACGGCTGCAAGCAACCAGTTGGCGCTACGGGCAGTGTTGATCGTCGGCCCGATGTCGTCGTATTTGGGAAGACCGGGAGCGGACGCGTCCATTTCCACTCCTGTATCGACCGTTTACGAGCAAACTTTTAGTGTCGCGCTTCTGCTAATTCCTGCCAGACTTCACGGCCGACCGAGAGGTCACCGTACCCCCGCCCGATTTCGAGGCCCGGTTTGTAGGTGCCGTGGTAATCGGATCCACCTGAGGGCACCAGGCCAACATCCCTGGCACGTTCCACAAGCTCGAGCCGGGTGTCCGGCTCGTATTCGGGGTAGTAGCACTCGAGTCCCACCAGACCGTGGCGGGCTAAGCGCCGCAGCTCCTGATCGAGGGTTGTGCCGGTCATCCCCAGTGTGTGGGGGTGGGCGACAATCGGAACGGCCCCCGATGCCCTGGCCAATTCGATCGCCTCTTCCGGTGGCAAGCGGTATCGCTCAACGTAGGCCGCCCGCCCCGAAGCCAGGTACAGGTCGAACGCCTCCGGGATCGAGCCCACCACTCCCTTGCGAACCAGGACGGCTGCCACATGGGGGCGTCCAACACCCGTGCCACCGGCTTCGGCCACCACCTCCTCGTATGAGATATCCACGTCGAGCTTCTGCAGCAACTCGATCAGGTCGACGTTGCGTTGTCTACGGCCGGCCTGCAAAATCTCGAGCCGGTCTTGCAGCGGTCCCGGGCCCGGTTCCAGCCACAGCACCACCAGGTGCATGCCTCCAGGTTGCCACTCGCAGGACAACTCCACTCCAGGAATCAGCTCCACCTCGCTGGCGTCGGCTGCTGCGGCAGCTTCGAGGACGCCGTTGAGGTTGTCATGGTCGGTAAGTGCCACGGCTTCCAATCCGGCCGCAGCGGCGGCGGACACGATCTCGGCGGGACTGTCTGACCCGTCCGAGTAGGTGCTGTGGGTGTGGAGATCGACCGCCATGACCTAGTAACGCTGGCAGGCCTCCTAGCCCACCGTTATTTCCACGCTCTCGATGTAGATAGATTGAAGCGGACGCGACACTTCCCCACCGTGGTTGGGGCCGAGAGGAATCGCCAGGATGTCGACAATGGCGGGCTGGGTCGGGTCGAAGCTGCCGAAAATGGTGAAGTCGGTGTTGAGCCCCGAATCCCCAACGGTGAGAAACATCTGACTCCCGTTGGTGTCGGGCCCGCTGTTGGCCATGGCGAGGACTCCGGCGATGTAGGACGTTCCGTCCGGGGGGAGCTCGTCGTCAAATCGATAGCCGGGGCCGCCGGTGCCGGTTCCGGTGGGATCACCCATTTGGATGACGAATCCTGGCACCAGGCGATGGGCGGGAGTCCCGTCAAAGTAGCCCTGGCGGGCCAGGAACACGAAGCTATTTACAGCCTGCGGAGCCCGGCTCGGGTCCAGATCCAGAGTGATATCCCCACATGACGTCTTGATGATCGCCGTGACCACAGCATCAGAAGCCAGGCCCTGGTCTTCGGGCTCATCGAAGCTCAATGTCGCCGGCGGGGGTGGTGCTGTTCCCCCGCAGGCCGTCTCTTGCGAAGCAAAGAGCTCGTAACTGGTGGCCGTCGGGACATCGTCAACGATTGAGATTGTGGTTGTGGTTTCGCCCCCCGCTGTCGTGGTCGACCCGGCTGTCGTGGTAGTCGTGGTCGTCGCGGCGTCAGGTTCGTCATCGCCCTCGCTCAGCAGCGAAAGGAGAAATGCTCCGCCGAAGACCACGACGACCACGATCACAACGTTGCGTGCCAGGCGCTTGCGTCGTTTCCACTGTGCCGCTTTGTGTTCTGCCGCCAGGCGAACTGCCCGGTTCTCCTTTTGTCTCTGCCGCTTTTCGCTCATGAGCCAGGGATCTTATCCGCTAGAAGCTCTTCGCCTCTGCGAATCCCCGCATGCTCAGTCCAGAGTCCCTCAAGCTCTACACTCGGCCAATGCCCCTGGTTGTCCAGAAATATGGCGGAAGCTCGCTCGCCGATGCCGACCTCATCGCCAATGTTGCCCAGCGTGTCGTGGAAACTCGCAAGGGTGGAGACGATGTGGTGGTAGTTGTTTCGGCGATGGGCAACACCACGGACGACCTCATGCAAATGGCGCGGCGGATCAGCGACCAGCCGAGCGGGCGTGAGATGGACATGCTTCTCACAGCCGGCGAACGAATATCGATGGCGTTGCTGGCTCTCGCCATTCGCCAAGAGGGTGTCGAGGCTGCCAGTTTGACCGGTTCTCAGGCCGGGATCCTCACCGATGCCACGCACGGGGAGGCCAAGATCCGCGAGATTCGAGGGGATCGGATTCGCGAATACCTCGACAAGGGCCTGGTGGTGATTGTGGCCGGGTTTCAGGGTGTCGACCCGGAGAGCAAGGATGTCACGACTCTTGGTCGAGGTGGGTCCGATGCCACTGCGGTGGCACTGGCAGCCGCGCTCGGCGCAGACCGGTGTGAGATTCTCACAGACGTCGACGGGGTCTATTCAGCCGATCCCCGTCTGGTGCCCTTGGCTCGCAAGCTCGATGAGGTCTCATACGAGGTGATGCTGGAGATGGCGGCCTCGGGTGCGGATGTACTAATGGCCCGGTCGGTAGAATTCGCCCGCCGCTTCGGCATTCCCGTCCATGTGCGGTCGTCGTTTCACGACTCCGCCGGAACATGGATCAAGGAGGAAACGATGGAACAGACAGTCATTACCGGCGTCGCCCACGACACCTCGGAAGCCAAAGTGACCGTCCATGGAGTGCCGGACCAACCCGGTGTCGCCGCCAAGCTGTTCGGTGAGCTGGCAGAGCACGAGGTGGATGTTGACATGATTGTGCAGAACGTGTCGACTGCCGGACACACCGACATCAGCTTCACGGTGAGCGAGCTGAACATCGATCGGGCACGAGAAGCGGCAGAGCGAGTGTTGTCCGGGCTCGACGCGCAGGGAGTCGACGTCGACACCAACATCGCCAAGATCTCGTTGATCGGTGCCGGGATGCGCAGCCACCCGGGCGTGGCGGCCGACATGTTCAGGCAGCTGGCTGAGAATCAAATCAACATCGAGATGATCTCTACTTCACCGATTCGAATTTCGTGCATCATTTCAGCCGACAGATGCGATGAGGCGGTCAAAGCGCTTCATGACTACTTCCTGCCTCCCGATGATCTGGTTACTGAGGCTGCCCCGTGAGTGGCCCGAACGTCGCCATCGTCGGAGCAACCGGCGCAGTAGGAAAAGTCCTGCGCGAGATTCTGTTCGAGCGATCCTTCCCGGTCGGCAACCTTCGACTCATGGCATCCGAGCGCTCGGCGGGGATGGTCATCGGCACCGGGCTTGGTGACATCGAAGTGGAGAGCCTCGATGAGGCCGATCCCGGCGGCATTGATATTGCCCTGTTCTCTGCAGGGGGAGATCGCAGCAGGCAGCACGCCAGGCGTTTTGCTGATGCCGGGGCGGTAGTCGTCGACAACTCTTCGGCGTTTCGGATGGAGGCCGATGTTCCGTTGGTGGTAGTCGGAATAAACGATGTTGCCGTTCAAGGTCACAGTGGAGTCATAGCCAATCCCAACTGCACAACGATGGTGCTGATGATGGCTGCCGCTCCGCTGCATCGGGCCGCCGGACTGCGGGCGATGACCGCCACTTCCTATCAATCGGTTTCAGGCACCGGCAATCGAGCGATCCTTGAGCTAACGCAACAGGCTCAATGGTTTGCTAAGACGCCCGAGGCTTTGTTCGACGGCACCTGGGAGGAGCCCGATGTCAATGTATATGCCAGGCCCGTTGGCTGGAACGTGCTGCCGTACGCGGGCACGGAAGTTGAGCGCGGCTACACCGATGAGGAGATGAAACTGCGCGATGAGAGTCGCAAGATCCTCGACATACCGGTCCTAACGGTCGAACCCACCTGTGTCAGGGTGCCGGTGATGGTGGGTCATGGAGTGGCCGCCACTATGTGGTTTGAGCGCCCCGTTTCACCGGATGAGGCCGCCGAGCTCATTGCGGCCGCGCCCGGAGTCGAAGTCTGGGCCGACAAGGTGGCCACGCCGCTTGACTGCGCTGGTCGGGATGAAGTGCTGGTGAGTCGGATCAGGGAGACACTTGGTGAGCCGGGAGGCATCAATCTCTGGGCAGTTGGCGACAACCTGCGTAAGGGCGCAGCTCTCAACGCTGTCCAGATCGCTGAGTTGCTGATCTAGGGGTTCCCCGCTCGGAGCGAAGCACCCGGGGAACTAGTCCTTCCCGGTGCCCTTATCGTACGGTTAGTGGTATCGTCACCACTCTAAGTGCGGACGGTGGGGGGCCTCCTGAGGACGAGTCCAAGGAGAGTTCCGTGCAGAGGGAACGCTTGTTGACAGGCATTCGGCTCTGGGGGGTTCGCCGCATCCAGGTGGCCACCATTGCCAGAGCCTTGGCAGGGACCGCCTTGCTGGCCGTCCTGATTATCTGGCATTGGATCGCCGGGGCAGTCACCATCGGGGCGGCCGGGGTCGTTTACATCGATTCCCGGTTCCTCTACAAGATTCAGGCCCGTCCGATGCCGCCGGGGAGAGGTTGGTTCTTCGGTGGTGAGTGGTTGCCGCTCACGCGGCTGGGAGTCACCGGCCATCTCCGTCAGCGCCAGGTGATCGATGAGCTGGCCAGCGTCTATGCGAATGGCGAAGCCGTCGAGCTTCTTGTGTGGGTGACCACAACCGACCGGACCGGACAACAGTGGACGTTGGTGCAGGAGCAGTTCGGCGATGCCATCCCTTCGGTCACGGCCTCCGCTGTCGCCAAGATTGCTGGAGCCTGTGATCCCTATGTCGAGGCGGAGCAGCTGGTGATGGCCGAGATCGGGGTTCCGCTTTACAACGTCAAGGTGATCGGTTGGGGCGTCGACGGGTCGTTCAACACAACCCGCGACACGGTTGTGGTCGTTGGTGAGACTCAAGCCCCGGCCGGCTCCTTTGCACTCGCCGGTGATAACCGCAGCTGGCATCTGGTTGAGCTCCATCCCGACCCCGTTGCCAGGGCCCTTACGAAGTTTGATGCCGGCCGCTGGCAGGCGGCGGCGGTATGGGGCCTGACTGCTTGTTTGGACATGTCTTATCCCAACGCTCGGCCGCTGCTCGAGGAGTTGGTGGCAGAACCCTGGCGGAACAGGATGATGTTCGGCCGGGTCGGCCGCCTAACCGAAAGCGTGACAAGCGGGGGCACGCCGCGCCTCATGGTCGATCCTGTAGTGATGTCGGTTGATCACGGAAAGATCATTGAGCGGCGCCAGTCCCGGCCCCGGTCGATCCGGGCCCTCAGTTGGGAGCGACCCACACAGCGTACGCCCACCCGCTACGGCTGAGTACAATGCCTGTCTTACGGGACGTGGCGCAGCTTGGCAGCGCGCAGCGTTCGGGACGCTGAGGTCGCGGGTTCAAATCCCGCCGTCCCGACCTCAAATCGGTTCACCTGATCTGCTGAGGGATTTGAACCCTCAAGAGAAAGCAGGTCAAATCCCGCCGTCCCGACCTCAAGAAAAGAAGCAGTCGGCAGTCAGCAGGCGGCGACTACTTTTCGACTCGCAGGCGGGCTATTCGCCTGCGGTCCATCATGAGTACCGTCATGGAGCTGCCGTCGAGGACTATGGCGTCGCCTTCTTTGGGTATGCGTCCCGCCTCAGTCATGAAAAGGCCGGCGACGGTCGAGTAATCTCCCCGCGGAAGCTCCATTTCCACTACTGCCTCGAGCTCGTCCACGTCAACCCGGCCATCGATGATCCACCGATCCGGCCCGGCCGGAGTCAGCATCGGTATTGAGGGGTCGTACTCGTCCTGCAACTCACCGACCAGCTGGGCGATCACGTCTTTGGTGGTTACGACCCCTTCAACGCCGCCGTGTTCATCGACCACCACGCCGAATCCGAATCGACTCTTTCGCATCTCCTGCAACACGTCCAACACAGGCCGGGATTCAGGTATATAGGTGGGAGGGCGAAGGATCCGGTTGATGTCCTCCGGCGTTGCAGCAGCTTTGAGGCGGAGGACATCCTTGACTGCCAGGATCCCGAGGATCTCATCCGTGCTGTTGGCGACCACCGGGAACCGGCTGTGTCCACTGGTGGCAACCGCTTCTTCGATCTTTTCGGCAGTCACAGGGATTGGAATCGAGATCATGTCCACGCGGGGCGTCATCACCTCGCGAATCGGTCGGTCCTCTAATGAGAACAGCGCATCGATGATCTCTCGTTCCGCCGCCTTTATCTCGCCGGAGCTCTCACTGATGAAGGCCAGGGCGCGGATGTCGTCTTCGGTGACCGGAGCGATCCCGGTTCCGAGGTCTAGTCGGAAGAGTTTGAAGATACCTCGCGTGATGAGGATGAAAGATCGGCTTATGGGTTTGAGAACCGTCACCAGGGTCGTAATCGGCCCTGCCACCAATAGGGAGAACCGTTCCGGGTAACGATTAGCAAGGGTCTTGGGCCCGATCTCACCGAAAACGAGAATCAGCGCCGTGAGAGCGAAGGTCACGATCCACGGCCCCCACGATTCCCCCGCCAGATCGATCAGCAATGCCGTGGCAACGGCTGCCGCCAGAATGTTCACGAAATTGTTGGCCACCAGCAGCGTTGACAGCGTTCGGTCCGGATTGCTCAGGAGGTCCTGGAGCTTGGCGCCTCGCCGGCTCTTCTCTGCGAGCTGGTGAGCTCGCTCCCGCTGGATACTGACCAGTGCCGTTTCGGATCCCGAGAAGAAACCCGAAAGCACAAGGCAGATGCCCAATACCACGATGTACAGAATGTTGATGCCGCTCACGGCTGTTGGGTTGTCTCCTTTGAGCCGACTGCGGCGTCTACGGCCTCGCGCAACTGATGGGGGCTGAACGGCTTGACGAGCCAGGAGTGCGCAGCCGCTCGTTTGGCAAGAAACCCATCCGCCAGCCGGTCGAGCAACAGCACCACCGGAACATCGGGGAAGTCGCCGGCCTGTGCGGCTTCCTTGAGGGCTCTGGTCATAGCCATGCCCCCCATGGTCCCCACCTGTAAATCCACTACTGCAACATCGGGGCGTTGTTCACCGACTGCGGCCACCAGGGTGCGGGGATCGTCGTGCTGGGCGACCTCGAAGCCGGGGAGACTCAATGCCGACTTGACCTCATTGATTACCCATTGGGTGTCCGCCACTACCAGGATTCTTGGCATACCGGCAGCGTAGCAACGTTGAGGAACCTTCCTCCTGCGGCCGTCCATCCAGCTCGGTGGCCGCCTTAAGATCCGTGCCATGCTCCGACGCGTCCTGCCCTTATTGCTAACAGCATTCTTGTTAGGCGCGTCTGCTCCAGCTTCAGCTGAGGGTGATTTCATCGACATCATCAAGCTGAGTGGGCCACTCGACGAACGGGCCGTCGACTTCGCCATCGAAACCATTCAGGAGGTGGCCCCAACCTCCGAGCTGATAATCCTTCAGCTCGATTCTCAAGCCACACTGACCAGCAAGCTCGAGCTCCTTATCGACGTCGTTGCCGAGCCGGCAGCTCCCCTGGCCGTGTGGGTGGGGCCCGAAACCGCGGTGGCCTACGGGGGAGCCGTGGAATTGCTGGCTGTGGCGCCGGTGCGGTTGGCCGCTCCCGGCGTAAAGATTGGTGCCGCTGAGCCCCTCGCCTTCGCTGATGTAGGGATCATTTCTGGCCTTGACAGGGCCGCGATTCTGGCCGCCACCGCCGTCGATATCGCGACAGGCCGCATCTCGATCCTGGAGCCCATCCCCGGTCTCGTCGACGAGGTGCTTCCGGCACTCAACAGCGTGGTGCAAGCCCTTGACGGCCGAACGGTGACGGTTGGGGGCGAGGAGCGCACCCTGGTAATCACGGAGCCCTTCGATGATGGTGGCGAAATCCGCCGGCGGACCATCGAGACCCGATTCCACGAGCCCGGCTTTGTTGATCGGGCGCTGCGGTTGTCACTTTCCCCGGCGGTTGCCTATCTGTTCCTGCTCGTCGGGTTGGCGGTGGCTGCTTTTGAGTTCTATGCCGCCGGCGTGGGGGTGGCCGCGGCGGTGTCGGTGCTGGCACTGGGCCTGGGTGGCTACGGATTGTCTGAGCTGCCGGTCAACTGGTGGGGGGCATTTCTGGGGCTGGCTGGTTTTGGCCTTTATCTATATGACTTCCAGCGTCAGCAAATGCGGATAGCGTCTGCTGCCGGGACTTTGGCCCTTATCTTTGGAGGGCGTTATTTCGTGCCCGAATCGCCTCAATTGTCGATGACGTGGCTCAGTGCCATCACCATCACGCTGGGGATTGCGGCGTTCTTCTTGTTTGGGATGACCACCGTGGTTCGGGCCCGGTTCTCCACACCCACGATCGGTCGCGACCACCTCATCGGGCGGCGGGGAAGAGCGGAAACCGCAGTCAGCCCCGAGGGCGTGGTGGTTGTCGACGGGGCTCGATGGAGGGCCAATTCAGCCCGGGTTTCCGGTATCGAGGCTGGTGATGAGGTGGTGGTGGCGGCGGTTAGTGGCTTTGTCTTGGACGTAGATCCCGTTGAGGAGCAATAAGCAATAAGCAATAAGCGAAGAGCCTGCCTCCTGCCTCCTTACTCTTTTTCCTTAATTTTCCTGGCGAATTCGCGGTCTGGCTGGTAGCTTCGGGCCAGCTAACACAGGAGGATTTCCCCCGTGACCGTCGCTCCTAGCCGGGCCTGGCAGTCCGACGCGCTTTGCCGTGGGAATCAGGCGCAACTGTTCTTCCCTCCCACCACCATTGAGCGCAAAGAAGAGCGCGAGCGGCGTGAGACGAAAGCCAAAGCCATCTGCGGAGTGTGTCCGGTGCGCCGTGATTGCTCCGACTATGCCGTGGGAATTCGTGAGCCTTACGGTATCTGGGGGGGCTACACCGAGGTCGAACGGCGTCAGTTGCTTGCTCAGGGCGTTACCCGGATCTGACCCTCCGCAAATCACCATCCCGCACGGTGTGACCCTCACTGTCGAGCCACTCCAGTAGGGGTATTGCATATTTGCGCGTGAGTTGGAAGTGATCCCGGAACTGCGCCACCGTGAACGTTTCCGGCAAATTCGCAAGGCCATCGACTATCTGGATGATCTGCTCCGGTAGATAGCTCAAGTCGGGGCTGATTCTGATCAGTAGTCCCTGTCTGGCAAGTGCATGCACGAGGTCGTTGTTCAGTTCCAACTCCCGGACCCGGGGGACGGCCAGGCCCGCTTTGGTAAGGGCCGCCCGCGCTGCATCCCAGCTTGCTTCTTCAGACGGTCCCATCTGTGAGGCGAAATCACTTGTAGCCACCTCTGCCCCTAGATCGGCCAACTCGCTGCTGCCGGAGATCAAGGCGTTGAGCAGGTCGAGGTTGATGCGCAATTGGCTGGCGAGGCTTGCCTTCGGCATGCCTGCCCGGAGTGGGTTGGCTCGTTGGAACGTCCGGACGCTGTCCACCGCAGACTGCGAGAGTCGAGCCTCCTCCGTTTTTGCCACGGCCGAAGGCCCCACTTTGATCGAACCTGTTGGAGTCCCTCCCCGGGTATGGGCAGCAAGCACCTTCAGCAGGTCACGCCTGCGCCAGGCCAGCAGCTTCTCCGCTTGCTCGTCGGGGCTAGCCGAGTAGATCCCCTCGAGGGCCTCGATCGCCTGGGCATGGTGGCGGCGTGATGGGGCAGGGTCGAGCACCCGCCCGCCCGCGACGACCGCCCGTCGCCCCACTTCACGGAGTATGAATCGATCACCAACTGCAACAGGCACAGGTGAGGTGACGGTGAGCAGGGCGTGCCCGGATCCATCTAGCTCGTTCGTCCCGATAAGCCGAAGCCGTGCGGGCCACGATCCGCTGCCCAGGTGAAGGTGGTAGGCGCCTCTGTCCCGCAGAGGGTCGTCGAGTCTGCGTACGGTCCGTAGCGTCACGAGGAAACGGTCTGATGAGGCCCACTGGCCGGGAGCCCCCAGCATCATTCCCCGTCCGACCTCGCCCGTATCCACTCCGCTCAGGTTGACGGCAGTGCGGTTGCCGGGCTCGATTGTCTCCAGGGACCGCTCGTGGCTCTGCAGGCTTCGGATCCTGGCCGCCCGGCCCGTTGGATACAACTCGACTTGATCGCCTGTCGTGAGCGGGCCCTCCAGCAAGGTTCCGGTGACGATCGTCCCGGCGCCACTGATCGAGAATGCTCGATCGAGCCACATTCGGGGGCGCCCGATATTCACGACGTCCTCGTCGCCAATCGCCTGGTCGAGCGCAGCCACCAGCTTGTCAACGCCCTGGCCGGAGAGCGAGTCGACCGGGATGATCGGGGCGGTTTTTGCGATTGTTCCGGCTAGCTGTTCGGCCACTTCCGCCGCGGCCAATTCCGCCGTGTCGGCGTCGGTGAGACCAATCCGGGTGAGGGCCACTACCACCCTGGACACCTCGAGAAGATCCAGCACCGACATGTGTTCCTCGGATTGAGGCATCCAGCCCTCGTCGGCAGCCACCACCAGCAGCGCGACGTTGATGGCGTCGACCCCTGCCAGCATGTTTTTGATGAAGCGTTCGTGGCCTGGAACGTCGATGAAACCCACCTCGGTCCCGGACGGCAGCTCGGTCCATGCGAAGCCGAGATCAATTGTCAGGCCCCGCTCCTTCTCCTCCTGCCAGCGATCAGGATCCCGGCCGGTCAAAGCCTTGACCAGCGTCGACTTCCCGTGATCGACGTGGCCGGCCGTACCTACGATCGGCATGCGAGGCGCAAAGTGTCGGTCACCAGCGAATCGTCGGTCGGATCCACTGCCCGCAGGTCGAGTAGCAACGCCCCTTCGTGACGGCGGGAGACAATCGCTACCTGTGCGGTCAGCAGGCGCATCCACACACCGTTGACGTCGGAATGCTCCACGCGAATAACCGGGCTTGGTATCACCTGGTGTGGCACCGAGCCGGCCCCAACCACCGACTCGCCGGCCGTGACCCGGCCGGTGCCCGCTTTGGCAACTATCGCGGCGGCTCGCTCCTCCAACTCGGCGAAGGGCTTGGCCACCATCGCCCAGAAAGGAACTTCGCCGCCGCGGCCATCCGCGTACAGCTCGAGCGTGCGGGTCAAGCCGGCCAGGGTGGAGCCGTCGCAGCGCAAGGCTCGTGCCACGGGATGCCGGGCCATCCGCTTCACTAGGTCGGCGGTGCCGGCGATGATTCCTGCCTGGGGGCCGCCGAGCAACTTGTCACCGGAGAAGAGGACCAGGTCGGCACCGCTACTCACGGTTTGCCGCACTGCAGGCTCGCCGGCGAGCCACGGCGGCGGGGGGCCCTCCAGCCAGGGGGCTTCTCCATCGAGCAAACCGCTGCCCACGTCGGCGACGAGAGGGAGGTTGTGGCGGTGGGCAAGTTCAGCCAGATCACCGTAGGAAACTTCCTCAGTAAACCCGACGACCTGATAGTTAGAGGGGTGCACTTTGAGTATCAGGGCCGTTTCTGCTCCGATCGCATCCTGGTAGTCGTCGAGTCGGGTGCGATTGGTCGTGCCGACCTCCATCAGCCAGGCGCCGGAAGCTGCCATCAGTTCGGGGAGGCGGAATGAGCCTCCGATCTCGATCAACTCGCCGCGCGAGACCACCACCTGGAGCTCGTTGGCAAGAGCCGTTAGTGCTAGGAACAGCGCTCCGGAGTTGTTGTTGACCACCAGGGCATCTTCGGCTCCGGTCATCTGGGCTACGAGGTGTCTGGCGTATGCCGACCGGTTGCCCCGCTTACCTCCCGCGAGGTCGAACTCCAGGTTGCTGTAGCCGGTGAGCGACTCTTGCGCCGCGGCCGCGGCCGCCGGATGGACCGGGGCGCGGCCCAGGTTGGTGTTGAGTAAGACACCGGTGGCGTTGATGAGACGGGTGGGACGCATCCGCCCCAACCGTGCCAGCTCGATACGAGCCAGGTCGGCGGGATCGGGAGACTCGCCGTCCTCGATGAGGCGGCGCGACTCTGTGATTGCCTGCCTGGCAACCTCTACTGTTACCGCTCTTGCCCAACCGACATCCGCCAGGCTCGAGGAAAGCTCGTCGACCGACGGCAGTTCGCGCAAATCCATGCAGCCAGGTTACGTCAGCCGCCGGGATTCGGTCCATGGGGTGCGGCTACGCTGCCTGGGCAATGCGCTTCTGCTTCGATGACCAGCGGCCCGGCAGGGAAAAGCACTTCGGCTTTTCCGAGCCGCGCGAAGTGTTATGTGCCGGCGACCTATCCGAGGTGGTTGACGCGGTAGCGGCGGCCGAGCAACGCGCCTCCGGGGGACACTGGGTGGCCGGCTTTGTCGCATACGAAGCAGCTCCCGCTTTCGATCCGGCGCTGGTAGCCCATCCGGCAGTCAACGGCCTTCCCCTGGTCTGGTTTGGAGTTTTCGACGAGCGGCTTGATGTCTCCGGCTCAGGCCCTGCGGGCCAATACGAGCTCTCGGAGTGGGTACCCAACGTGGATCGAGCTTCTTACAGCGAGTCCATCGCCACCATCCACCGTCATATCGCCGCCGGGGACACGTATCAGGTGAATCACACCCTGCGGCTCCGGGGCCGCTTTCGAGGCGATCCGATGGTTGCGTATCGTCGGTTGATTTCGGCGCAGAGTGGGGGGTTCGGTGCCTACCTCGACATCGGCAGTCACGTGGTCATGTCGGCCAGCCCGGAGTTGTTCTTCCGCTGGGAAACGGATGCGCTCGTGACCCGCCCGATGAAAGGAACAATTCGCCGCGGGCGCTGGCAGGAGGAAGACGTCCGGCAGGCCGAGCTTCTCTCCCGGTCCGGCAAGGATCGAGCCGAGAACCTGATGATCGTCGACTTGTTACGCAACGACCTCGGCCGGGTTGCCGAGTTCGGGTCTGTGGAGGTAGACGAGCTGTTTGCTCTGGAACGGTATGACACGCTCTGGCAGATGACTTCGACCATCAAGGCCACGCCCCGGCCTGATGTCGGCCTGGTTGATGTGTTCCGGGCTCTCTTCCCTTCGGGCTCGGTAACCGGGGCTCCCAAGGTGCGCACCACAGAAATCATCCGGGAGCTGGAGCCGGATCCGCGCGGTGTCTACTGCGGGGCAGTGGGGGTTTTGGCCCCGCCCGGCTCCGATGAGCCCCCGGCCCAGTTCAGTGTTGCCATCCGCACGCTGGTGATGGACCGGGAGGCGGGCACCGCAGAGTACGGCACCGGCGGGGGAATCACCTGGGAGTCCGAAGCCGGGGGCGAATACGAGGAGGCGATGTTGAAGGCCGAAGTGCTCACTCATGTCCGCCCACCCTTTTCTCTCCTCGAAACTATGCACTGGAGCCCGGATGGCGTGACTCGCCGGTCCCGGCATCTTGTCAGGCTGTCAACTTCGGCCGACTTCTTCGGTTACCCGCTCGATCTGAAGCAGGTCGAGAAGGCCCTCGACGGAATCTCCGGCGACAGCGAGCAGGCTGTGCGGCTCTCGCTCGCCGCCGACGGAGAAATTGGGCTCGAGTGCGGCCCGCTACCGGAATCCACCGGCTTTGTCCGGTTGGCGGTGGACACTGAGACAGTTGACCTTAAAGACATCTTTCTCTATCACAAGACCACCAATCGGAGGCTCTACCAGGATTCCGCCGCGCGGTTTCCCCAAGCGGATGAAGTGGTCCTGGTCAACCCGGACGGCAACGTGACAGAAACGACGATCAGCAACCTCGCGGCCCGCTTCGGGACGGTCTGGCTCACCCCGCCGCTCACCGACGGCTGTTTGCCGGGCACCTACCGCTCCGAATTGGTTTCGCAGGCGAAGGTCAGCGAGGCTTCGATATCGGTCGAGCGCCTCCTGGCCGCCGACGAGGTTGCCGTGCTCAACTCCCTGCGGGGTTGGCGGTCGGCATCGGTAATGATCCCCTCCCCACAACTCCTCCCCCTGGGGTGCGGGGATTAGCTCCTCTCCCACTCCGCTCCGAAGACTCCCCTCCGCAGGAGGGGATTTGCTGACTGCTGGCTGCGCTCCCACTCCGCCCGAGGGGTCGCGACAATAAGCGGATGGACGTCACCCGCATTGTCGCTCCCAACCCGGGACCCTTTACCGGCGCGGGGACAAATTCGTACATCGTGACCTCGGGCTCGGAGGCTCTGATAGTCGACCCCGGCCCCCTGATTTCATCGCATTTGGACGCTTTGCGGGCGAGTCTCGTGGGACTAGACACGGTGGGGATAGCCGTCACCCATCATCACCAGGATCACGCCCCGGCCGCCAACCCTCTGGCCGCCGAATTGGGTGTCGTCACCTACGGTTTTGGGGACTTCGGGGGCTTTCAAGCAATCTCGCCGATTGCCGATGGAGAAATAATTCACATAGGGAATGAGGCGGTCACGGTGATCAGTTCGCCAGGGCATACCCCGGATTCGCTGTGCTTTCTGGCCGAAGATGCCCTCTTTGCCGGAGACACCGTGATGTCGGGCTCCACGGTCGTGGTCGATGACATGACCGCGTATATGGCGACGCTCGAGCGCCTGGCCGCCCTGGCTGTTGAGGAGATCTACCCCGGCCATGGCGAGCCGATCCACGGCGGGCCTGCTGTCATCGCGGCCTACATTGCCCACCGGCAGGAAAGGGAGAGCCAAATCGTGGCGGCCCTCGCCGCCGAGGCCCACTCGCTCGACAGGATCATCGCCGTGGTCTACGGCGATATTGACCCGGCTTTGCGGCCTCTGGCTCGCCAGTCGGCGCTGGCCCACCTCCACAAGCTGGTCGAGGAAGGCCGGGCGGCACTAGACGGTGACGTTTGGAGATCGTTGCTATGAGACGCTCTCTGGCCGTTGTCTTCGCAGTGAGTGTGCTTGGGCTCACCGTGGTCGCTCCGGCCGCGGCCAGTCTCGAAGACGACCTGCGCGAGGCCCGACTGGAGTTGCAGTCCGCCGTCACCGACCTGGAGGCGGCCACCTGGGATCACCGGATCGCGTCTGACACCGGGGGCCTGATGCAGTTCGAGCATGACGAACTGTTGGAGGATGCCGCCCTTCTCACTTTCGACTACGAGGCGAGTCGAGATACTGCCTTGGCCCGTTCCCTGGAGGTGTACCACGGGCCGGCCGGGACTACCTGGGCAGAGCGCTCAGTGGCTGGTGTCTATTTGGAGGCCGCCCTTGTCGCCGACCGTGAGACCCTTCTTGCCAAGGCCGGCAGCGTGCGGGTGATGGATGAGTACCTCGAGCAGATGCAGGCGGAGATCGACGCGTACGAGGCGGCCGCGGTGGAGGCCGAGACCCGGATGACCGAGCTGGCCGAGGATTTGGAGAGGCTCGAGGTCGTTGTGGCCGAGATCTCCACGGCCTACGAGGCCGAAGCGGCGTACAACGCCACCACCACGACTACGACGACCACCACGACCACCACCGTTCCATCTACGACCACCACCACTGTTCCATCTACCACGACCACGACGACCGTGGGAACCGGAACAACCACCACCACTGTGCCGGACACGGGGCCGACTACAACGACCACGACGACCCCCACTACTACGACCACCACGACTCTGCCTCCGCCGGTGGTTCTCGATGGCATGACATGCCCGGTGGCAGGGCCGGTCCACTTCATCGACAGTTTCGGCGCTCCCCGGTCTGGAGGCCGCACCCATCAAGGAGTCGACATGATGGCGGATCGCGGCACACCACTTGTTGCCATCGAATCGGGAACGATCGGACGTCTCAACAACGGCGGCCTGGGCGGCATCACCATCTGGTTCCATGGCGACGGAGGGGACCAGTACTACTACGCGCACCTGGATGATTGGTCGCCCGGTCTCGCTGCGGGCCAGCACGTCGACGTCGGCACTCTGGTCGGCTATGTCGGCAGCACCGGTAATGCCCCCGACGCCTACCCCCACAATCACTTCGAGATTCATCCCGATGGGGGAGCGGCGATCAATCCCTACCCCACGGTCGCCGCCCTCTGCCTGTAGGACACCATGACCTCGAATACTTCTGAGATCCTGCCGGACCGTCCCGGTAGCCTGGAGTCGTGGCGCAGACTCGATATGCCAAGAGCGGTGAAATCAACATTGCCTACCAGGTCATCGGTGAGGGGCCGCCCGATCTCGTCTACGTACCCGGCTGGGTAACCAACGTCGAGGTCATGTGGGAGGAGCCGGGTCTTACGCGCTTTCTCGAACGGTTGGCCTCGTTTTCGCGAACGATCACCTTCGATAAGCGAGGTATCGGCCTATCAGACCCGGTGCCGATTGGCGAGCTACCCGATCTCGACACCAGAGTGGAGGACTTGGGAGCAGTTATGGACGCGGCACAGTCCGCACGGGCAACTCTCTTTGGCCACTCAGAGGGCGGAAGCACCGCTCTGGCATTCGCAGCGCGGTATCCGGAACGAATCGACCGCCTGATCCTGTTCGGCAGTTACGCCAAACGGCTCCGCTCCGATGACTACCCGTGGGCCCCGACGATGGAGGAACGGCTAGCCCAGTCGGAAGCCCACGAGCAAAGCTGGGGAGACCCGATCAAGATCGCCGAGTATTACGCGCCAAGTCGTGCCGACGATCAAGCCTTCATCGAATGGGTCGGTCGCTGGCTGCGTCTCTCGGCCAGCCCCAAAGCCGCTGCTGCCCTGAACAACGCATCTTCCTATATCGACGTGACCGATGTGCTGTCAGACATTCGGGCCCCGACGTTGCTGCTCTACCGACTCGAGGACCAGGACGTAAAGATTGAGGAAGGCCGCTACATCGCTTCGAAGATCCCGGACGCGACACTGGTTGAGCTCCACGGTGTGGACCACTTCTTCTGGTCAGGAGACACCGAGCCTATCTTGCAAGAGATCGAGGAGTTCGTCACCGGATACCGGGCCGCCGCGGTCCCCCAACGAATCCTGGCGACTGTCCTGTTCACCGACATTGTGGAATCGACGGATTTGGCTGCCTCCATTGGCGATACGCGCTGGCGCGACCTCATCGACCGGCATAACAGCGTTGTTCGGAGCGAACTGGCGAAATGGCGCGGTCAGGAGGTGAACACGACCGGCGACGGCTTCCTCGCGACGTTCGTGAACCCGGCGCAAGCCATTCGTTGCGCCCACGCGATTGCTGATCGAGTCCGGCCGCTCGGAATCGAGGTCCGCTGCGGCATTCACACTGGCGAGATCGAGATTATGGACAATGATGTTGCCGGGCTGGCAGTGCACATCGGGGCCCGCATCGGCGCGATGGCTGAGACGGGAGGGGTGCTGGTCTCGAGAACGGTGAAGGACATCCTCGCCGGCGCCGGGTTCGATTTTGAAAGCCGGGGGACCCACTCTCTCAAGGGAGTGCCCGACGAGTGGGAATTGTTTTCCGTTACCTGATCCGCCTGGTGGATCAGGCAATCAGTCGCCGCTGAACAACTGGGCTCTCACGGCCCCTTTCGGGTATTGGGTGGTTCTGATTTCGAGGTAGTAGTCGAACGGGGCGGCGATGATCATCGTCGTGACGAAAATGGGGTTGGCACCAACGCATCCTGTGCCGTCCCCGCCGAAGGTCAGGTTGACCACCCGGGGACCTCTGGCACCTTCGACAGCGTTGCGGAGAAGAACCGAGGAGACATTGCCCAGCCGTTGTGCCTCATACGAGGTGATGCAGACCCGACCGTTCGTCACCACCTCCAGCTCGATCTCGACGAAGGCGTCGGCATCCCCGTTGCCGGCAGGGACCACTCTGGCCCCGACCAGGCCCAGGTCCCATTGGCGCCGCTCGGCCAGCTGGCCCCGGAGTGCGCCACCGGGGAACTCAGCGTTGTGGAGGTTCAAGTAGTAGGTCTGCGGCTCATCGAGGATCTCCCGTGCCAGCTGCTCGGTGGTGGAGACACAGCCCGCCAGGCCGTTGCCGGGAAGGTTGAGGTCGACTTCTATTGGCCCGGCCAGGCCGGCCGCCCCAGTGTGGATATGGGCCTGGGTGAGTCCCGAGACTCCGCCCACTTGCAGTTCGTAACAGACCTCTCCCGAACCAGTGATTCCAATGGTGGCCAATCCCGATCCGTCGGAATCGCCCGGAGCCGGTGCCTCGGCAGCCCCGGACAGCTCTAGCTCGAAGGTGGCGGGGGCTCCGGGGATACGGCCGGCCACCGGGCGCCAGTCGGCATGGTCAACGATCCGGGTCAGATCAGCGAAGCCCAGGGTGTTTTCGAACCGGAGAAACAGGGTTGAAGCGGACGGCCGCACCAGTCCTGGCGTGTCGGTCCCGTCGCCGGTCCAATCTCCTGACAACATGATGTCGTTGGGGTCGCCCCAGAAAAACGACAGGTCGGTGTTGGCCACGGCCGGCACTGACCCGGTTTGGTTGGTCATGTAGACGAGCCCGGTCGATTCCCGGTGTAACCCGACGGTGTCCTTGCCATCCCCGTTGAAGTCCCCGGCGAATGGTTTGTCGCCCTTCTTCCCGAAGAAGTATTCAATCTCGGCGGGGCCGGTGGTAGTCGCGTTGCGCAAATAGACCTTGCCCTCCGACGGACGGTAGACACCGAAGCTGTCCTTACCGTCTCCGTCCCAGTCACCGACGATGGGAATGTCGCCCGGGTTCCCCATGAACCAGCTCTCGTCGGCCACACCTGTGTCTCGCGTGTTACGAACATACGCGAAGCCACTGGTGGAGCGGTAGAGGCCGGGCGTGTCGGTGCCGTTGCCGTCCCAATCCCCCAGGAAGGGGATGTCATTCTTGACCCCTTTTTTAATGATACGGCGACCACCGAGAATCCAGCGCCCTGAGGCCGGATTCATGAAGCCGACCTGCTCACCCTGGTCGGCTGCGTTCGCGGCCGAATCGCCGGTGACCACTACGGTCGTCATCACGACGAATCCGGTCACCATGAGTGTCAAGAATCGAGGCAAAGCTCCTGTTCCCTTTGTTAGCGTGCCGGCAGGCTAGCTGATCCTAACCACCTAGCGTGGTTCAGGCTCCGAGTTGTTTCAGCCCTTCCACCAGGCGGTCGATGCGGGCGGTACACGTCTCATCTTCGACGGGCGGCACAAGCTCCACAACCCGCTTGGCGGCGCCGGACACAGCCAGAGCAGCCGGTGAGCCCGGCTCGCTCTGTATGACGGGGGTCCCGTCGTCCCCGCCGGCCACTACCAGCGGATCCAGAGGAATGCTGGCAATGAGGGGGACACCCAGCTCATCAGCTAGCTCCTGACCCCCGCCTTCCCCGAACAGGTTGAAGTGTTCGCCGGATTCGGTGGTGAATCCGGCCATGTTCTCAACTACCCCGATGACGGGCATGAAACTGCGCCGGGCCATGTCGGCAACGCGGGACGCTACCTTCTGGGCAGTTTTCTGGGGCGTGGTCACCACCACCATCTCTGCTTGCGGGAGCAGTCGCGCCAACGCCATTTGGATGTCGCCCGTCCCGGGAGGCATATCGACTACCAGGTAGTCAATCTCGCCCCAGGCCACGTCTCTGAGGAACTGCTCTAATGCTTTGGAAAGCATCAGGCCGCGCCACATGAGCGCTTTGTCCTCATCGTCGACGAGGAGACCTGTTGACACGAGCTTGAGGCCTTGAACCTCGAGGGGCTGAATTTGCTTGCTCTCGTTGGCTGTGAGGCGCTCCGACCCGACACCCAGCATGCGGGGGATTGAGAAGCCCCAGATGTCGGCGTCGAGTAGGCCGACCTTGAATCCCTGTTGAGAGAGTGCCAGTGCCAAATTGACGCTGATCGACGACTTACCAACACCGCCCTTGCCGCTGCTGATGGCAATCACCCTGGTGACCGGGTCGATCATGGTTGGCTCGGCATCCTCCCTGGCCTTCCAGCGGGCCCGGGCCATCAGCTCCGAGCGTTCTTCCTGGGTCATCTCACCCATTTCCACGGTGACGCTTTCGATGCCGGGCAGAGCTGTGATCTTGCGCGTGACGTCCCCGTCTATCTGATCTCGCATTGGGCAGGCGGCGATTGTGAGCGCTAGTTTGATGGTGGCCCTGCCATCAGAAACCTCGATTCCCTTGACCATGCCCAGTTCCACGACGTCGGCACCCAGCTCGGGGTCGACCACGCCGCGTAGGGCCCGTTCAATATCGGCTGCAGTGGTCATTGTCATCCAGGGATTCGGGGAAATGGCACTCACAGGGTAGGCGGAAAACCTATCGCTAAGGTTCCGTTTGTTATTGCCGTATACTCATCCCAACCCCGTGACAGGAGATCTGTTCGATGTTGACGCTTACGGCTCCGGCCGCTGAAAAGGTCAAGTCACTCCTCAAAGATGAGGGAGACGAGGCCATGGCTCTACGCGTGGCCGTGCGCCCCGGCGGGTGTTCTGGGTTTTCTTACGAGATGTTTTTCGACGCCGAACTCGACGCCGACGATCAGGTTATTGAGTTCCACGGTGTCAGAGTGGTCGTCGATTCTGCAAGTGCCCCGCATCTCGAGGGCGCTGAGGTTGATTACAAGGACGGACTACAGGGTGCAGGGTTTGCCATAAACAACCCCAACGTTGAGCGCACCTGCGGCTGCGGACAAAGCTTCAACTAACCCGCATGCCCAAGTCGGTTCCCGACCTCCCGTCTGCCCCCGCGGCACTCGGCCCCTATTCACCGGTCGTTGAAGCCAATGGTTTTGTTTTCATTTCCGGACAGGTCGCAGCCGATGCCGCGGGCGATCTGGACGGTGATGCTGGTGGGCAAGCGCGACAGGTGATGCAGCAGATCGGGAAGATGTTGGGTGATCTGGATTTGGACTACGCCGACGTTGTCAAGACCACGATCTTTCTTTCCAACATGGACGACTTTGCATCCGTCAACGATGCTTACGGAAGCTTCTTCGAGGAGGCTCCTCCGGCCCGCTCGACGATTGAGGTAGCTCGGCTCCCGCGAGATGTAGCCGTCGAGATCGAAACTATCGCGGCCCGCTAGAGCACTAGCTACACGTAGTAGTCGTCTTCCAACTCCTCAGAACCGGGCTCATCGGCGCGGGTTTGGTGAACCCCTTCGAGGCGGCTGTGGAGGCGTTGCAGTTGCTCCCGGCTTTGAAGCTCAAAGTACAGGCGCCACGCGTCGGTGGACTTGACCTCCGGCTCGGGACTGCCTTCAGCACGAATCACGCCACCGTCCTGGGTGACCTTGCTCGCTACTTTGCTCTCTCCAATGGTGTTTACGAACAGTGTCTTGATGGCCATCGCTTTCCCCCTCGGATGGTCTGACCGATCCGAGTTTATCGGAGATTTCACCGGAGAACTCAACTGAATTGGTGAAGTAGCTTGGGACCATGAACGCCGTTGGGTCCTTTTGGCGAGATTTCGCCGATGCCTCTGGGGTAGATGCTGGCTATTCCGCCTGGGCCTTCGGGAGTGATGAGGATCCTGGCCTGCAAGCGAAGCTCGGGTTTCTCGTGCGCGATGGGCCCAAGCGAGCAACCACCGGCTTGCTTTCCGAATACGAGCGGGAAGGCGAAGCTTTGCCCGAGGCAGGGGATTACAGCGTGATCCTCGACGGCCGGGGGGTTCCTCTATGCATCATCCGCACCACTCATGTCGAGTTGCGACCGTTCGGTGAGGTAGATGCCGAGTTCGCCCGGGTCGAGGGCGAGGGTGATCGATCTTTGGACTATTGGCGGCGCGCCCATCTCCGTCTTTTTGACCGGCCCGGCATCGAGATCGATGACGGAACCATGATGGTGCTGGAGCGCTTCGATCTGGTCTGGCCCCGCCAGGCGGCAGGCTCGAACTGAAGCAGGCTCCTACGGCGAAGCCGCCCCGCAAACGGTTTCTGTAATCAGGCGGGTTACCAGATAAGGGTCGCAGTTGGCGTTCGGTCGCCGATCCTCGAGATAGCCGCGGCGTTCTTTCTCCACCTGCCACGGTATGCGCACGGAGGCTCCGCGGTCGGACACTCCATAGTTGTACTCGGTCCAGGGGGCCGTCTCGTGGAGGCCGGTGAGTCGCCGCTCGATGCCGGCGCCGTAGTTTTCGATGTGATAGTCGTGGTTCTTGCCGAGGGCTTCGGCTGCTGCGATGACGGCATCGTAATCCTCGCGCATCTGCGCCGTCGAGAAGTTGGCGTGGGCACCCGCGCCGTTCCAATCGCCCTGGATTGGCTTGGGGTCGAGCGTTGCCGAGATCCCGAAGTCCTCACCGATGCGGTACAGAAGCCAGCGGGCAAGCCACACCTGGTCGGCGCAGGTCACCGGATCCAACGGGCCGATCTGGAACTCCCACTGGCCCATCATCACTTCTGCGTTGGTTCCCGAAATGGCGAGGCCCGCCTCGATGCAAGCGGTGGTATGTGCCTCGACCAGGTCGCGGCCGAACACTTCGTCGTCCCCTATGCCACAGTAGTAGCCGCCCTGCGGGGCCGGGTAGCCGCCGGGGGGCCAACCGAGAGGCCTGCCGTCTTTATAGAGCGTGTACTCCTGCTCGATTCCGAACCACGGCTCGAGGTGGCTGTAATGCTCGGTGGCTTCGGCGCACGCTCGTCGAGTGTTGGTGGCGTGAGGGCTCATGTCGGTGAGGAGTACTTCACACATGACGAGGACGTTATCTCCCCCCCGGATGGGATCCGGCACCGTCATAACCGGCTGCAGGACGCAATCCGATTCGGACCCGGGGGCCTGGTTGGTGCTGGAGCCGTCGAAGCCCCAAATGGGAATCTCGGCGCCGGTTGGAAGCACGTTGGTCTTCGACCGAAGGAACTTGGTTGGCTCAGACCCGTCGATCCATATGTATTCCGCCCTATAGGTCACGCTGTTTCCTTTCAACCCGACGCTGCCCGGCGGTCGGATTCAGTCGACGAATTGTAATTCTCCACTGTCGGCTATGCCCATTGCGGACATCAGGCTGCTTCGAAGGCCATCAGCTCGTCGACCTTTGCCTTGTAATCGGCGACGGCGGTTTCGAAAGCGACTAGAGCAGCCTTGCGTGCTTCGCCCGTGTCGGGGGATTTGAGGCCGGTCACCATGGCATTGGCCTGGTCGACCATCTCCTGAGCTACCGCCTTCATCTCATTGTGAACCGGGCCTATTCCTGGCACATCGGCCTCCGGTACCTCGAGGAAGCCCATGCTGTTGCGAAACGTTTGGACATCGTCCGCCAGGGTCTGCAACGCAGTTACTGCTGCGGAATACTGAAACCCGGTGGTTTCCTTGTTGTCGAAATCGCTATTTATGCCCTGGGCACGCGCCAGCAATTCATCGGCCTGAGTCACGCGAAAGCCCAGTTGGCGGTTGTACTCAGCCAGCACCGAGGGCAGGGTAGTGGTCGTCGCCGCGGATGCGGGCGTTGTCGTGTCTGTACTTCCTGCATCCAATGTGGTGGTCGTGGGGCTCGGTGTGGGATCCTCGGCCGCGCTGAGAAAGAGCCAGGCGCCGCCCATCATTGCCAATATGACAACGGGCAGGAGCCACCGGCCCGGTTTGGGGTCTGGATTTGGCTGCACGGCCTGGATCGTAGTCGCTCCCATAGCCCCCACTTTCTCTTTCCCCGGCTCCGGGTAGCCTGGCTGCGATGGAGATTTCGGGGAAGAGAGCACTGATCACAGGGGCAGCGCAGCGTGTCGGTAAGGGCGTAGCCCTGGCGCTTGCCGCGGCCGGTGCCGATCTGGTCCTTCACTACAACCGATCGGCGGATGCCGCGGCCGCCACGGGAGCGGAAGCCGAAGCGTTGGGCGTGCAGGTGGAGCTGCGACAGGCCGACCTCTCCGACCCTGCCTCAGTCGATGCGATCTTGTCTGAACCGGCGGACATCTTGGTGAACAGCGCCGCCGGATTCCCGGAGGACTCGCTGCTCGATGTGACGCCAGAAGCTTGGATCAGGACCCTCACTATCAACCTCAGTTCGGTTGTGTTCCTGACCCAGGCCTTCGCCAAACGGCTACCGGCGGACCGGAACGGTGTTGTCACAAACATGACCGATTGGAAGACGCAGCGGCCGTATACCGACCTCCGCTTCAGTTACACGATCAGCAAGGGAGGTGTGGACACGTTCACCAGAGTCGCTGCTTCGGAGCTCGCCCCCCGTATTCGCGTGAACGCAGTTGCCCTCGGTGTCATCCTGCCCCCACCTGGTGCCGAAGACGGGTACGCCGAACGGCTGGCAGCGCGAACCCCGTTGGAGAGGGTCGGCGGAGTGGAAGTTGTTGCCGAAGCCGTTCTCCAACTGATCCGCAACGATTTCATCACCGGCGAGATCCTTCGAGTCGACGGTGGCGCTCATCTCCGCTAACTAACTAACGTCTCACTCATGGCAGCGTTGTTCTTTACTTCCCCCTCACGGAAACGGGGGTCAAGACCGTGACCTCTGAGCTCGATCAGATTCACATTCGGGACCTCACCGTCCACGCTGTGTTTTTGGCTCTTCGGCTGACGCCTCATCGCTGTGTCGACGGGGCCCCAGCCCCATCGACTGGCGTGGTCGGGGGAGCTTCTGGTGTCTGAGCTCGATCAGATTCACATTCGGGACCTCAGCGTCCACGCGATCATCGGGATCAATCCGTCTGAGCGGACCCAGCCGCAGGACGTTGTCGTCAACGCCACCCTCTTTGTCGACACCCGTCAGGCCGGAGTGAGCGACGAGATGCACGATTCTGTCAACTATTCGACCATCACCAAAGCCATGCATGCCCATATCGAGTCGGCGGCTCCTGGGTTGGTCGAACGCCTCGTCGCCGATTTGGCCCGCATTTGCTTCGAAACCGACCACCGGGTCAAAGAAGTTGAGATCACAGCGGAAAAACCGGGGGCGGTGACTTTCACCCGCTCCGTCGGGGTCACGATTCACCGCACGCGGGCCGAGGTGATGGAGCCATGACCCGGGTCGTCGTCTCGGTCGGAAGCAATATCGACAAGGAATCGAACCTTCCGGCTGCGATTGCTGCCCTCCAGCAGCATGACCACATCACATTGATTCAAACGAGCGACATCTTCGAATCACCGGCCATGGGGGGCGACTATCCACCGTTTCACAACGCTGCGGTCCTGCTCGAGACCGAGCTGGCGCCAGAAGAGCTGATCGCTTCCCTTAAATCCATCGAAAGCGCCCTCGGCCGAGTTCGAGAGGAAGACCCCAACGCTCCGAGAACTATCGACCTCGACATCATCTTGTACGACGACTTACACAACGCAGAACTGAAGATCCCCGATCCTCACCTCGACGCGTATGCGTTCGTGGCGATCCCGGCAGCCCAGGTAGCAGGGGATTGGGAGATACCGGGCCGGAATAGAACAGTCGCTCAGATCGCTGAGTCAACGGCGGCAGGCGAACTACGAAAGGTAGACATGTCAGACAAAAAGGAGATCTCTCGGGACGAGGCCTTTGAGGAGTACGGACCGACGGATGAGTCGTTCAACCCTCGATATGAGGCTCTCGTTCGAGAGCAGCTCGAGATACTCGGGGAGGACCCGGAGCGGGATGGCATTAAGCGAACGCCCTTTCGCGTCGCCAAGTCGATGTCGTTTCTTACGAAGGGCTACACCCAGAGCCTCAAAGAAGTCATTAATAACGCCATTTTCGAGTCGCCGGACTCTGAAATGGTGATGCTGAAGGACGTCGAGTTCTATTCGATGTGCGAGCATCACATGCTTCCGTTCTTCGGGCGAGCTCACGTCGCTTACATTCCCGACGGCCGGGTGATTGGAGTCAGCAAGCTGGCCAGGATCGTTGACGTTTTCGCCAGACGGATGCAGATCCAGGAGCGGCTCTCGAATCAAGTTGCCGATGCTCTTATGGAGTGTCTTGATCCGCTCGGGGTGGGAGTGGTGATGGAAGCCGCCCATCTCTGCATGTTGATGCGGGGAGTGCAGAAGCAGAACAGCGAGATGGTCACCTCGGCATTGCGCGGCTCTTTCAAGTCAGATGCTCGCACCCGGAGTGAGTTCATGAATCTGGTAGGTCACGGACTGCGCTGAGTGAGCGGGCCGGTCGAGCTGCGGACTATCGAGTGGGGGGATGGAGCGCGAACGCTGCTGCTGGTTCACGGTCTGGGAAGCAACGCCGCCGGTTGGTGGCGAGTCGGCCCCGCATTGGCAGAAGTAGGTTTCCACGTCTTCGCCCCCGACCTGAGGGGGCACGGCGGCAGCCCACGGGCTGATCACTACCGGGTAGACCACTATGGTGCCGATCTTCTGGCGCTCCGCGATCGGTGGGATGCCGTGGTGGCGCACTCCCTCGGCGGCGGCGCGGCGACAACTGTCCTCAAGCAGAAGCCAGATTGGGCCGATCGGGTTGTGCTGATCGATCCGTTCCTCCTGATTCTGGATGAAGCCGTCGCCGTCGATTGGTTGATGGTGGACTTCGCTGAGGAACCAACCGTGGAGCGGCTTGCGAAGCGAAATCCCACCTGGCATGCGGAAGACACCAGGATCAAGGTGGAGGCGTTAGCCGAATCGGGCCCGGAAGTGATTAAGGCCACTATTACCGACAATCCCGGCTTCAACCTCGTAGCGGATGTCGTCGACATCCAGGTGCCGACTCTGCTGATTGGAGGCGACCCGGAGTTGCTCCCGCTGGTGCCCCCCGTCCTGGGTGAGAGCCTGGCGGGGATGAATCCCAACATTGAGTTCCATACCATCCCCGGGGGCTCTCATTCGATGCATCGAGATGAGTTCGACGCCCTCATGA
This sequence comes from uncultured Gammaproteobacteria bacterium, assembly GCA_964195005.1. Lineage (GTDB taxonomy): Bacteria > Actinomycetota > Acidimicrobiia > Spongiisociales > SHLN01 > JAUXLW01. Next base: position 49,779 of record CAXMOO010000089.1, read on the forward strand.
GTCACCTGCTCCGCTTTCTCACCGATCAAGCCCCTTGAAACCGGCGGGTGCCGCCTATACGTTCCGGGAGTGGACCTCGACACCCAAACCTCCGACGACGAGCACCTCGAAGCGATCCCGTGGAGTCAGCTCATGGTTGAGGCTAAGAGCGATCGCCCCCTGCTCATCTATGTGGCTGCCGCCGCGCTACTTGCGTTGGCCGTAGGGGTGGCGGTGGCGCGCGGCTTGGGCCGATCCACGGTTGCAGAGCCTGCCCCGGTGGTGTCGACACCCGTGGCGAAGGAGGAACCGGCCACTCCTGATCCCATAAGTGAGGCCGACCTGCGGGCCCCGCTGGCACCCACCGGGGTTGGGGCCGGGGCGGTAATCGCTCGCGCCGAGTGGTTCGTCGCCGACTACTTCACACTCGACGGCGCAGGTGATCGCCTTTCCGCCCTCCAGGAAGCGCTCGGATGGCGCCCACCTGCGATGCCAGGCGGTCCCACTACCTATGTTGAATGGGCCCGGGCGTGGGACTCGGTCGAGCTGGGTGACGGCCGCTACCGGGTTTTGGTGGCCTACCGGGCCATCTCCAGCCTTGACGGTGTGTTCACCCGTGGCCCGGCGCGAGCAGTAGCGGTGATAATTCAGCTTGGAGTCGATGGCGGCACCCGGGTAGTCGATTTGCCCGAGCCCGTTCAGATCCCGCCGGGGCCTGCATCGACCGTCATCGCCGCTTCCGATCCGGTGCCGGATGAAATCGCCGAGTTGGCTCGGGACCTGGCCAGGTCGTGGAGCGATGACGTCGCAGTGGTCGGAGGCAGTGAGCACGAAGAAGCTTGGAGGGTTGTGGTTGAGGTCGATGTCGCGTCGGGGCGCTGGCCAATGTTGGTTTGGGTAGGCAAGTAGAGAGGCTCACCCATGGGTGGCTCTGTGGTGGCCCAAGCCCGACCGCCTTCTGGTTGCCCTTCCGGCGGTCCGGGGTCTTGGTCCTTGAAGGTCTTGCGACCCTCTTGTGCAATCGAGAGTGTCCATGGGTCCCGGTTACCGTTCGGCACCGAGGCGCCTCCTGGTTCGTTTCCCTTGATCTTCATGACCGCAGAGCGAGGTATCGGTCCACCTCTCGAATCCTTGAGACGTTTCTCTGAGCTACGGCCCGCCGGCACTACTCTCAAGGGTCCATGTGGAGCGAACTCATCCTCGGCCTCGATCTTGCCCCGGGAGGCGAGATTTTGATGGCCGGTGAGGGCGTAGCGGAGATCGAGCTTCCCCAGGGTGCGGGTCAGCGCTGGAGCAATGGAGACCTGGTTGTCATCACTCGTGGCGATCCCCCGGCCGAAAGCGCGACCATCCTCGCGTCTGGATTAGAGGCAAACAGCATGGATCTGGTGATTCTCCGTGACGCCGGCGGATCCCATCGCAGGCTGCCGAAAGTTCTGCGGGAGGCTTATCGAGTGTTGAAGCCAGGGGGCGGGTTGCTCATGACCGAGCTAAATGCTGAGGCGCTTCTCGACTCGACTCCGCAGCACTACCTGCAGCGGCTGCTCTCCCAAGCTCATCCCCACGTCGGCGAGTACCTGCTGGATACTCACCCCGCAGCGCTGGACTTCGCCATCGAGGTTGTACGGGCCGGTTTCAAAGACGCCGACTCATACAGCCTGGATTTCCCGCTCGGCCACTTCGACGACTATCAGGCCCATACCGACTTTGTCGCCGTGGACGGCTGGCGGGGGCTTGATCGCTTATCGGTGGACGATCGCGACCTGTTTCTCCTTGATCTGCCGGACCTCGTTAGCCGGGTCGTGCCCGGCGACAGCTTCTTCGACCTGGAGCCCATCACTGTGGCCCGGGGCTTCAAGCCTGTTTGACGGAAGGGGGAGCAGCTCCCACCAATTACGGCTTCCCCTCCTCGCCTTCGCTTCGCTCAAGCGGTCCTCCCCCAGGATGACAAAGAGGTCTCGGATGGAAGCTTCTATCTGAAGCGCTCCTCGAGGATTTGTTTGGCCTCCTCAGCGATAACGGCCCAATCGCCATCGGGGCCGCGGGTGAGCGTCACGAAGTCTGATGTCATGAAGACGCTCGTCACTCCCGGCAGGTTGGCCAACGCCTGGGCCGTAGGATCATCCGATTCCTGGCCGGCAACGACGGTGGTTGGCCCCCCAACGTCCTGGCCGACGGTGAATTTGAGGGCGTTGGGGTTCGGCGTTTGCTCGATGCTCACTGGCATGGCCCCATGGTAACCGGCGGGTGGTAGTTGTCGGATAAGAGTTAGCCTGTGGTCATGCTCGACACAATGCAACGGCCCTTGCAGGATCTGAGGATCTCGGTTACCGACCGGTGCAACTTCCGATGTGGCTATTGCATGCCTAGAGAGATCTTCAACCGTGAGTATCAGTTCCTGGCTCGCGATCAGCTTTTGAGTTTTGAAGAGATCACCCGGGTGGCGCGAATCCTGGTTGAGAAGGGTGTGTCCAAGATCCGTCTCACAGGCGGTGAGCCCCTGCTGCGTGCCCAGCTGGAACGGTTGGTCGAGATGCTCGCCTTTGATGATGTGGACCTCACTCTCACCACCAACGGCTCGTTTCTGTCCCGTAAAGCGCAGGTACTGGCGGATGCCGGGCTGACGCGAGTGACGGTGAGCCTCGACTCCCTCGATGATGACGTTTTCCAAACGATGAATGACGTCGAGTTCCCGGTGGCGGGTGTCCTGGAGGGTCTCGAGGCCGCCAGTGCTGCGGGTCTGGGCCCCATCAAGATAAACGCCGTCGTGAAACGCGGTGTGAACGACCACACGATTCTGGAAATGGCACGGCATTTCAAGAACACCAGCCACATCTTGCGGTTCATCGAGTTCATGGACGTGGGGCACACGAATGGCTGGCGCCTCGATGACGTAGTGCCTGCCGCCGAGATTCTGGCGACGATTGCCGCCGAGCTGCCGTGCGAGCCTGTGGAGCCCAACTACACCGGTGAAGTGGCCCGTCGCTATCGCTTTCTGGACGGAACCGGGGAGTTCGGGATCATCTCGTCTGTCAGTCAGCCCTTCTGTGGCAACTGCACCCGTTTGCGGCTGTCGGCCGAGGGAGTTCTCTACACCTGTCTTTTTGCGACGGATGGGAACGATATCCGAGCCATTCTGCGGGAAGGGGCGTCGGATGAGGATCTGGCGAGTTTCGTCGACAACGTTTGGAAGGCCCGCACCGACCGGTATTCCGAACTGCGCTCATCTCAAACCAGCGGGCTCGACAAAGTCGAGATGAGTTACATCGGCGGCTGACCCGGGCTACATGGGTCTGATCACGTGCCTGCGAACCCACGACGCGGTGGGTATGGCGATGATCCCCGCCCACAGCGGGCTCAGAGCGGGAGCGATGGGCCCACCGGGGTATAAGAACCCGGCTATCAGCACCGCTGCCACCAGGAGGCGAGCTGCCAGCACGCGGTTCTCGGCCAGCTGCTCCTTGCGAAAGTCACCCCGGGCTGTTGGTGGCCGCACCATGAGGAGCGCGGCCGCCACCGCCATCAGAACGATCGCCCCGCCGATCCATTCTCCAACGGTCGGGGCTTCCCTGGCAAGATCGTCTGCCCACCAGGCGGCCGCTGCAACGGCGGCGACGGTCATCAATGTTGCCGTATAGAGGCTCCTGCTTGGTCCAGATGGATACAGGATGCGATCGGCGAATACGGCCAGGATCAACGCACCGGCGGCAGGCCAGTTCTCGGGCTGTGATCCAAGGTATGCGGAACCACCCACAAGGAGCGCTCCATCGAACCAACTTGGTGAGAGCCCGGTGGTGCGGACCACGATCCGGGCGGCAGCCAGTACGGCTATTGAACCGCTGATAGAAGGTGGGCCGAGAATGAAGAATGGCAGTATTACCAGGGGCGCCATTGCCGCGGAAGCCGGTTCATCGGGGTCGAGCTCCCGGCCCAGTGCCCAGGCGAGAAACACTCCGACCAGAACTCGAAGGGCCCAAAACCAGGGCTCGTCGCCGGTTGTGCTGAGCCGCCAAAACAGTGTGGCGATCGCGGCTAGTCCGGCAACGACGAGCGCGTAGCGGTTCGATCTATCGCGCAGGTCGATCGTCCGTGCGATGCCGGTGGTGATTCGGGGTCTTTTTGATGAAGCCATTCGGGTGAGCTAAAAGCTAGTGGGCACAGTGCACGGAGGGAGCTCTGCTCTCGAAGGGCGTAACCTGCCACCGTGGTCATGTTGCGATTTGCCATTTACATTTTGGGTCTGGCGCTGGTTGCCGGGACGTTGCTGTCGGTGACCAGGACGGTGGTGCTTCCCCGCAGCGCCCAGAGCCTGCTGGGGCGAATGGTTTTCCGTTCGGTAAGTGCGGTTTTCAGGATTATTGCCGGCGAGCGAAGCTCCTTCGCCTGGCGCGACCAGGTGATGGCGCTGCTAGCCCCGATTGGCTTGCTGACGCTGATTGTGGTTTGGGTGATCCTGGTTTTGATTGGCTATATGGGGATGTTCTGGGCGGTGCAGGACCAGGGCTGGTCGGAGGCATTCTTCATCAGCGGCTCTTCGCTTCTCACTCTGGGATTCGCCGGAGCCGAGACCTTCTGGGAGCGGCTTCTCGCTTTCACCGAGGCGACTATCGGCCTCGGTCTGGTGGCTTTGCTCATTTCCTTCTTCCCTGCCCTCTATTCCAACTTTCAGCGCCGCGAACGCAAAGTCGGCGAGCTCGAAGTTCGGGCCGGCACTCCGCCGTCGGCGGTCGTCTTTGTACGTCGTCATCACGCCATCGGCTGGCTCGGCGACATGCGCCGAGTATGGCTCGACTGGGAGGCCTGGTTTCTCGACATACAGGAAAGTCACACGTCCTACCCGGCGTTGAACTTTTTTCGGTCGCCGATGCCCGACCATCATTGGGTCACGGCCGCAGGCACAGTCCTGGACTCGGCGGGGCTGGTAGTGGCAGCTTGCGATCTTCCGGATCAGCCGGAAGCGCAAGTCTGCATTCGCGCCGGCTTCATCGCGCTGAGACGAGTCGCCGACTTTTTCGGGATCGAATACGACCCCGATCCGGCACCCGACGACCCCATCAGTATCAGCCGAACCGAGTTCGACGAAGCATACGCTGCGCTGGCTGAAGCTGGGGTGCCGCTCAAGCCCGACATCGATCAGGCCTGGACAGATTGGGCCGGCTGGAGGGTGAACTATGACACCGTGCTGCTCGACCTGGCAGAGCTGACAATGGCGCCATACGCTCCGTGGACTGCCGACCGTTCTAGTCCCCGGCACGTACAGCCCCGGTTGCGTCGCTGGGGCAAGCGGGTCGCCGTCAAACTCACGCCCTAACGAGAGAAGGCCCGCCGAGGCCGCTCTTCAGGATCGCCGGGACCGGGCGGCCCCTTGCATGGTGCCGTTACCCGGTCACATCGCTACATAACCGCTCGCAACGCCTGAATGAATCGCAACGCGTTCTCCTTGCGAGCGCCGAAGCCCATCAGCCCGATTCGCCAGATCTTGCCGGCATATTCCCCGAGGCCCCCACCGATTTCGATGTCCATGTCGTTGAGCAGCACCTGCCGCAAGTCGTCTTTGACGCCCGGGGGAAGCCGGGCCGAGGTCAAATGCGGTAAGCGATAGTCCTCGGCGGCGAACAAATCGAAACCCATGTCGACCAGCTCACCCTGCAGGAACTCGCCGACCTCACGATGCCGGTTCCAGCGCTCTTCGAGGCCCTCTTGCAGCACGAGGCGGAGACCCTCCCACAGTCCGTAGATCATCGAAATCGGTGCAGTGTGATGGTACGAACGGGAAGCCTCGCCGTCTTCCCAGTATTGGCGAATCATCGAGACATCGAAGTACCACGATTGCACCGGCATGGTGCGATCGGCGACGGATTGCAGGGCGCGGCTGGAGAAAGTTATTGGTGCGAGCCCGGGGGGAACACTGAGACACATCTGAGTGGCGGAGAAGCAGACGTCGATACCCCATTTGTCGACCTCGAGGGGGACACCTCCCAACCCGGTAACGGAGTCGACAATCAGCAGCGGCGCCGGGCCGATCTCGCGCCGTATCAGTTCGACCGGCGTGTGGGCTCCGGTCGAGGTTTCTGCCTGGACCACAGCCACCGCCTTGGCGTTCTGTTCCCGGGCCACCTTGCCGAGCTCTTCGGCGTCGGTGATGGCGCCCCAGGGGGCGTCAACCGTCGTTACCGCCGCGCCGACCCTGGCGGCGGCATCGGCCATACGGGCGCCGAACAGACCGTTGACGCCGACAACGATCGAGTCTCCCGGCTCCAGAATATTGACGACTGCCGCCTCCATCCCGGCGCTACCGGTGCCCGGGATCGGAAAGGTGAGGCGATTGCGAGTGCGAAACACCTGGCGCAGATGCTCGGCCGTCTGGTCCATGATTCGAACGAACTCCGGATCGAGGTGGCCGACCACGGGCTTGGTCATTGCCCGGAGGACGCTGGGCTCGACCGGCGAAGGCCCGGGGCCGAGCAGCAGCCGGTGGGGAGGTGTGAGCGGGGACTTCATTACGGAGACGGTACCAGGCGTCGTTATTGTGATTCGATGGAGCTGAGAGATCGGGTTGTGGTGGTCACCGGGGCGGGAAGCGGGATCGGGGCGGCGTTGGCCCGGCGCTTCCATAGGGCGGGCGCGCGACTGGTGGCGGTAGCGGACATCGATGTCGAATCGGCCCGGGGAGTAGCTGAGGGCATAGGTGGCCTCGCGTTCGGGCTCGATGTCGCCGACGGGAACGCGGTGGCGGTAATGGTGGAGGAGATCACCGCCGAACACGGCCCCATCGACCTCTTTTGTGCCAACGCCGGCATCGCGGTCGGTGGCGGTGTCGAGGCTGGCGATGAAGCGTGGCAACGCATCTGGGAGGTCAACGTGATGTCCCAGGTCTATGCCGCCCGGGCAGTGCTGCCGCAGATGATCGCCCGCGGCGAGGGTTACCTGCTGCTGACGGCCTCTGCCGCCGGCTTGCTCACACAACTCGACGCCGCTCCATACTCCGTTACCAAGCACGCATCGGTCGCCCTGGCCGAGTGGCTGGCCATCACCCACGCCGGGGATGGAATCAGGGTGTCTTGCCTGTGCCCGCAGTTTGTCAACACTCCCATGGCCGAGGCGGCTTCCATCACTCCCGGGTCTGCCGCCTGGGTTCAGAGCGTTCTCATCGAGCC
>CAXMOO010000090.1:0-10295 GCA_964195005.1 uncultured Gammaproteobacteria bacterium
GTTGTGGACGCACAGCAAAGCGTGGTCGAGACGTCAGGGCTAACCAAGAGATACGGGGACGTCTTGGCAGTGGATGACGTGGCCCTCACCGTTCCCCGTGGAAGTGTGCTGGGTTTGTTGGGGCCCAACGGGGCAGGCAAAACAACCATCATTGGAATGCTTCTCGGCTTGATTCGTCCGACTTCCGGTCGGATGAGTCTGTTCGGCATCGACGTCGACGGATCTGTCCGGAGCGCCCTTCGTCGCATCGGCGCCACCATGGAAACCCCCGCCTTCTATCCCTTTCTGTCCGGTCGCGACAACCTGAGCTTCTTTCAGGGGCTCGGAGGCTATGTCGACCCGGACGAGGTCAACCGGCTGCTCACTCTGGTGCGTCTGGAGTCGCGGGGTGATTCGCGCTTCTCCAGAGAGAGGAAGCAATGAGCACACTCAAGAGGCTGGCAGCAGGACTGTTAGTCGCTCTCCTCATTGTCGTCGGTGGGGCGGTGGCTTTCGCTCAGGGAGGCGAGACTCCAGTACCCACCGAGACTCCGGACTTCGAAGAGGTCCAGTTCATTGGCGAGCCTCCCGGCAATAACCAAACCGGCGAGTGGGAAGGCGAATACGAATACGAGGACGGAGCCGCGGACTGATTGGCCCTGCGTAGCCGTGACCAGCGGCGGGACCAGCTAAGGATCCCGCCGCTAGCGGACCAGTGTCGGATGGCTCAGCCGCCGAGGCTGGCGACAAATGCTGCCTCCAGGCCGGCGAGGAAGCTCCCACAACGCTGGTTGTGCGGCGTGCCCACGGTATCGACGGGTGAGCCGTCGGGGCTGCACTCTTCGGCGAATCCAGCCGGATCTTCCGCCACGGCGAAATCGCGCATCGGTGCCTCCAGCGCGATGTAATTGGGCGGAACCACACGGGTAATTAGGCCTTCCTCCACCTTAAAGGAACGGCCGGTTGCGCCGGTAAGACCAAGCGCCCGGGTGGTGGCGGTGTCCCAGGCCCAGTCACAAGTCACCAGCCCCGGGGAAGCCCCGGTACTGCAGTCAAATTCCATGCGGCCGTCGAATGAGCTGGTGAACTCGACCAGGGCTCTCAGGGGTACCACTGCGGGCCCGAATGGGCTGGTCGCCTCGGGAGCGACGAGGGCCATCGCCCCGTCGACGTCCCCGGCGTTCCATCGCTCGAAGAACGCCTCGACTACCCCGATTGGCGTGTCACCGGCAGAGTCGCTGCCGTCGCTGACGAGCGTCGCCACGAGGATGCCGCCTGCAACGGCCAACACTGCGATGAACGTCGCCATCGCTACGCGCCACCGTCTTTCGCGCAACGGACCGGAGTCGGTCCCCTCTATCTCTTGTTTCTTGTCTGTCTTTGTGCTCACAATGACCTCCTTGAAGTCGCCGGGGGCCGCATCCATATCGAATACGGTTGCCATGTAGCGCTCCGGGTCCGGTATCGGATTGGCCGCTACCAGGCGCTTGTAGGCGCTTTCCTTTGTGCTCATCGCATCCCTCCTTCCCTTACGACTCGGGGGGTCACTTCCAACTTCTTGTCTGCCCGGGTCAGCTCGTCGCTCAGGCGATGCTTGGCTCGGGCAAGTCGTTTCTCTGCGGCGTCCACTGAAATTTCAAACCGGACTGCTATTTGCGGGGCCGACAAGCCCTCCCAGGCGGACAACAGGATCACTTCGCGATCCTTCATCCGCAGACTCTTGACGGCATCAATCACCGCGGCGTCTTCGGTCCGGCGAACGACCTGCACCTCAGGACTCGGTTCGCTCCGATAGGCCAGGTGTCGTGCCTTGTCCAGAAGGGACGTCCGGCGGCGCACCGCCCTACGGTGGTTGGCGATGGTTTTCGCGGCCACTGCATATAGCCACGGCAGCACGAACTCGGCCTCAGGCATGGTTCCTCGTTTGCGCCACGCCACCGTGAACACGTCCGCAACCAGGTCCTGGGCGTTGTCCCGGTGGACCCTGCGCAGGCAGTAGCCCAGAACCGCCGGGTAGTGCTCTGCGTAGAGCTTTCGAAACGACTCGTGCGAGTCATCGACCATTGTTCCTCACTATTGCACTCAATCTGTCCGGATGTCGCCCGATCCGGACAGTTGACGATATGACACGGGGGTGTCACCGGTGATGGGCCCGTTTCCGGAGCGGGCCGATCACTTGAAGGAGGGAGAGATTGAGTGGGACAACAGATCCGTTGGCGAAAATCAACCATTGTCCTGGCGCTGAGCGTCGTCGCCGCGGCATGCGGCTCCTCGGACGGGTCGACTGCTAGCTCGACCACTCAAGCGGCGACAACCACGACAACCGTGTCGGACGGGACCGCGGCGACGACCCAGGTACCGGCGATCACCGGTATGGAAAACGTGGGAGGGGGCCCTGATTGGCCCTCGTATGGCCTGGACTCGGCGAACTCGAACAACAATGCTGCGGAACAGGCGATATCCACCGACAACGTGGCCAGTCTCGATCTCTTGTGGCAAATCGACGGCCTGGGAGGTGTCACCGGAACCCCCGCGGTGGTAGATGGCATTGTGTATTTCGGCGACTGGTTGGGCTCTGTGCATGCTGTCTCGGCCGACAATTGGGACCCGTTGTGGGAGACGGCAATTTCCGAACGGCCCATCAGTGCCTCAGTCGCGGCCGGCACCAATGTCATCGTCGCTGCCGATCTTGCCGGATCCGTTTACGCGTTAGACCGAGCGACGGGAGACAAACTCTGGTCCTCACCGCTTGGCGAGTCGCCTGACATCGGAATCTTCTCTTCTCCGGCGTTGATCGACGACCTCATCATCGTTGGTGTAGCTCAGACGACCACAGCCAATCCAGACTTCCGGGGCAGCGTTGTTGCCCTTTCACTGGCCGACGGAAGCGAACGGTGGCGCTTCTACACCGACACCGACGACGAACTAACCGGCAGTGGCGTGTCCGTCTGGTCCTCGGCTGCCATCGATACTGAACGCGAGATCGCCTTTATCGGCACCGGCAACACCAACTATCGGGACGCGGGCAGCGCGACACCGGATAGCCCCTATTCGAACGGCGTTATCGCAATCGACTACACCACCGGCGAGCTGGTCTGGGTGTTCCGCATCGTGGAGGGAAATGACTTTGCGGACTTCGATGTCGGCGCGTCTCCCAACCTGTTCACGCTCGACGGGCGCGAGGTCCTGGGAATCGGCGGCAAATCGGGCGACTACGCGGTGGTTGATCGGGACACCGGAGACCGGATCTGGCAGACAAACCTAACCAGCGGGAGCCCAGCCGGCGGTGTCATGAGCACGGCTGCCCTTGGCAACGGGGCGATCTACGTTACTTCCAACAACGGCTTTCTCACCAATGGTTCATTGTTCGCCCTCAACGCCGGCGATGGCTCAATTGTCTGGCAACACAATGACAATGACCCAATCATGGGGGGATCGGTGGCTCTGGCGAACGGTGTCGTCTACTACGGAACCTGGGGGGCATCCGGCACTATCCATGCCCTCAACGCCTCCGACAGGTCCCTACTGTGGAGCGCGACGCTCGACGGCGCAGTCAGCGGGAGCATCTCGATATCGGATGGGATCCTCTACGTCGGGTACGGATCCGGGACTCCGGGCGACCTGGGTCCGGCAGAAAATGGCGGGCTAGTTGCCTATGCCCTGCCCTGAGCTGCCACCACGGCTCGCTTGTTTCAGCTGCGTGTACGACTCGACACGCCTCACATAATCGCCGCTGCGGCGTATGCGCGAGGCGACCTCGCCAACGCTCTGACCTTCGGCCCGGAGTCGGCGGATGCAGCGCTCGATGGGACGTATCCCTTCCCCGTCCCTGGACCGTCCATGGTCCCGTTCCAAATGGAGTTCCTCGACGAGATCGACCATCGCGGCGATACGGCGAATTGTGCCCGCCCCTTGCGAAGTGACATCGCAACGGCCGCAAAGGAAGCACCTCGGTCGAGTTCCCGAACGATCACTCGCTCGAGAGGTCTTAGTGACGTTGTCATGCCGCTCCCGGATCCGGTGACCCGACACTAGCGACGGGTGGGCGACTAGTTGGTTAGCCGCAACCGCTACAACCGTTGCCGGAGCCCTAGAAAACCTGACGAAAAGAAATCTGACACTAGGGGTTGACATTGTGACAGCATTGTGACAGCATTTTGACATTATAATGACACCAAATTGACAAACAGCAAGCGAAAGAGGAACATCATGGAGACATACATAGAAACCATCATCACAATCCACGAGGCGAGGACCAACGAGGCAGCGGGAAAATCATTGCACCGCTCCTCCCGCTCGCCGAAGCTACGCCGCTCTTGGAGGAACAGCTGGAGCATCCAACCGGTCCCCCGTCGGCGTTCACGGCCGGCCAACTAAGGAACGACAAATGGACATAAGCAGCGCAATGACGGACTTCGAGGCAGCACTCAACGAACAGCTTTCGCTGACCGGAGCCGATAGCGAAATGGAGGCCGCAGCAGAAGCTCTGCTGGCCGTGCTCGACCCAACAATGCACCGGCTGGCACTCGGACTCGCAGAGCAGGCGGCCGAAGAGGTGTCGGCCCAGTTGCCAGACTATGCAGTCGAGGTTGTGCTTTCCGATGGCCAACCGGCACTTACTGCACGTCCAATAAGCGAGGACTCGCCTTTCGCTGCCGAGGACCTGGAAGCCCGGCTCACCGTCCGGCTCCCCAGCAAGCTCAAGGCGCTAATAGAGGAAGCGGCGGCCGACGCCGGCGATTCAGTGAATACCTACGTGTTCAAGTCACTATCGTCCCGGGCCCACAAAGCTGCCAAGTCGGGTCGACGGTTTTCGGGCACGATCCAGACGTGACCGACCTCGATCAATCCTTCAAAGTCAACGATGATCCGCGGCTTGAGGTGAAGCTCGGGAGCGGTAGCGTGCGTCTGTTGCCCGGTGACGCCGGAAGCATCGAGGTCAGCATCCAGGGCTCGAGCCGCAGCCTGGAGAAGCTGGTGGTCGAACAGCGCGGCAACACCGTAATTGTGCAGCAACGCCAGCGCCGCCTCGGCTCGCTCGACGTGACGGTTGTCCTGCCAGTCGGTGCATCGGTCAAGGCCGAGCTGGCTTCGGCAGATCTGGCCGCCGACGTCAACCTCGGCTCTCTGACCGCAGTGATTGGCTCGGGCGACGTCACTGCCCGTGGCGTCATGCACGACGCATCGGTATTGACAGCTTCCGGAGACGTAAGACTGGCAAGCCTTGGCGGTTATGCACACCTCGCCACAGCCTCGGGCGACATCAAGATTGCCGAGGCTGCTGGTGAGCTCGAGTGCAAGACGATGTCAGGCGATGTCAGCGTCGGTAGAGCGGACGGCACAGTCGCTGCCAAGACTTCTTCAGGCGATTTGAAGGTGGAGGCCTTTGGTGGATCAGCCCTCTCCTTCAAGACCATGTCCGGCGACGCTCGGATCGGTCTGCGGCCAGGCCTGATACTCGATGTAGACATCGAGACCCTGTCAGGGGATGTTCGTAACGACTTCGACTTGTCGGCCGAGTCAACAGAAGAATCCAAACGGGCCGAGCTGGGGATCAAGACGCTATCTGGCGATATCACCCTCTTCTCGGCCTGAGCGCTGCCTATCCCCGACCACTGCCCGGTGAAGGTGGCTCATCTCGTCGAGCCAATGCGCTCGTCGTACGTGAACGCAGCCTGTGACTCGGCCAGCGGGTGTCGGCGCCGATTGTTGACACTTTCCTTGCGGCACGTGGCAGGGAGTGCGCTCCGTTCGCGGCACTAAACACTCCTCCATCCGCCGGGACGCACTCTCGCTTTTGGGCTCGGCGGGGCTTACGGGCTGCCATCAAGACAAGGCCGACTCCCGCCAAGATCAGGGGCAACGCGATGAGAGCCGGGCCTGTGAGGACCTCGGATCCCAGGGTGACCCCGAGCACCACTGCCACAACCGGGTTGACGTAGGCATAGCTGGTGGCGAGGGCGGGGCGCACTGTCCGAAGCAGGTAGACGTACGCTGTATAACCAACAATCGAACCGAACACGATCAAGTAGCCGAGGGCGAGCCACGCAGACGCCTGTGGGACCTCAGAGATCCGCTCTCCGCGAAGCGGCCCGAGTACCACCATGGCCGACCCGGCGACGAGTAGCTGGATGGCGGTGGCCATCGCAGGTTGGGGCAATTCCAAACGCGATCCCCAGACCGACCCGATGGCCCACAAGATCGGGGCTATCACAACGAGAGCCATACCGACCGGATTCGACCCGAAGTCACCCTCCTGAGCCAGCACGATGACACCTCCGAACCCCAGGACGAGACCCACCCACTCCACGCGTGCCGGCCAGCTGCCGAATAGTCCGCTCACCAGGGCTGCCCACAGGGGAATAACCGCGACTGCGGTAGCCGCCACACCGGAGCCAACGCCGGCATCCTCCGCCATCGTGACCAGCCCGACTCCCCCGACGAGCATTAGCAGTCCCACTCGGGCACCGTTCCACCAATGGCGCCGGGTGGGAGCCGGCGCACCGCGGAAGCGAAGCACCGCGTACATGAGGACACCTGCTACTAAGAAGCGGATTCCGCTCAACAGAAACGGAGGGAAGCCCTCGAGGCCGAATCGGATTGCGAGGTAAGTCGAACCCCAGATGATGTAGACAGCTGCCAGGGCGCCGCCGACGACCAGCCCGGATGGGGAGCTGAGTCCGGGCTTAGCGCCTGATGCGGTATCTATCTGCTTCGTCGCTACAACCATCGGCCTTGTTTCCTCGGTAATAGGCTTAATCAACTATAGCCATTACTATAGTAAAGGACATGTAACAAGTCAAACGCTTTTACACCATTACGCAGGCAAGGCCGGATCCGATTCCGTCGGCGCGATGACCACTCACCCTGCGTTCTTGAGCCACTGCTCCGCAGCCGTGAGACGCTTGGCAGTCGATGATGGCCAGTCGGGCTGCTGGGCTCGGAAGGGGCCGGTGGCGAAGGAAATCACCGCGGCGGCGGTGCGGAGTCGAATGCTCACCCGGTCCACGTCACCCTCGAAGGCAGATAGAAGTTGGGACCCGTAAGCGGCGAACGCTTGACCGCGACCGCTAACGAGGGCGAGGGTGAAGAGGTGCCCGAGCAGCATGGCGTAATCGTCGGCCCGTCGACCCATACCCACCGTGTCTATGTCGATGAGGCCGTTGATTCTGCCCTCTGAAACGATGACCTGAGCGGAGTGAAGATCGTTATGTGCCGCCACGAGCCGCTCGGAGGGAGCTTGGCCGATAGCCTCCACCATCTCCGTCAGTCTCTCAGCCTCTCTAGGCAGGATCGTGGCGAGAAACCGACTGTGCACGTCCAGGCGCTCGATGAGTCCCGGCCGTTCATGGGGCAGGGTGGGCATCCGACTTAGGAAGTCTGACAACTCTGCTGGTGCAGGGAGCGTGGCGTCTCCGGCTTCGATGGCGCGGCGCATCGTCGAGCCGGGAACCGTCTCGAGAATCGCGATTCCGAGCTCTCGCGACCATCCCAGGCTGCGAGGGACTCGCAGCTCGCCGGCCACAGTGATGTGGGCTGCCTGGAGGGCCGCCACCCGGGATGGTCTCACTACTTTCACGAACAGGCGGTGCCGCTCCGTGACGACTTCGATGACGGCCCGCCGCCGCGGACGGTACGAGCGGGTCTTGATGAGCTGAATTGGATAGTCGGCGCCCACTTCGGCCAGCAAGCTCTTGAGCAGGTCCGGCTGGACTGCGTGGGGCAAGCCGGGCAACTTGGGATCGTGCGGAAAGCGCCAGACAGCGACACGAGAAGCGCCGTCCTCGACAATCGCAGCGTTGGCAGGCAGATCACGCCCGGCATGGGCACAAAGCGTCACTCCCTGACTGACCCCGTCGAGCACTGCCGAGTAGGTGGCGGTGACCGACCGGCCCGGGTCGTAACGAACCTGCCTGAGGCGGGTCTGGGCCACCGGCTCCTGTACGGCGGCCTCCAGGAGAGCCCCGGCATCGTCTCCGAGCAGAACTCCCAGCTCGGGAAGCTCAGGATCGGCTGGTGGAAGGGAGGTCGCGGGCGTCATTGGTGGGATTATCGACGCCGGTTGAGGCTTGATTGATGTCCTAGTCGTTCGACTCGGCGCTGACGCTCTCCTCAGACGGCATACTGTCCGAGTCAATGCTTTCATCCGAGGTCATGCTTTCTTCGGAGGGCATGCTGTCGGAGTCGGTGCTGGCTTCAGAAGCGATGCTTTCCTCGGATTCGAGGCTCACGCTTTCGCCGGCCACGCTGTCGAAAGGAGAGTCTCCGTCGACTTGATCCTGGACCTGTAACAGCGGGAGGTCGCCCCCGACTTCTAGCTGGGGCAACTCTTCTATGTCGACGACCTCTGTGAGAACCGGCCGACCATCCTGGCTGTCATCGTCTCCGTCCTCCTGGGCGACTGCCGCACCCGTACCGAGTGCCACCGCCGCCGACATCGTGCCGGCAACCAGTTTCCATTTCCGGGGGATAACCATTTTGTAACGCTCCTCAGACTCACAGTCACCACACAGCGTGGCAACAACTTCCTGAGAGGCTCTTCGTCGAATACCCTAAAAACCTTACCTTAGGACACTAAACGCTGTGCTTGGGAGGTTCTTCAACCGCCCCGAGGAGCTCCAAACCACTTATAGTGTGTGGAGACGCGGGCAGCTGGAGGCACGGTGCGGGACTTCGACAAGCATTACGGTCATGCCGATTTGGTCAATCGGCGGGCGCGACTCCTGATTATCTTTGTGCTACTCCTTCTCGGCGGGCTGGTCGTGGGTGTAAACGCGTTTGGGAGTGAAAGCGGAGATGCGGGGGCATCGGGCGCCGGGGGCATTACTCCCCCCGCGTCTGTCCTCGCCGCAAGCGTCCTTTCCACCACCACTTCGCAGCCGCTTCGTCCGGTAGCAACCTCTTCCACCAGCACGAACGGCACGGTTGCGACCACCACGACTCCAGTCCCGACCACGACCACAAGCGTGGTTTCCGACTCGACCACCACCACCCGCCCCGCCACCACAACGCCCCGACCATCGACGACCACAACCCCGCCGACCACCACCACCACGTCGACCACAACACCGCCGACCACCACCACTACGTCGACGACGACCACCACAGCACCGCCGACCACCACCACGACCGTGCCGGTGGGTGCCTGGTTCCCAATCCTCACGGCCGACGCCTTCTGTGATGATGACAATCAGATGATCAGGTGGTCGGCTTCGGACCCGGACGAAAGCTGGTCCAGCGGCTGGCAAATGGTGATCGACGGTGACAACCGTGGCCTGTTCCCATCCGGCACAATTGTCACAAATGACAGCGGGCCCGCTGTCAGCCTCGAAGAGGTTGACACCGGCAAGCACACACTCACACTTGACGTGCACTGGGAGCGCATCGGGACAGGCAGTCAGGACCGCGGATTTGGCACCTTCAGCATCACCGTCAATGCCGACACAAACTGCCACGATTGATCTTCAACGGCGCCGGTGAGTAACCAGACACTCCAATCACCCGATCACGATCTCGGCGTCTGCTACCCGGGCCCCCGGGAATAGTCTGTAAGGATGCCATCCGGTCTGCGCAGCCCAGAAGTACGTTCCGGGCTGACGCTGATCGGGCGCACCCTTCTCGGATACCGGACTATCTCGGCCTTCGCCATCGCCGGCGCTCTACTGTGGATGGCGGCGCTGGTGACGATTCCCTACCTGGTCGGCACCGTCATCGACGATGCTATTTCCGCGGGCGACCGCGACCGCATTGCCCCGTTGGTGGGACTGCTCATCCTGGCCGGGCTCGTTCAGGGAGTCGGCATCGGCGTTCGACGTTATTTTGGCTTTGCGCTCTCATACCGGGCCGAAACCGATCTCCGCAACCGCATATTCGAGCATTTGCAGCGCCTCGCGTTCAGCTTTCACGACCAGGCCAGCACGGGTCAGCTCATGGCCCGGGCTTCGAGCGACCTGTCACAGGTCCGGCTGGTGTTCGCCATGCTCCCCATCACGATCGCCAATGTGGCCATGCTCGCCATCGTCGTCACGGTCCTGATCGTGATCGACCCGGTTCTTGGGGTGGTGGCCTCGCTGGCGGTGCCCATGCTCTTCGGGTCCGCCAACCGGTTCGCCGGCAAAGTGATCCAGGTCTCGTTCCGAGTCCAGGAACGCCTCGCCGATCTGAGTGAGGTGGTCGAGGAAGCGGTTGGAGGCATTCAGGTGGTCAAGGCATACGGCCAGGAGGATCAAGAATCCGCCAGACTCGACAACACTGCCACCGAGATCTACGAGGAGAGCATGACCGTGGTCCGGCTGCGGTCCAAGTTCGCGCCCCTC
>CAXMOO010000091.1:0-8497 GCA_964195005.1 uncultured Gammaproteobacteria bacterium
GCGCGCGCTCTTCGGCTTTTCTCAGTTCAAACTCGGTCCGCCGCTGTACAACTTCATGCCGATGCTCCACATAGTAGTGGATCATCTCTTTCAAGTTCAATGTGCGCGGGCGGCCCCTGACCAGAGCAACCATATTGACACCAAATGTCCATTGCATTTGGGTGTATTTGTAGAGCTGATTTTCAACAACCAGCGGAACCGCGTCTTCCAGGAGAAGGCCCAGCGCCGTCACGGCCGCCTCGGTGAAGAGTGCGTAGGCATGTGAGTCTAAGAGCTCCGCCGCACCGCTCTTTAGTAGCAGATGGGCTGTGGTGACGTCCGGGCCCAAGACCTCTACGTGGCGTCCCACGCCCTGGACAATGTACTCCCCATAGTGGAGGACAAACTTCAGATCGAGAGTGTCCTTGAGGGCACAGGCATCGCAGGTGCAGGTCCAGACGAGCCCGGCTGCGGCCCGCCGTTTGGCGAAATCTCGATAGCAGGCGGTCACGCAGGCCCGCGCGGCGGCGCCTCGCGGTGCCATCCCGTCAGCGGCAACGGCGAACGCGGCGTCGCCCTCGAACTTAACCAGCGTAAAGGGCGGGTCGATCCGCGTCGCGATGCCGTCAAGCAGGCTCGACATCAGGCCATAGGCGTCAGGAATCCGACCATCCGCGAACGCGTCATCGGCGTGCGCCACCCGGACGCTCTCAAGGAACGACGTATAGCCTGAGATGTCGGCGAGGAGCAGCGCGCCGCGCTTGCGGCCAGGCCGCAGGTCGGGGATCAGGGGAACGCCTCCTGTCGCATGCTTGGTCTAACAATAACTATCGCTGTACGCGACGAACCCCATCCGCTGCCGACCGGCGAGTGATTACACGCCGCACATAACATATGGGGCGGCCTGAGTCATGGCTTGGAGCCGCTCAAGTTGCCGTGCAGCGGGACAGCAGCGCATCCTTCAAACCGAACATGCCGAAGCCCGCGGCTTCTGCAGTGGCCGCTCGTTCGCTGATCGATTCCCAGGATGGCGCCGGCGTATCGCCGTATGGTCGGCCGTGAAGCTGCGTGATGAGTCCGATTCTCATGCGTCGAACCTAGCCGCCGGGGCACTGCAAGCCGGCAAGCCGGCAGCACATATGGAGCGGTATCGGGGCCTGGCTCACGGGGGGAACTCCACTCACAGGTTCAATCCCTGTAGCGCGCACCCGGTTGTTTGCGTTATCCGGGTTGTCGAGGATTGGGCGGGGGAACTCCAATCTTGAGGGGAAGGTGGTCGGGCCCTACTGGCGCGCTGTGTGCGCTTGAGGTTGACGACGGCCCGCAGCTGCTAATCGGCTCGGTTGGTTTCGATTGGTTTGGCTCCAAGGGTCACGTCGGTTTCGGCGGACACCACCGGCATCTTCACCCTGGCCCACCAGATGAGGCCTGCACCCAGCGCGGCGGTGATGAGAGCGCCCCATTGGCTGCCGGTGAATGGCCCGATAACCGAGTCGGCGATCACCGACCGGCCGGTCTCCTCGGCTGCGTCGAGCCTCGTGAAGTCGATGAGAAATCGCTGGAGCCCGTACCAAAGGGCCCACACTCCGAACAACTGCCCGTAGTGGCTTTGAGTCCACGCCCGCGCCAGCCAGATGAGAACACCCAACAGCACGGCTGCGCCCAACATGTCGTAGAGGGCAGTGTGGTGGAATGTCCCACAGATGCCGTCTACGGCCGATTCGACTGTGCACTCGAGCGCCTGGTGCTGGGGAGGCAGGTCGTAGCCGGGCTTGACGGTGTACCCGAGGAAGAAGCTCGTCGGGCTACCGAGATGCTCAACAATCGCGAGGTCTCCGATGCGGCCAACGACTGCGCCGATTGCCATTCCGGCAGCAGCAAAATCGAGGTGCACAGGTACGTTCATGTCGAGCATGCGCAACCTCAGCACCCCGCCGATGACCCCACCCGCATACCCACCGAGGATGGAAAAATCCCCGGCAAGTCCGACGATGTCACCAAATCCATAGCCGGTGTCGCCAAGATGGGCAGGGACGGTGAAGAGCCTCGCCCCGAGGAGGGCTGCGATCAGGGCCCACGTCAAAACCGACTGCACCGCCTCTTGATCGAACCGGCGGGCCTTGACCGCCCGGATCATGAGAACGGCCCCGGCCGCGAAGCCCGCAGCCGCAAAGACACCGTGAAGCGATAGCGACAGCGGGCCTACCTCAACGAGGGGGATCGGTTTATAGCTGATCGCGGCAATCATCCCGATCACACTACTTTCGTGTCCAACTACACGGCGTCGGCGGCTTGAGCGACGTCGTCGGTTACGAGCACTCGATTATTCCGATGACGGTGGTGTGAGCTTGTCGGCAGTGCCAACGAGGGTTACTGCCCGTGGGGCGTGTTGTCGTCGGCGATTGAATGGCAGAGGTGAGCGTACGCTTTGACCCGGCCGGTCCTATCGACGATTGCGGTGCCGCAGTCCACCGTGGAATCGGAGTGGCTGAGTGTCCATCCCATTACGGCGAGCTGCTCTCCGACCCTCACCTTCTCGCGGATCTGAACCGTCATTGCCTCGAGAGAGGGTGACCCGGTGACCCCAGGTGGGCGCCCGGAAGGGTCGGACGCAGCAAAGCTTCCGGGACAGTCCAACGCAGCCCACAAGATTTCATCGTTTATGAATCCGTCGGTCGACGGCAGGGACTCGTCCGGTGTCCATGTCGTTCCCCAGATCCCCGTCGTCCCGATCGGCCTCGTGGCGATCCCAAGCCCGTCTTCTCGCTCGACACTGCATCCGAAGCAGTGGGGCCGGTCCTGGTGTCGGGCTGCGGTTACCGGTCCCCGGGCGAAGATCTGCTCGATGACATCGTCCGAGGCCGGGATTTCAATCGAGAGCTCGGCATCGGGGGTGGCCTCCATGATGACGTCCGATCCGTGGAACACGGTGACCCGCTCCTCGGGATCGATCTCGACCAGCAGTTCTTGCTCGACTAGCGCCGGCCGGCGAAGTTCGACCTTGACCGTGCCTTCCGCATGGGAAGCTCCCTTTCCTGCCGCATTGTGAGGGGCCGGTCCCATAAGTGACGACCGCGGTGGACATGGCCGCGTCACTCACGTCCTTACCTCCGCATGTGCCGAAGGTGAGAGCCATCGCGGTGATGGCAACCGCACTCTTCACGGTTGACAGCACGACCAGGTCCCCCTCGTCAAGTCATCGAGGGTGCCGCAGACACCCGGAACCGGGAGGGCCACGTCTCCGGTTATCACAGCTAGACGGCTCATTAGGGGGACGATAGATCGCGGGCCCGGATACGAGTGCAGCGTTCCGTAAAGCCGATGACGTTCTGCCGGCCCTCGACGCCCCTGGCTGCGTCCTCCTCCTCGATGCACGAGTCAGGTGCGCCTTCGTCGTCGATCCTTGCCAGATGACGCCGAGTGCTCGGCATTACGAACACCGTATTTACGAAACGCAGCACTAGTCGGAACGATCGAATGTTCCCTAACGTTCCTGGGTCATGAAAAGCTCCCTATTGGTGCTGGCAGTCGTGCTGGCCGCGTGTGGATCATCAGCCGCGCCCACAACCGCAGCTCCAACCGACACCACTACTTCATCAACCTTGTCGATAGGAGCTGAGGGCATTGAGCTCGCCCTGATCGGGATCGGGCCGATCACGACCCTTGAAGCGGCGCAAGCGGTTGTGGATGTTGTTGCGGACGGCGGCGACGTCAACTTCGTGCCTTATTTGTACGATGTCTCTCGGTTCGGCGATGTTGAGCTGTTTGGCAGGGCCATGAGTGTGATCGGCGAATTGACGGGGGAATCGGTGGAGAGCGATGACCTTCGGACGCTGTCATTGTTTTATGGGCGGTGGATCTACCAGAACGATGTCAACCCCGGGGTGGTTTACGTTCCCTGGAAGGCATCGCTGTTTTCGGCGATCGATCCGGAATTCGGCACCCTTCTCGGGCAGGTAAGTGATCCGGTAATTGCTGCTCGAGTGCAATGGGGGGGAGTGCCCCGGGGCGGCATCCCCGAGCTCAACGATCAGCCGACAATCCCGGTGGCCGAAGCCGGCTACATGGTTGATAGCGAGCTGGTTTTCGGAGCGGTTATCGACGGTGAGGCGCGGGCCTATCCGGTAAGGATCCTCGGCCACCACGAACTGGCCAACGACCATCTGGGCGGTCGCGCTGTGGCGATGGTCTATTGCACCTTGTGCCGCACCCCGGTGTTCTTCGATCGGGAGGTGGACGGTCTGGTCCTCGATCTGCAGACCTCCGGCTTGCTGGCCAACTCCAACAAGGTCATGGTGGACGTGCAGACCGATTCGCTGTGGAATGCGCTCACCGGGGAGGCATTCGCCGGACCTCTGGCGGGAACACAGTTGGAGAGGCTCCCGTTCACGGTGACCACCTGGGCGGATTGGGTGGCCGAGCACCCCGACAGCGACGTCCAGACGATTCCGGAGGACGGCCCGGCCAGCTACACCTATCAGCCGGGCGATGCCTATCGCGACTACTACGCCTCCAGTGAGTTGTGGTTCTCCACCTTCGAAGTTCCCGATGTCTTTGCTGAAAAGGAAGAAGTCATCACGCTTGATCTGGTCGGAAGCCGTATTGCACTGAGGGTCACCGACCTGGATGAGGCCGGCGCCGTCATCCTCGGTGTCGGTGGGTTCCCGGTGCTATTCGTGAGCGCTAACGGCGGAGGGCGGGCCTATGAGGCCACTGAAGGCCTCGAGGTGCTCGATGGTGAGCCGGTATTTGACGGCCAGCCGGTGATGATCAGTGAGGACCTCGTTCTGCTGGCCGACGGAACCGAGCTGTTGCGTCGGGTCACGGGCCAGTCGTTTTGGTTCGCCTGGTTCGGCAACTTTCCCGACACCGACTGGTGGCCCAAGGGGTAGGGCGTGGCGAGAAGGCGATCTGGGAGAAAGGCTTGCTAGCTGGCCTGAGGAACGTCTGATTCGCGAAAACCGCGATCAAAAGGGAGCGTCACCAACAGGCTGGTAGGACGATAGGGGCCGTCTGAAGCGAGAAGGTCAGAGACGAGGATCCCGCGTACCAGGTCGTGATTGCAATGATCTTCACAGCGGCGGTAGGGGTCGTCGATATGGTCGAACTCATATTCCATGACCGGTCTATCGGCAGTGAACCGGCGAGGACTTAGGAACAGTTTTTTCGTACTAAGAAGGGCTAGTGCTCTGGTCGGGGCACTAGCCCCAGCCCAACTCGTGGAGGCGCGCATCGTCGATGCCGAGATGGTGGGCGATCTCATGGAGCACAGTTGCGCGAATTTCCTGTTCCAGATCCGGTTCCTCGAGGCCAAGCGCCAGGTGGGTCTGGCGGAAGATGACTATCCGATCGGGTAGGGCCATCGTGTAGTCCTCCCCCCGGTCGTACAGCGACACGCCTTCGTACACCCCGAGAATTCCCTCCCCATGGGGGTCGTGCTCCTCGGTTGGAGTGTCTTCCACCACCACGATCACGTTTTCGAGGGCCGCAAGCACCCAGTCGGGGAGCTGCTCCAACGAGCGGTCGACGAGCTGTTCGAATTGGCGACGGTCCACCCGGAGAGCATACGAGTAGCTTGGGCAGCATGAACGAGCACGATGTACATCATTGGGTGGATGCCTATGAGGTGGCATGGGCCAATAACGACCCCGACCACATTCGGGCCCTCTTCACCGAAGATGCCACCTACCGCACCGCCCCGTTTCGTAAGCCATGGACCGGCCAGGACGCAATAGTCTCGGAGTGGCTCAAACGGCAGGACGAGCCGGGCACGTGGGACTTTGACGAGAAGGTGATCGGCATAAGCGACGATGTTGCTTTCGTCCAGGGGGAGACCGTATACCTGGAGCCGAACTCCAAGACCTACTACAACCTCTGGGTGATTCGTCTGGACGACGACGGCCGATGCCGCGAGTTCACAGAATGGTGGATGGTGGTCCCGGGCGAGTAATCGCTTTTCGATTCGGCTTGCCTTGTGAGCGGGCCGACCCGTTGCATCGTTTTCGCGACTTCACGCATCTGCGTGTCACAAGCCGGTGTCGGGTGATTAGCGGTGCACGAGCCCTTCGAGCCTCGCTTCAGACCTGACGAGGTCTAGCCACAGCCGGTATGTCGGGACGTTGGCCTTGAGCCGCACAGCCGTTTCGCACGTCTTGTGATCGCACTTGGGCTGCCCATCCTCAGCGGCGAAATCGTACATGCACAGATTGCATGTGACCTCCAGTTCCTTGGGTAATCCCGGGCAGTCGTAGAAACTGCACGGTCTGGTCGCGTCGACACTCAGTTTGTCCGGCGAGCAGCCAGGGCAATTGGGTCGGAACTCCCGGACCAGGGTTGGAAGGGAGGAGTGATCAACTTCAGCCACGGCTACCTCCATGAGTCTTTGGACCAGTATGAGAAGCCGGCTGGTTCGTTTCGTAGGGGCCTTTGTCCTATTTCTGCCAGGGTGAAGTGAGGACGGTGATTTGGGGGCCCGGGTCTAGCCCCCGCTCTCCTCTGCCTCCTTCGAGGCCTCTGTTAGAGCGGTGCGAGCCTCCCATAGCGCCGGGAAGGAGACGTTCTCGTGGAGGTGCGCCAGCAGCTCCACCGGGGTTCCCTGGGTCCCAACCACGAGGCCCCCGATTATTCGCTCGACCATCTTGAAATGATGGCTGCGCCACAAGCTGATGCGCTCATCCCAATCGATCAGAAGCTCACTGAGCTGATAGAGGTCCTCGTGGTCGCGCCCGCGCTGATGGAGCTCCACTACGTCGAGGCCCGCCAGGTCGAGCGCCCGGAAAAACGCCTTGCCGATCTCGGGGGACACCACCTTGATGCGGTTGAATCCGGGTGAGTCGAAGCCGCTTCCATGGCCGAGAACCTTCCGGACCTCTTGATACTCCCAGGGTGACATCTGTTCCAGCATTTCCAGCTGGCCGGTAATGAGACGCAATCCGAGAACGGCGCGCCGCAGCAAGCGGATCGCCCCTGGCAGGTCTCCTTCGTCAATGAGCGTTGTCGCCGTCTCGACCTCGAAGCAGGCGTGCTTCAGCCAGAGTTCCGATGATTGGTGGACGGTTTGGAAAAGCAGCTCATCGCGGTGGGCACTCTCTTCGGGCGTTTTCTGAAGGGAGAGCAGCTCGTCGGTGCGGATGTATCGCTCATAATCGCTCGGGGCGTCGCCGTCGAGAATCGGTCCAAAATCGTCTGTCACTACTTCACCTCGTCGTCTGTTTAGCCAACACTCGCACATCGGTGGCGGAGCCGCTGCGACTCACCAACGTCGCTCCGGACACCCTCCTAGGGTAGATGTCTCGGGAGAGAGTGCCCTTGATGGATTATCGACAACTCGGCCGAACCGGCCTGCGGGTATCTGCGTTTGGCATGGGCTGCGGAAACTTCGGCGGCATAGGAAGCGCCCCGGAGTTCTTCGGGCAAGGTGAGTCAGATGAGGAAGCTTTCCGCCTTCTCGATCGGGCCGTCGACCTTGGAATCAACTACCTCGACACGGCCGATGCCTATGGCGGTGGACGGAGCGAGGCTGTGATAGGCAAATGGCTCAGCACGAAGGACTCTTCGGTCCGGGATGGCTTGCTGATCAGCTCGAAGGTAGGCAACGCCGTGGGCGAGGGCCTGAACGACTACGGCTTGTCGCGACGCCATGTCCTCCGCCAGGTCGACGCCAGTCTCACCCGCCTGGGAGTCGACCATCTCGACATGTACCTCGTGCACGAGCTCGACCTCACGACGCCGCTCGAAGAAACCGTCGGCGTGTTCGATGAGATTGTGCGAGATGGCAAGGTCAGATATATCGGCATATCGAACCATCCGGCCTGGAAGGTCACCAGGGCACTGTGGATCAGCGGGGCGCAGGGCCTGGCCCGGTTCGACTGGATCCAAAACTCCTTCAACCTGATCGATCAAGGCGACCAGGCTGAAGTGCTCGAGTTGTGCCGTGACCAGGGGCTGGGGCTCACCCCGTTCAGTCCGCTCTGCGGGGGGATGCTCACCGGCAAATACTCATATGAGGAGGACTATCCGGGGGACTCGCGCATGACGATGCGGCCTGAGCCCTATCTGCGTTTCTGGAAGGCAGCCACGTTCGCCGCCATCGATCGTCTGACGGAGCTGGCTGCCGACCACGGCGTGAGTACCGCCGGGATGGCGCTGGCGTGGCTGGCGCATCACCCGGACGTGACATCCTCGATCGTGGGTCCGCGCCGGCCCGAGCATTTCGAAGCGGTCGAGCAGGCCATTGAGGTCGACCTGAAGCCTGACGAATGGGCGGCTATCGGGGCACTTTTTACAACAGAGGGCGGCTGACTTTGGAGACTCTGGTCATCAACCAGGAGGAGGTGCGGAGCCTGCTTCCCATGGCGGACTGCATTACTGCGGTCCGGGAGGCGTTGCGCGCTCTCGCCCGGGGGGAGGGAATCCAACCTCTTCGCCATGTGATGTGGTTGCCGGAGCGGGTGGGGGCCCTGGGCATCATGCCCGGATACCTCTCTTCGACGGGGATGATCGGGGTCAAGACCATAAC
>CAXMOO010000092.1:0-21383 GCA_964195005.1 uncultured Gammaproteobacteria bacterium
CCCCCCTTCGTCACCGGCTCGACCGTTCCCACCTCCCTCCTAGCCTCAATCCACGGTTGGTTCGGTGGTGATGCCCGTCTCAGCCTGGTCCCATCGGCGGTTCGAACTGTGTGATCCGTTCACGAAAAAAGTGAGTGCCAATCTCTGAGTCTCCTTCCTTCCCCTTTGAGGGGAAGGTGGACTCGGCGCTCGCGCCGAGGACGGATGGGGGGAGACTCCAAACCTCCCATGAGAGACCAGGTTTGGGCACCCTCACCCCCACCCCGACCTCGAGGGCGCTCGGCCACCCCGCCCTCGAGGGCGGGGAAGTAAACAGGCCACCCGTCGGTGAGCAACCGTGCATTGAGGTCCAGGGGGAGGACCGTCTGAGCAAAGCGAAGGCGAGGAGGGGGAGCCCCAGGCCTGTACAACCAATGGAACCTTCCTCCACCTTCACCGGGTTGAAAAGAGAAGAAAAGGGCAGCCAGATCTAGCCTGGCGTCCTGGATCCTGTGACTTCATCCCAAGCCGGGCCGGGCGGAACGCTGCGGCTCACCGCCTTAGCGTTCGCCTTCGGGCTGCCGGCGCAAGGCTTGCTTGGCTGGCTCCTGGCAGAAGGGGACTTCGGCGTCTTCGCGGTGGCCATCGGGGTGGGGTCTCTGATCCTTGGTCTGGGGGATGGCGGCATGCGCAGCTATCTGGTCGATCGGGGACGGTACGCATCGCCCAATGTTCACGCCAGTGCGGTTTGGTACTCCCTCCAGGTGTCTTCGCTCATGGCCGTCGCCCTTGCCCTGCTGGCACTGCTGGGCGGCTGGCTTTTCGACGAGCCATCGGTGCGCTCAGTCCTCCTCATAGCCGCCGTCTCTTCTCCACTCGGCTTCTTTGCTCCGATTGGATTGGGACTGCTGCAAAGCCACGGTCACCAGAGGATCGCCGAACGGCTCGACGGTTCTGCAGTCTTGGCTCATTACGCGCTGGTGGCCCTATTCGCGGCCCTGGATTTCGGAGCTGCCAGCTTTGTGCTCCCACTTCTCATCACTAAGCCGCTGCTTTCTTTGTTTGCCTGGTTGGCGGTTCGCAAGGTAGCTATCCCCTTTGGAAGAGCTTCAACCGGGGGGGTCGGCCGAATTGCCCGGCGGTCAGGCCCGGTCCTGCTCGTGGCGGCCGCCACGGGGCTGCTGCGGCATGGCCCATTCGCTGCACTCGGCGTGGCCGCCTCGGTGGAGGTCGTCGGCTTCTTCTACTTTGCCTATCGACTGGCGATGGACTCGGTCTTGTGGCTGACCGCCCCGGTGCGGAGGGTGCTGGTGCCGACGTTCGCTTCGATGCACGGGGATCCGTGGCGGAGACGCCGGGCGGCTCTCGACTCGTTTCTGGTGGCGTCGCTCCTGATCGGGACCATTCCACTTCTGTTCACATCGCTGGCCGGCCCATTGGAGGCTGTTGTGTGGCGGGGGAGGTGGCAAGAGTCGGTTTTCTCTATTCAGATTCTCGGAGCTGCCATGGCATTCGAAGTGGTCGTCGTAGTGGCTCTCATGCTGTTTGAGTCGGCCGATACCGTGCGGGTCCGGGCTGCCCTGTTGGCTTCGCGGGGGGCGGGATTGCTGGTGGTCATGGGGCTGCTGGGCTGGCTGGCGCCGCCAGACTCGGTCGATGAGATCGCACTGGCGTCCGGCCTCTATCTCGTGATCACCGGGGCGATGATCGTGGCGTTTGTGGTCGACGCGCTAGGCCTCGACCTGCCGAAGGTGGCGCGGGCCGTCGGCTCTGTCTATTTGCTCACAGGCGCGGGAACGGCTCTGGCGTTGCTCACCCAGCTGCTTCTCGACGATGCTCCTTCCTGGGTGCGCCTGGTGGCGACGGGGGCGGTTTTCCTATTTGTGGTGATCGCGGGAAGCCAGACCTTCTTTGAGCCGAAACTCCGAAGAGTGGCAACAGTCATCGAAAGGACCTCCGGCAACAGGCTGTTGGAGAAGATCCTGCTAAAACCTTCTGCCACCCAATCGGACGGTCCGGCATAGACTCGCACCACCATGGCTCACCCTGTTCCCGATCCTCTACTTGCCGAGGAATATCTGGTCGGACAACGCGACCCGTCGCCTCTGTTCAGAGAGGCTGCCAGGCTGCGAGACGAGGGCCACGGCCGCACCGTGACCTACTCGCGCAAGGTCTTCATACCCCTCACCACTCTGTGTTTTGACACCTGCACGTACTGCACCTTCGCCAAGCCTCCCGGCGCAGGGGGAGAGTACCTGGAGCCGGAGGACGTGATGGCGGTGGCCAGAGCCGGCGAGAGGGAGCGATGCACGGAGGCCCTGTTCACACTCGGCGACCGCCCCGAGGACCGCTGGCCGCAGGCTCGAAACTGGCTCGACGATCATGGTTACGAGAGCACGCTTGACTACGTTCGAGCGATGTCGGAGGCAGTGGCAGCCGAGACGTCGCTGTTCCCCCATGCCAACCCCGGCCTGATGGACGAAGCCACCATCCGGGCGCTGCGACCCTCCAATCCTTCGATGGGCCTGATGCTCGAGAACATATCGCCGCGTCTCATGGAGCCGGGGATGCCCCACTTCAACTGTCCGGACAAGGAGCCCGCTGAGCGGGTGGCGACAATCGAGGCGGCCGGAGCCGCCAGGGTGCCGTTCACCAGCGGCGTGCTCATCGGAATCGGAGAAACCCCGGCAGAAGTGGTCGCAAGCCTGTTTGTCCTTGCCGACTTGCAGGAGAGGTGGGGCTGCCTGCAGGAGATCATCGTTCAGAACTTTCGGGCCAAGGCAGACACGCCCATGCGCCGCTCTGCCGAGCCCACGGCGCAGTATTTTGCCAGGGTGGTAGCAGTAGCCCGCTGGATCCTCGGCCCGGACATGAATGTGCAGGTTCCACCAAATCTCTCTGAGAGGTATGAGGTCTATCTCGACGCCGGAATCAACGACTGGGGCGGTGTCTCGCCGCTGACGATCGACTGGGTCAACCCCGAGCAGCCCTGGCCCCATCTCGAGGAGTTGCGCAACCGCACCGCGGCCGCCGGGTTCGAGCTCAAAGCCCGCCTTCCGGTGTATCCCGAGTTCATTGCGGAGGAATGGATCGACCCCACTCTCTTGTTGGCGGTCCGCGAGGCGGCAGACGGTGACGGTTATGCGTTGTCACCGCAGATGGAGGCAAGCAGTTGATCACCTACCACCGCTTACGGCCGGCGCCCGAGGACGTCAGCGAGATGTGGGCTGCCACCCGCAGCAAGCAGGGCGCCACGGTGGCCGAATTCGCGGCCCTTTCGGCCGATGCCCGCCGCGAGATTCTCGCCGGTGGACTGGTTCCTGTGGCCGGCGCGGGGGAGGTCGAGCCACTGGGTTGGATTGCCACCCCCGATCAGGCTCTGGAGCTGGCTGCTGCGGGCGTGCCCGGTTGGCGAATAACCGTGCTCTACGAAGGGCCTGCTGAAGAGGTCCTCGATGCGGTGGTCAGGTCCGGCGCGGCTTTCTTGCGAACAGGCCGCAGCCGGGTGTCGGAGGCGATTGAGCTGATGTCTTTGCCGGCTGTCGACACTGCAGTGTCGGTCTTCGTCGACACGATCGACGAAGCGGTGAGCGCAGTTGCGGTCGGTGCCGGAGACCTCCTGCTGCGCGACTGGGATTCCGAATCTCTCGGCCAGTTGCGCGACGTGGTCAATCCCCTCGCTCTGGTCGAAAGGACGGCTATCCCTCCCGGCGTCGAAATCGATTCGGCCCGCGAAGTTCTTGATCGTGAGCTGTTCTCGGCCTACTTGCACCAGATCGACGGGAGTGGTGTCGCCCGCCCGCGCTACGAGTGGGCTCCCGGAATGGCACTCGATCCACCCCTTCCTGCGACTCGCCTGTCTCTCGAGTGGACAGACCAGGCCTGGGTTGCCGCCCAATCGGAGTATTCGCAGGTGGGAGATCAGGTGGGGGCCATTCTCGAGCGGTCCCGCAACGGAGCTCCACCGAGCCGTGATGAGGTTGAGGTGCTTTTCCGGGCCCGGGGAGCCGAGGTCGATGCCATCGCCGCCACCGCAGATCATCTACGACGGAAGCGCAACGGCGATGTGGTCACGTACGTAATCAATCGCAATATCAACTACACCAACCAGTGCTATTTCCGCTGCGGGTTCTGCGCTTTCTCCAAAGGCCCCCGGTCGCTCAACCTGAGAGGGGAGCCATACCTTCTGAGCCTTGATGAGGTGGTGGAACGGAGCCGTGAGGCGTGGGAGCGGGGAGCGACCGAAGTCACCTTGCAAGGGGGGATACATCCCGACTTCACCGGTGATTTCTACGTGCATGTCACCGAGCTGATCAAAGCTGCCGTCCCGGACATGCATATCCATGGTTTCACGCCGCTCGAGGTGTGGCAGGGGGCCGAGACGTCGGGGGCCACGGTGGTTGAGTTTCTTGCCAGGCTCAAAGAAGCGGGCCTGGGAACCCTCCCGGGTACCGCGGCCGAGATCCTCGACGATGACGTGCGGCGGCACCTGTGTCCCGACAAGATCACGACGGCCGAATGGGCGTATGTGATGGTGAAGGCACACGAGATGGGCCTGCGGTCCACTTCCACGATCATGTTCGGGCATATCGACGGTCCCCGCTCGTGGGCCAACCACCTGGAAGTGCTCCGTGATATTCAACGACGCACCGGCGGCATCACCGAGTTTGTGCCCTTGCCGTTCGTTCACATGGGAGCCCCGATCTATCTCCGGGGACAATCGCGGCCGGGCCCGACGTGGGATGAAGTGGTTTTGATCCATGCGGTAGCTCGCATCGCTTTCGATGGTTTGATCGACAACATTCAGGCTTCCTGGGTCAAGCTGGGTTTGGAGGGTGGCAGGCGGTTGCTCGATGCTGGGTGCAATGACATGGGCGGAACGCTGATGGACGAGAACATCTCCCGAGCAGCCGGTGCTGCCCATGGACAGCTGGCTACGCCCGAAGAGCTGGAGGAAACGATCCTTGCAGCCGGCCGGACGCCGGCTCGCCGGAACACCGTCTACGAGATTCTTCAACCGGCTCAGCAGGAGTAACAGGACATGGACCAATCGATCACTCCCAGCGACCCTCTGGCGAACCCGAGCGAATTCAAGGACGTCATCGAGCTGGTCTCTCGCGAGGCTCTGGTCTACCTCGAGAGCCTCGACACCCGCCAGATGCGAAGCCCGGACTCGGATGCCGTTGCCGAAAGTTTTGCTGCTCAACTCCCCGAGGAGGGTGATGGGGCCGTAGCGGCCCTCAGTGAGTTGCTCGGCCGGGGCCTGGAAGCCACGGTGACGTCGGCGGGTCCGCGTTTTTTCCATTGGGTCATCGGGGGGTCTACGCCCGCCTCACTAGGTGCCGATTGGGTCACCTCGGTGCTCGATCAGAACAACGGAGGGTGGGATGCGACGCCCCTGGCGACCAAGCTCGAGTTGGTGTCGATCGACTGGCTGAAGGATCTGTTCGCATTGCCGAGCGACTGGAGCGGCCTGCTGACGACCGGGGCAACCATGGCGAACTTCACGGCCCTGGCTGCTGCCAGGCAATGGTGGTCGGAACAGCACGGTATCGATCTCGCCGATCAGGGTTTCGGGAACCTTCCAGCCCCACAGGTGCTGTCATCCGGTTGGATCCATGCCTCGGCCCGCAAAGCACTCGGCATGTTGGGGATGGGAAGGTCGGCCGTTCAAACGTTCTCAGCGGATGACGTTGGGACCGTCGATCTGGAGGCAATGGAGGCGGCGCTGGTGGCGCTCGGCGGGGCCCCGTCGATCATTGTCGGTAACGCCGGGGAAGTCAACGCCGGCCATTTCGATCCTATCGATGCCCTCGCCGACCTGGCGGAGCGCCACAACGCCTGGCTCCATATCGACGGAGCGTTTGGGCTCTTTGCTCGGATCAGCCCCGATTACGCCCATTTGGCGGCCGGTATCGAACGCGCCGACTCGGTGATCGCCGACGGGCACAAATGGCTCAACGTCCCCTTCGACAACGGCATTGTCCTTGTGCGCGACGAGTCGTGGCTCTTGAAGTCTTTCTCGGCCGGCGCCGATTATCTGCCCGATCCGGACGCCGAGCGGCCGGCTTATATTTTCCTCGGGCCGGAGATGTCGCGACGGGCCCGCTCCTTCACGGTGTGGGCGACTCTGCGGGCTTATGGCCGGGCCGGATATCGCTCCATGGTGGAACGCTGTGTCGGCAACGCCCAACACCTCGCACGGCTGGTCGGAGAAGATTCCCGGTTCGAGCTTCTGGCCGAAGTCCCGCTCAACATCGTGTGCTTTCGCTATCGGCCGTCGGGTGCGTCGGCTGCCGAGCTGGACGACCTCAATCAACGTCTCGGGGAAGCGATCATGGCCGACGGCAGGGTTTACGCGGGGACAACTCGTTACGGAGGGCGGGTCGCTTTGCGGCCGGCATTCGTCAATTGGCGGACGCAAGAATCAGACGTCGAGCTGCTGATGGCCGTGGTGCAGGAACTGGCGGAAGCTCTGTAGGAGCCCGTCGGCGCTACTTCCGGGCGTTGCGCAGGGTCACGGCGGTACCGGTGACGGTCAGGATCAGGCATTCACCAAGGAATGTGTAATCCAGATTCACGCCAATCACGGCATGGGCGCCCCTGGCAACCGCCTCGCGGACCATCGCTTCCTGGGCCAGGGCCCGGTCTCTGGCGAGGATCTTGCGCATAGCATCGTTGCCATCCACCGACTCAACCAGTGTGCCGAGGCCCTTGGTTTCGACGGCGCACGCAGATTCCCCGGTCACAATGCCGAGATTGGTGTCGATCTCCCAGTTCGGGACCGTGGTCGTTGTGGTGACAATGGGGCGCCACACCTTGGCGCCGTCGCCAATCCGGACCCAACCTTGAATCGCATCTCGCCACTGCTCGCCCCATTCGGGAGCCGGTTGCGGCCGGGCCGGGGCTGGTTTCTCGGCCGGGAGTTGGGAGCCGCCAGCTTCCGGCTCGACGCTGATCCAGTCCTCGTCGGTGGTGGGGCGAGAGGCGATGGCTTGGGTCAAGGCGGCGGCGGCCGAATCGGCAGCCTCGGCGTATTCGGAAGGTGTGGGGTGCGATCTCGGGACGGCGGTATCGACCCGCCCCGGGGGTCGGAAGTCGACAACAATCGTCGTGTTGTCGACCCACTCCACGGCTGCCCTGTCCGCGGGGTCCTCCTCGCGGGCCAGTCTGGCTGCTTTTAGCGCATGGAGAAGGGGCCGCACAGTCTTGTCCTCAGGGATCCGACGCCCCCCAGTGGTCCAAAAGTCATCGCCCCTGCCTTCTTGGGTCATTACTTCCCTATATGCCCTCTGCCTGTGTGGAGGATAACCTGAGGGTGTGAGAATCTCGGTTATCACCATGTTTCCTGAGTTCTTCGCTTCGCCTCTGGGAACCAGTCTTGTCAAGCGGGCCCAGGCCGATGGCGTTGTGGAGATCGATGTGGTCGACCTGAGGCCCTATGGCCTGGGCCCTCACCAACAGCTGGACGACAGCCCTTTCGGCGGTGGAGCCGGTCTTGTAATGATGGTTGAGCCGCTAGATGCGGCCCTGGCAGATCTGCCCGGTTCGCGCAAGGTCTTGTTCTCGGCCGCCGGTGCGCCGCTCACACAGAGCACTCTGGATCGCTTTGCCGAAGTCGAACACCTGACTCTGGTCTGTGGGCGCTATGAGGGAGTCGACGGACGGGTGGCAGAGCATCTGATTGATGAAGAAGTATCGCTTGGCGACTTTGTGATGTTGGGCGGAGAGGTGGCAGCCCTTGCCGTGATTGAAGGGGTAGTTCGGCTTCTGCCGGGGACGGTTGGCAATCCCGAGTCGATCAGGCACGAGTCCTATCGCGATGGCCTGCTCGAGGAGCCACACTTCACCCGGCCGGCGCGTTATCGAGACTGGGAGGTACCCGAGGTACTCCTCTCC
The DNA here is from genome assembly GCA_964195005.1 of uncultured Gammaproteobacteria bacterium. Lineage (GTDB taxonomy): Bacteria > Actinomycetota > Acidimicrobiia > Spongiisociales > SHLN01 > JAUXLW01. Next base: position 7,879 of record CAXMOO010000092.1, read on the forward strand.
GGTGACCATGGCCGCGTGGCCGAATGGCGCGCCGAGCAAAGGGCTGAGCGCACCCGCTTACGCCGACCCGATTTGTGGCGGAAAGTAGCGGAAGGTTTCGACAAGCATTAGAGTTTGTTGCCCGGCATCGGCCGGGACTTTTCTTGTGCAAGGCACTCTATGAACACGCTCGAAGAGCTCGAAGGCGGCCTTCTCCGCGACGACATCCCCGATTTCAACCCGGGCGACACCGTCATTGTGCATGTCAGGGTGGTCGAAGGAGGGCGAGAGCGCGTCCAGCTCTTCGAGGGCGTAGTCATCGCCCGCAGCGGGACCGGCGCCCGGGAGACGTTCACGGTGCGCAAAGTGGCGTTCGGCGTGGGAGTCGAGAGGATCTTTCCGGTCCACGCTCCGATCCTCGCCAAGATCGAGGTCGTCCGCCGCGGGGCGGTTCGGCGAGCGAAGCTCTATTACCTCCGCGATCGGGTGGGCAAAGCAACCCGCATCAAGGAAAAGCGGTAGGGGCGCCATCCTTCAAGGATGCCTTCCCGGCGCCCGATGACCTCTAAGCGTTACTCCTATCTACCCTGGCTGAGTTGACACTATGGCCGACAAGCAGACACCCGATGAAGAGCTCCCGCCTCGAAGGCCGTTCGAGCGATTAGTGGAGGGCCCGGAAGGGGAGGATCTTCATTCGGCAGTGCCACCTTCTCCCGCCGAACAGGAGGGTGCTGCCCCGCAGCACAATGAGTTGGATGAGGCGCGGCCAGAGCCCGCCGACGAGAACGGCGGGTCCGTGTTGGATCGATTCGACGATCTCAAGCAGCTATTCGAAGAAACCACCAGCGGCCCACCAGAGGAGCCTTCACTGAGCGAGCTGGACTCGCAGATCCGGGCGGCGCGTCGCTCCGAAGGTGGGGTCACGTTGGGCGAGGATGAAAGTTCCCCGATGCCGGAGCCATCGCAAGAACATCCCACATATGACGACCTTGAGAAGATCAAGATCGCTGAAGCCCAGGCAGGGCGCCGGGAGATCCGCAAGGGGAAGCGCAAATCAAAGCGGCGAAATCGGTCGTTTTGGAAGGAGCTGCCTGCTCTCATCGTCGTGAGCGTTGTGGTGGCCATCGTCATAAAGACCTTTTTCTTTCAGGCCTTCTACATCCCTTCGGCGTCCATGGTGCCAACTCTCGAGATCAATGACCGCGTCCTTGTCAACAAGCTCTCCTACCGCTTCGGGGCCATTGAACGGGGGGACATCCTGGTTTTCGACTCGCCGGAAACGGTGGACGCGGAGCGCTCTCTAGCCCAACGGGTGGTGCGCCGTGTTGGCGAGGCCACCGGACTGGTTTCGCCGGACACGGTTCTCATCAAGAGAGTCATAGCCTTGCCGGGGCAGACCATTGAGATCCGCGATAACCAGATCTACATAAACGGCAGCCCCATCGCTGAGCCATACATACCTGAGGGCGTGACGACTCGCGACATGGATCCACTTACGGTGCCGGCCGACTTCGTGTTCATGATGGGTGACAATCGCAACCAGAGCCGCGACAGTCGAGTGTTCGGGCCGATCCACAAAGACGATGTCGTTGGTCGCGCCTTCGTGAGGGTGTGGCCTCCTTCTCGCTGGGACGGCTTGTAGCGCGGCGACGTGTCACACCTCCCTGATATCCATGATCTACCCACCGTTGATGGTGCAAGTGTCTAACGTTGCATAGGCAGCTACAGGAGCGTCCCGGTGAACGAAGAAGATCTCGAGAGATACGAGACCGAAGTCGAGCTCCAGATCTACAAGGAGTATCGAGACGTCCTGTCGATGTTCAAGTACGTCGTTGAGACCGAGCGCCGTTTCTACCTTGCCAACAAGGTCGACCTCAGCACCCGCCAGGTGGGCGATGCCGTCTATTTCGAGATCGAACTCGAGGATGCCTGGGTATGGGACATGTATCGACCGGCTCGTTTCCTGCAGAAGGTGCGAGTCATGAGCTTTCGCGACGTCAACATCGAAGAGTTGGAGCCCGGGACCGCGCTCTAGCCAATCAGCGCCTTGCCCGGCTCGGTGAGCAGGTGGCAGCGCAGTTTCTCATGGCCCGGGGAGCGGCCGTGCTTGGCCGCAATGTTCGGGTTGGCCGCGGAGAGATCGATCTGTTGGTCAGGTTCGGATCCAGGCGCGTGGCGGTCGAGGTCAAGACCCGGGTTGGATCCGAGCCCCGGGAGGCATTTTCCGAGGAGAAGGCGAATCGAGTGTGGGAGGCGGCTCGTCGGCTGGGCGGGGTTTCAAGGGTTGACTTGATCGCGGTGCGATTCGATGCTCACGGGGCCGAGGTGCGCTGGCTACCGGAGGTGAGTTGATCATGCTCGACGGCGTCTCTCCTTGAACCAGCAGCCCCGGTGCCAATGTCGTCTCAGGTCCGGTTCGTACTCGGGCACCACCACGAGGTGGCCCTCTCCCTGGGCGATGATCCCGGAACAACCAGGGCACTCGTAGCTTTTGCGAGCCGCGTATGGCTGGACGAGCGCGACGATTTCTATGCCAAGAGTGCCCACACGACCACTGCTGCTGTAATCACGGTTGCGCCGACAACCATCACGATGTCGGCCAGTCCTCGGCGCTGGGGGCGAAAGGGATTGAAACCCATGGCTCAATGCTAGGTAGCGGGCCTTACCGACCACCCTCTTAGGGAGTAAAGATTTCCAGCTCCGGGGGCGAGGGTTGGCTGCCGAGCAAGAAGATGAGAACCATTGCCAGCACGACCAAGAGCCACAATCCGATCGAGACCGCGTGGCGAATTCGGCCCAGTCGCACGTGAAGCCCGTGGTTGGGGGTGGGCATGCGTTGAGCTTTTGTGGCCAAATCCAGCCGGGTTATTTGCACCTCGTTCGCGAAGCCGGCTGGTCGGACGGTCTGGCGCTCGGCGGGTCCTGGTGGTCGCTTGATCCCGGCTCGGGGTGGTCGAGCCGACCCCGGCGCGGGGGACCCTGTGGTGGCGTGGTCAGGATGGCGGAACCGGTCGGGGTGTTGTTTGGCTCGCGGTCGGCATTTTCCCCGGCACTGTTTTGGCAGCGGGCCGCGTGATTTGACCTCGACCTGGGCTCCGCAGTTACGACAGGCAATCGAGACTGGGCGCGGTTCTCCGTCGCGTTTGGGTTGGCTTCGGCACCCCGCACAGTAGGTGGGCACGGGTCCCCTCCCCCGCACGGTCACCTGTTCGTTGCAGCGCCGGCACGCAATGGTCGCTGGCCGTGGCATCGATGAAAGTATAACCGCCCAGGGTGGGCCTCAACCACAGAAAGTGTGTGTCGCGCGCCGCAGATACGTTGAGCGAATGTTCGCATCAATCAGTTCAACCGCCCTCGTCGGGGTGGAGCCCAGGCCGGTTCGAGTCGAGGTTCATGCCACGCGGGGAGAGCGGCGAATCTTCTCGATCGTGGGCCTACCGGACGCGGCAGTAAGAGAAGCCCGCGAGCGAGTAGTCGCCGCGATTGCTTCGGCGGGTTTCAGGGTTCCCTCTCAACGAGTCACCGTCAACCTGGCTCCGGCCGACCTTCCCAAGGCCGGCTCGGCGTACGACTTGCCGATTGCGCTCGGAGTTCTGATCGCTACGGGGATTGTGTCTGCCGACGCAGCGGGTGTTGTCGCGCTGGGGGAGCTCGCCCTGGACGGAAGCGTTCGGCCGGTGCGAGGAGGCCTAGGCGCGGCGCTGGTGGCCCGCGAGCTCGGCCTGCCCTGTTTGCTGGCACCGGGCTCTGCAACCGAAGCCCGGGGCGTCGAGGGCAGCGACATTCGCGGCGTGTCCTCTTTGCTCGAAGCCACAGATGTGGCCCTTGGCAACAGCCCGGGCACCATGGAGCTACCGTCCACGCCTGTTGACGATCGGCTTCTTCCCGACCTGGCCGATGTTCGCGGTCAACAGACGGCTCGGAGGGCTCTCGAGGTGGCGGCCGCCGGCGGGCACCATTTGCTCATGATGGGGCCACCCGGTGCCGGTAAGACCATGTTGGCCGGGTGTCTGCCCGGGATCTTGCCCGAGCTCCAGCCCGATGAGGCTCTCGACGTAGCCCTGGTGTGGGCCGCGGCCGGCCGAATCCGGGGCCGAACCACTGTCCCCCCATTTCGGCAGCCGCACCACACCGCAACGGTGGCGGCCATGGTCGGCGGGGGGTCCGGCGTCCCTTCGCCGGGCGAGGTCACTCTGGCTCACAAAGGTGTGCTGTTTCTGGATGAGCTGGGGGAGGCGCCGGTGCGCTTGCTCGATGCCTTGCGCCAGCCGCTGGAGGACGGTTCCGTCACAATCTCGCGCCGGGGCCATTCAATGCTCTTCCCCAGTCAATTCCAACTGGTGGCCGCCACCAATCCATGCCCGTGCGGGTTCGAGCGAGACGGCCTGGTGGGGTGTGATTGCACTGCTTCCGCTAAGGCCCGCTACCGGGCTCGGTTTTCGGGCCCGTTCCTCGATCGGTTCGACCTGCGGGTCCGTGTCGAGCGCCTGTCGGTCGCGGCCATCACCGCTCCGCCCGGGGAGGGTTCGGGGGCAGTACGTCGGCGCGTCGTCCTTGCTCGAGACCGCCAGTTGCATCGCGGCGTGTTGAATCGCTCACTCACCCGCCGCCAGCTGGATGAACAGGCGTACACGTCGGGGGCCGAGGCGCTCTTGTCGGCTGCGGTCGAGAAGATGCGATTGACCGCCCGGGGTTGGGACCGCATTCGGCGGGTTGCCCGCACGTTGGCGGATCTCGAGAGCAGCACCGACATCAGTGGAGGGCACGTCACCGAGGCTCTTACCTATCGGGAGGACCTGTGAGCCTCGACGACCGTTTGCGTCTCGCTTCTCTGGGGTTGCATCCCACCAGGGTCCAGACCCTTCTCGCTGAGTGGGGTGAGGCGAAAGCGGTGTTGCGAGCCGTCGAACGTGGTCGGGTGAAGGTCGGTGACGGAATCCGTGGTCGGCTGGGCGTCGACGCCGCAGCCGAGGCCGCGAACGCCGGGGCGCTCGTCATAGTGAAAGAAGACCTGCCGGCAGCACTGGCCGAATTGCCAGATGCCCCCGATCTGGTCTATGTGCGGGGGAACCTCCCGGCCGCCCCCGGTGTTGCCATCGTTGGCAGCCGAGCTGCCACCTCGTATGGCCGCAAGCTGGCCCGGGCGCTGGGCCGGGCCGCCGCCGAGCAAGGTTGGGTCGTTGTCTCGGGTTTGGCTCGTGGAATCGATGGTGAGGCCCATCGTGGTTGTCTCGAGGGTGGAGGAGTTGGAGTGGCCGTCCTCGGTTGCGGAGTCGACGTCACATATCCTGTCGAGCACGGTGACCTCGCAACCAGTTTGGTTGAGAATGGGGGCGCGCTCGTCAGCGAATACGCCCCCGGAACGCCACCCGCTCCGTGGCGTTTTCCGCTCCGCAATCGAATTATCAGTGGTTTGGCCGGGGTGACGGTCGTCGTGGAAGCCAGCGTCAAAGGGGGTGCTCTCATCACGGCGGCCCGAGCGCTCGAGCAGGGTCGCACAGTGCTGGCGGTGCCGGGGGACGTGCAGCGAGCCACATCGCGAGGCTGCAACATGCTCATACGCGATGGCGCCTATCCGGTGCTCGATGTGGATGACTTCATCACCAGCCTTACGTTTGTGCTGGGTTTGCCTCCCAACACCGCGGGAGTTGGTCTCGCTGTGAGCGAGGACGCTTGACGAGTTTGCCAAAGCGTGTACGGCCGCCCACGCGGCAGTGGTGGCAACCGCCGAAATCAGAGGCCAAGTCACATCAGGGGAGGACCCGGTTCACGTTCCGCTTCGGCGACGACGAGAATCGGTCAAGATTTCGTGTCATGGATCCGGTGGTCCGGACAGTTCCTTGTAGGAGGCAAAGAAGCGAGCGATGCAATCTCCTAGTCAGGATTCAAGGTTTCGTAGGCTTTACGAGGAACACCGCTCCGCGGTTATGGCCTATTGCCTGCGCCGGGCATCCCGTTCCGCCCAAGAGTGCGCCTCTTAGCGCGCTGAGAATGACGGTTGTTACCTCGATGGGTGCGGATCAGTCCCGGGGCGGCCAGAATGACAGGAAGGCTGGATAACTGTGTGAGTCACGAAACCCGAACTCGAGGCTCCCAAGCGGGGTATCTGCCACATACGCATTTATGCCGCCGACGAGTACGTCCCGAAGGTCTGATGCGGTTCCGAAAGCCTCGAAGCCAATCCCCCACGCGATATGGTCACCGACTCGTAGCTCCACGAGCTCGGCGGCACAGCCGCTACCACCGGGCCGCTCAATCGAGGGCATCGCGCGGGAAGAGCCTCCGTCAGTAACAACCTCATAGAGCCGCGATCGACGCTTCTTTTCGACCCGTATCCATCTGGGATCGCCTCCTCCCGTCCCTATTTCCGCCGGGTCCAAGGCGAACCCCCACTTGGTCCACGACTCGACCCGCCCATCGAAACCTTCCGCTAGTCCCAGCTCGGCATGTACTCCTGTTCGGAACTTCAGCTCGAGCAAGGTGCCGGCCCGCACTTTCACGCCCATGTCATCACGATCCGCCAGCTCGAGATACAGATCGGCTCTTGACTCAGCAATCGCCGGAACCGGCGCGTGCAAGAACCAGTCGGAAACAACCCTGGGCGGCGGGCCGGTCATGAACCAGCGCACCTCAACGGTGTCGGAGACAACGGCCATCCACTGACTCTATGCGAGACCGCCACCTTCTCACCGGGCAAACCAAGACCCACGCCCGGTGAGTTGGGACTGCGGCCACCGATCAGCCCGCCCGGCGCTTCCACTTCTCCCACCCGGCTCCGAGGGAGTCCACGAATTGCCGGGGAGCTTCCAGATAGATGCGCCTTCCGATTGGCCCCATTGCCGCCTGCAGGTCCAGGCGGTGCCGTTCGAGAAGCTTCAACAGCCCGCGGCGACTGGCTTCGTCCTGAATGAGGTCGGGCTGCCCGCCCGCCATCTCAGACAGGACCGCCAGGTCGTGCTCGGTTCCTAAGCCGACTGCCAACTCGGCCAGGTCGGGGGCCAATTCGGCTGCCAGGTACGCCGACGATTCGGAAATCAAGTCGACCTGGTAGCGCAGGTAGCGGACCCGGTTACGCCACAGGTGAAAGGCCGAAATGCTCGGGTTGGCCTGGGCGTCCGTCATCCGCTTGCGCCCCTGCCGATAGATCCGACGAAAGCCTTTGGCGATAGTCGCGAAATCGTCGGGGATGGCTGGCCGGTTCGGATCGCCCGCCCAGTCGGCAACCCTGGTTTTGAACTGGTCGAGGGATCCGAGCACCTCCCGTTTCACCGTCTCATTGATCTCGTTCTCCAAGGTCTGCCGGCGGTCTGCCAGCTGGTGGCGAAAATCTTCTAGCACCCCGGTGCGCGGCTCAGCGGCATCTTGGGCGATCAGTGCATCAAAAGTTTGTAACAGCACGGCCGCATCCCGGGCCGGGCCCAATGTTCGCCCTACGTCACGCAATTTCGCGTTGTCTGGCCCATAGACACCATCACCCACGTAACTCCTCGTCAGTCGGAGCACCGCCCGCACCCGCTTGACCGATTTGCGGGCCTCGTGCACGCCGGCATCGACCGGCAATTGCTCGAGCGCCCGCCGGGCGTACTGCAGCTGATCCGAGGTCACGCGGCGCAAACCTTCGGCCAACGACTCGTCGGCCTGAAGACGGAAGCTTGGCATCTCGAGAGACGGCGGCTGAGGTCGTTCCGGGATGAGTCGTGAAGAAACCTCTGGCATCCGGACCCTTTGCTCTGCTTCTCCACTTTATGGGACATGGGGAGCCGATGCCCGGCGGGTTTGCCAGGATGGGGGGTGGAGGTGAGCCATGTCGTCATGGGCGGCGCGTAGCCCGGATGTGGGGCAGAGCGCGGAGCGGTCGCGACGCGTCACAGCTGAGGACATCGAATTGTTCACGGCTATCAGCGGCGACCGCAACCCGCTGCACTATGACCATGACGTTGCAGCCAAGTCCCGCTTTGGGGCGGTGATCGTCCAGGGCGGCATCATGACCGCGATCCTGAACGCTGTTGTTGCCGAGGATCTTCCCGGCCCCGGCTCGGTGTTCCTTCACGTGGACTGGAATTTCGTGGCGCCTGTTTACCCGGGAGATACGATTACCGGCAGGGTCGAAGTAGTCGACGTTCGTCTGGACAAACCGATCACCACCCTGGCCACCACCGTGAGGAATCAGAGAGGCGACGTCGTTCTCGATGGCACTGCCCACACCTGGACCGAACCTGTCGACTCGTAGAAGCGTGGTGGGGTGCCACCAAAGTGCGGCCGCCCGATGAGCCGCTTTTCGCGGTCTTGGCAATAGGATGGTGCGATGCCCGCTGTTCTCCCCGATTTTGCGCGTGACGAAGTCGAGGCATATCTCTCACGACTCGAACACGAACGCCAGCTCTCGGCTCATACCGTCGCCTCGTATCGCCATGACCTCGGCGACTTTTTCGCTCTCGCCTTCAAGGCTGGGGCCGACCGGATCGGGGCGGTGGACCGGCGGATAGTGCGCCGTTACATCGCCAATCTGACAACACGTGGTTTTGCCCGCAGATCGATTGCTCGAAAGGCTTCTTCAGTCCGAGCTTTTTACGCCGATGAAGTGAGACGGGGAAACGTCGACACCAATCCAGCCGAGGGGGTTTCAGTGCCACGTATCTCACAAACCTTGCCCCGGGTCCTCCCGGCGGCAGGCCTCATATCTCTCCTCGACGAACTCAGCGGTTCCGAACCGCTGATTCTGCGCGACCGGGCAGTGCTGGAACTGCTGTATGGATGCGGCCTGCGCGTAGCCGAGTTGGCCGGGATGACCACCGCCGACACCGCCGCCGACGGCTTCATCCGCATCGTCGGCAAGGGCCGCAAGGACCGTGACGTCCCCGTGGGGCCTCAGGCCCGCGACGCTCTCACCCGTTACATCGCCAACGGCAGGCCGGCGTTGGCAACCGACAATGCCGGCTCCGCTCTGTGGGTGGGCTCGCGAGGCGGCAAGCTCGACTCCCGCGGAATTCGTCGTATCGTCCGGCTTCGCCTCGGCACCTACCCACACGCCTTGCGCCACTCCTTCGCCACTCATCTTCTCGAAGGGGGAGCGGATTTACGCGCCGTTCAGGAGCTCTTGGGCCACAATGAGCTCGCCACGACCCAGATTTATACCTCGGTAACAAAGGACCACCTGAAGGCAACTTATGAGCGAAGTCATCCCCGAGCCTGAGACCGACGAGGCCATACAGGGTCTTTGGCACCGGTTCAAGAAAACTGACGAGCCGGCAGCCCGTGAGGGCCTGATTCTCCATTACTCGCCGCTGGTGAAATTCGTAGCCGGCCGCATGGGGGTGGGCCTGCCTCGCAACGTTGAGCAGGCCGACCTCGTCTCGTATGGGATATTCGGGCTGATCGACGCCATCGACAAGTTCGATCTCGAGCGCGGATTCAAATTCGAGACCTACGCCGTCAACCGGATCAAAGGCGCCATCCTCGATGAGCTGCGGGCCCTCGACTGGGTTCCTCGCTCGGTGCGAGCCCGGGCTCGCGAGATTCAGCGTTCGCTGGCCGAGCTCGAGCATGGGCTCAAGCGCAGCGTCACCGACGAGGAGCTGGCCACGCACATGAACCTCCCCGTCGACACTCTTCAGGATCAGTTAGCCGAGATCTCCGCACTGGGCCTCGTGGCTCTCGACGAGCTGCTCAACGCCTCAGAGCGAGACTCGGCATCAGTGGGGGACTTGCTTCCAGATCCCAGGGCCTCCGATCCCGTAGCCGAATACGAGCTGGACGAAACCCGTAAGGCGCTGGCCGATGCCATCAACCGCCTCAATGAGCGCGACCGGCTCGTGGTGACTCTCTACTACTACGAAGGCTTGACGCTTGCGGAAATCGGGAATGTGCTGGGTGTCACCGAATCACGAGTGTGCCAGATCCACACCAAGTCGGTGATGAGTCTTCGCAATCGGATGATTGAGCCCATCTTCAAGACCAGCTGATCAGTCCGCCTCATCTCGGGGAATCGCTACACTCCCGCCATCACACACGCCGTGCCGCCGTCCTTCCATGGTCGGAGTTAACTCCGGGAAGAGACGCAGGGCCGGCGGAGGACTAACCAAACAGGAGAAACAGCTGTGTCCACAGTAACTATGAAGCAGCTGCTGGAGGCTGGTGTCCATTTCGGACATCAAACCCAGCGCTGGAACCCGAAGATGGCCCCCTATCTCTTTGGAGAGCGCAACGGGATCCACATTGTCGACCTGCGTCAGACACTGACCCAACTGCAGGACGCCTACCAGCAAGTCAAGGAGCTCACCGCCGACGGAGGAACGGTGATGTTCGTGGGCACGAAGAAACAAGCCCAGCACATCTTGGAAGACGCTGCCACCACGGCCGGCATGCCCTATGTGACCAATCGCTGGTTGGGAGGCATGCTTACCAACTTCCGCACCACCCACACTCGCATCCTGTACATGAGAGAGCTCGAGCGGATGGACGATTCTGGTGAGATGGAGGCGCTTCCCAAGAAAGAGCGCATTCGCCTGCGCCGTGAGAAGGCGAAACTGGTGAACAACCTTGGAGGAGTCCGCGACCTCACGAAGCCTCCGGACGCCCTGTTCATCGTCGACATCCTCACCGAGCACATCGCCGTTAAGGAGGCGACCCGGCTAGGGGTCCCCATCATTGCTTTGGTCGACACCAACTGTGATCCGGATCCCATTACCACGGTGATACCAGGTAATGACGACGCCATTCGGTCGGCCCAGCTATTCGCCGACTCCATTGCCGCTGCTTGTCTCGAAGGGCGTCAGTTGTTCGAGACTAGAGCCAAGGCCAAGAAGGAAGGCGACGACACGGATGAGGCTGGGGCACCTGAAGCTTCCCAGCCGGCCGAAGCGGAGCCGGCTGCCACTAAGGAGCGGGAGGCGGCCGAAGTGCCGGCCGCAGCTGAGGTTGAGAGCGCGGCTCCGACCGAAACGGTAGTTGAGGCTGAACCGGCCGCAGCTGAGGTTGAGAGCGCGGCTCCGACCGAAACGGTAGTTGAGGCTGAACCGGCCGCAGCTGAGGTTGAGGGCGCGGCCCCTGCTGAAACGGTAGTTGAGGCTGAACCGGCCGCAGCTGAGGTTGAGAGCGCGGCTCCGGCCGAGACGGTACCTGAAGCTGAAACGGCCCCCGAGTCGACCGACCCCAAAGCGGAGGCCGGGGGTGAGTGACATCGGGGCACAGGACGTCATGAAGCTCCGTAAGGAAACCGGCGCGGGCATGATGGACGCCAAGCGCGCACTCCAGGAAGCCGGAGGGGACTTCGATGACGCCAAGGACCTTCTCCGGGTCAAAGGCCTGGCCGACGCCAAGAAGCGGGCCGGTCGGGCAACGACTCAGGGATCCATCGGTCACTACCTGCACTACCAGACTGAGAGACCGGTGGTGGGCTGTCTCGTAGAGCTCCTCTGCGAGACGGACTTCGTGGCCAAAAGTGAGGAGTTCCAGGGCACCGCCAAAGACCTGGCCATGCATCTCGCCGCGAGACGACCGGGCTGGGTACGTCGTGAGGATGTTCCCGGGGAGGTAATTGCCAAGGAGCAGCAGCTATTTCAAGCCCAGGCCGAAGAGGAAGGGAAGCCTTCCGAAGTCGCTGAGAAGATCATCGCCGGCAGACTCGAGGCCTATCTCAAAGACAACGTTCTGTACGAGCAGACGTTCATAAACCCCGAGAAGTTTCTGGGGACGGTCCAGGAGATGTTGGACCAACTCACATTGCGCCTTGGAGAGAACGTCAGTGTGGGTAAGATCGCGCGTATCTCGGTGGGTGAGGAGTAGTTGCCAGACTCGGGCGGTCGAAGAGTTGTGCTGAAGCTCTCTGGCGAAGCGTTCGCCGACCCGGAGCTCGATTTCGGCATTGATCCCAAGAATATTGAGCGAGTGGCACGCGAAATCGCTGAATCTCACTCCGAGGGATACGAAATAGGCGTGGTCGTTGGGGGCGGAAACATATTCCGAGGCGTTAGCAACGCCGCCGAGGGAATGGATCGTGCCTCCGCCGACTACATGGGAATGCTGGCCACCGTGATAAACGCGCTGGCGTTGCGTGAGAGCCTTGACCAGCAAGGCATCCCCAGCCGGGTCCAGACTGCAATCTCCATCCAACAGGTTGCAGAGCCCTACATTCGGCTGCGGGCGATCCGGCACCTTGAAAAAGGCCGAGTCGTCATTCTTGCCGGTGGCACCGGCAATCCGTTCTTCACCACCGACACGACGGCGGCACTGCGGGCAGCAGAGATCGGAGCAGGAATGGTGCTCAAAGCAACCAAAGTGGACGGCGTCTACAGCTCTGACCCGAAGCAAGATCCCAACGCCGAGTTACTCACGGAAGTGAGCTACCTGGATGTAATTTCGCGTGGGCTACGAGTCATGGATTCGACAGCAATTACGATGTGCATGGATAACAAACTGCCCATTCGGGTTTTCAACCAGACCGTCCCAGGCAACATACCCAGGGCGGTGCGAGGAGAATCCATCGGGACGCTAGTGAGATGATTGACGAAACAATTGCCGACGCCGAAGAGCGAATGCAGAAGGCCGTGGAGCACCTGCAGACTGAGTTCAGCACGGTTCGGACCGGGCGAGCCAATCCCGCGATTCTCCACAGGGTGATGGTCGATTATTACGGCACGCCCACGCCGCTCCAGCAACTTGGTTCGTTCGCGGTGCCGGAGCCGACGATGCTGGTCATCACCCCATTCGACCCCGGATCGCTGTCTGAGATCGAGAAGGCCATCAACAGTGCCGGTCTGAGCTTGACGGCGGGTAACGATGGCAACGTGATTCGTTTGAACTTCCCTCCCCTAACCGAGGAGCGTCGCCAGGAGCTCGTCAAAGTCGTCAGTCAATTGGCTGAAGAAGGTCGGGTGGCGGTGAGAAACATTCGCCGGCCCCACAAGGATGAGCTCGAGGCACTCAAAGGCGAGGTGTCGGACGATGAGATACGCAGAGGCGAGAACGAGCTGCAGGCGCTAACGGACAAGTTCGTTACTCGCATTGATGAACTTTTCGAGCATAAGCAAGCTGAGCTGCTCGAGGTATAGGACGGAGCCTTGACAACAGGAAAAGGCGGCGGCTCCCACCCGGGTGATCCGTGGCATCCCGATTGGGAATCTGCGGTACCCGAGGAGGAATCCGAGGAGGATTGGCCCTACGACGAAAGCCTGACGCTGTCAGATGCCGAGCTCGAAGTGGCGGATCTCGATGAGGCTGAAGAACCCGAGGAAGAGCAGGTTGAGGTTGCTGAGGTTGAGGAAGAGGTTGCTGAGGTAGAGCCGGTTGAGGTTGCTGAGGAGGAGCCGGTTGAGGTTGCTGAGGCAGAGGCTGTTGAGGTTGCTGAGGAGGAGCCGGTTGAGGTTGCTGAGGCAGAGGCTGAGGTTGCTGAGGAGGAGCCGGTTGAGGTTGCTGAGGAGGAGCCGGTTGAGGTTGCTGAGGTTGCGGAAGAGGTTGCTGAGGTAGAGCCGGTTGAGGTTGCTGAGGTTGCGGAAGAGGTTGCTGAGGTAGAGCCGGTTGAGGTTGCT
>CAXMOO010000093.1:0-19793 GCA_964195005.1 uncultured Gammaproteobacteria bacterium
GTAACCACCATGGAAGGTTTGATTTCGATCTTGCGGCGCTTCAGCCCAGATGACCAGGTGACCGTGGGCGTCAATCGAAACGGAGAAACGCTAACGGTGGTGCTCCGGTTGGGCGCTCGGGAGAGCTGATGTCCGACAATATCTTCGACCGCCTGGCCGAAATGCTCGCGTCCTCAGAATCCGTCAATTGGGAACTTGCAGCTGAGCTGGGAACGAGCATCGCCGGCGACGAGGGTGCGCTGTCCCCCGGGAGCGATGCCCACTGGAACGAGTATGTCGAAACGGCCCGGCACTTCCTGGCAGATGTCCCCGGAATTCGACCGCAGACCGACTTCGAAGTCCACGTAGTCGACCGCCGGCAGTGGACCACGACACAAGTGCGGGGATTCGAGTATTTGGCGACGCCGCTGGCGGAAAAGCTCAGAGAGGACCCCTCCAATCCGATGGGGGCGCTCTTCTCCATACTCGTCGGACTCCAGGTTGGGTCGATGGCCGGGTCCCTCAGCCATCGGGTGATGGGCAACTTCGAAGCAGCCCTACCACCGCTGTCCTCTTCGGGACTGTGGCTCGTGGCTCCCAATATCGAGGAGTTCTCGACAGATCACGGGCTCGACTCGAAACAAGTAGATCTTTGGGTTGCGCTCAACGAGCTCATCCACGCGAGCATGTTCGCCATGCCGGGGGCGCCGCAGCGCCTCAGAAATCTAATCTCCACCTACATCGCAGGCCTCGAGTTCAACCCGCAGGCCTTGCCCATGGATCCCATGGCACAAGGCTTCGACCCGGAGGAACTCGGACGAATCGTTCAAGATCCATCTTTCCTGAGCGACCTCTTCACCGGATCTCACCGGGAAGAAGACCTCGCCGAAATCCAGACGTTTGTTGCGGTTGTCGAAGGATTCCCGGAATATGTGCTCGGATCACTCGACCCCAAGTTGCTTCCCGAGCTCCCCGCGCTACAAGAAGCCATCGACCGTCGCCGGGCCACGCCTTCGGCCGGAGAGCAGTTCCTGCAACGGCTGCTCGGCATCGACCTTGAAGGTCCCCTCCACCGCGCCGCAGCCGAGTTCTTTGCCGAAATCGAGCAGAGATGGGGCCCCGACTCGGCAGTGAGAATGTGGGCTTCAACCGAGAGTTTCCCCCACTCCCACGAGCTCGAGGATCCGGTCGCCTGGGCGGCACGCGTGCTGTTGCCGTAACGCTCAACCACAAGCCACCGGTTGCCGATATGACTATGACTAGTCACACCGGCCTGGCATGCCTCCCGGGACGGTCGGCGAGTCCCAAGTAGCGGACGGACGTAGGCGTGGCGTCGCGTTTCTAGCTCTGCCCGTAGCTATCCCACTCCTCGAGGGTGCGGTTATCGTTCAACCAGTAGAACGGGCTTCCTCCGGTGTCACCGTAGATGTTGTCGTAAAAGCGGTTGTTGCGGCTCGTATACACAGCAGTGTCCCCAACATCCTGGCCGATTCCGATACTGCCACCGTTGCCGGTCAAGTCGTTGTCGTGCACAGCAAGGTTTTCCACCAGGAGGGGACCGTATGAGGCTGGGGCGTCAGGTCGGCTCTGCTGTATGGCGACAATCCCGTCAGCGTTGTTCACTAGCGTGTTGCCGGCGATTTCGACGTTTGGTGAGCCGGCAACAAGAATCCCTGCTCCCCATAGCCATGCTTCGAATCCGTATCCGTTGCCGCGGACATCATTTCCGACAATCACTGCGTCATAGGAGATCTCGTGAAAGATCCCGATCCGTTCGTTGTCGTGAACCCGGTTGTTTTCGTAACGAACGTCGATGTTGTCGATGTCGGTCCACAAGCCCACCCCCCGATTGTCGTGCACGTAGTTGTCCCGCACTGTTAGGCCTTGCGTGAACACGAACTTGCCGCCCCCGGCCTCCCAGGACTGGCTGAATCCTGCAGTGTTGTTCTCATAGATCTCGTTCTCAGCGATGAGGATGTCGGCGCCGTGGGCGGACATCCCCATCTGACCGTTCTGGTAGATGATGTTGCTCTGAACAACAGCCCCCGTGGTCGCGCTCACCCCGATTCCATGGTTCCAGCGAACAACGTTATCGGTCACCACCCACCCAGTGCCGCCGACAAGGTCGCCCGGGTCCGCTCTGCTGTCAATTGCTCCCTCCTGGGCAGGGGGAGCGTACTTCTCGATGACCAGACGATTGATCGTCACCCGGTCGCCGTCTCCCCAGAAGGCGTAAGGGACCACTGCCAGCTCTACGACGTGGTTGGACGGATCCTCACCCAGGTAAACCTCGTCGGTGCCATAATCGAAAAACCAGGTGCCGGGACCAACGTCGTTTCGTCGCGAAACGTGGTGAAGAACCACGTCGTCGATATACAAGGCCTCGGGACGGCGACAGCGCTCAAAGCCAGACGAACAATCGCCGTGCACGAATCCCTCCATCTCCAGACCGTCCGCCACCCAGATGTCGCCGGCCGCACGAAAACGATTGAGCACAAGGGCCCCACTCATCACCGCTCCGGGCCGACCGACGAACGCCTGCCCGCTGCGGGGCTCAACAGATGCCATGCGGTGGACACCAGGCGCGAGCAGGAAGGTCGTGCCCTCGGGCGCGGCGGCTGCCAGAGCAGCCAGATCGTCCTCCGGTGTCACCGTTATGACCAGAGGCCCGGCGTCCCGGTCTGGAGGCAGAAACGGGGTGACAATCGAAGTGGTGGCTGTGGTTGTAGTAACCACACCGCCGGATTCGGCACCCGCCGCCGGGGGCTGCGGTTGGCTCCCGGGCTCGGCTGGGGACCTCAGCGCCAGCATGCCGAGGGCTGCGGCGAGGACCGCGAGCGGAACCAGGAGCGCGCCGTAGCGCCTAATGGGCATGAGACAGTCTATGTGAGCTTTATTCCTGGCCGTACGAGCGCCACTCGTCGAAGTTGAGTTGACGGTTGTCCCAATGGAAGAAATCACCGGTGCCGGTGACGTAGACGTTTCCGATGAACCGGTTGTTGCGACTTGTGAAGATGGCGTTATCCCCGATGTCCTGCACCGCTCCGGTGTGGCCTCGATCCATCGTCACGTGGTTGTCGTGTACGAAGAGGTTCTTGACCACTCGCGGGTCTCCCCAGGGAAAGTTTCCTCGCGCCTGCTGGATGGCGGTGATGCCGTTGGCATTGTTGACAAGGGTATTGCCGTAAATCTCGACGTCCTCGGACGAGGCCACCGTGATCCCACCGCTCCACAGCCATAGCACCCCCCGTGGATCGTCGAGCCCGTTGTGGGCCGTGTAGTTGTTGCGGATGACGCCGCCCTTGCTCACCTCGAAGAAGATCCCCGCCCGGAAGTTACGCTCGACGGTGTTGCCCTCGATAAGTCCGTTCTGGGAGCTGACGTCGAACCAGAGCCCGGTCCCGTAGTTGTCGTGTGAATGGTTGTTGCGGATGACAATGTCGTCGCCGACGAACTTGGTGCCCCCGCCCTCCCAATCGAGACGAAAACGCGCCGTGTTGTTAAAGGAGATCTCGGTGCCCTCCACCAGCACACCAGTGCCGGTGGCTGCTACACCTTGCTGGCCGTTGTGGTGGGCGAAGCTGTTGAGGAGCTGTCCGAAATCGGTGAGATGGACACCTGTGCCGTGGTTGAGTCGGGCCTCGACGTTGTCAACCACCCAGTTGGTTCCCTTGACCCCCAGGTTATTGGCGCGCGAGTCGATAGCGCCTTCCTGGGCCGGAGTGGCGTACTTTTCGATCACCAGATCGCGGATGACGACCCCGTCGGCACTACCGAAGAAGGCGCTCTTGGTGACGCTCGTCTCTATCGTGTGGCCGGTCGGGTCCTCACCGATGTAGATGCGGTCCGCCCCGTAATCGAAATACCAGGCGCCGGCTCCGAGGGCGCCAAGTGACGTTACGTGCCGGAAGGTGACGTCGTCCACGAACAGGTCCTCCGGTCGGCTGCAGCGCTCATAGCCGGCATCACACTGCCCCCGGACGGTCCCTTCCTGCGTTTGGCCGGTCACGTACCAACGGCCACCATCAGGAATCCAACCGGTAAGCTTCCTGGCTCCGGTGAGCACGGCACCCGGTTCTCCGAGGAAAACCTGACTGTTCTTGGGCTGGACCCGTTGCTGCCGGTGGACGCCGGGACGGATCACGAAGTTGGTACCGGCCGGGTTGGCATCCACTTTGGCCTGGATGTTGTCACCCGGGAAAATATCCACATCGAAGACGGAACGGGGCGTGGCCCGCCCGGCCGCCAGCCAACCGCCTGATGAAGCGAAGTCGAACACAATGTCGGCCGCGCCCTGTTCGTTGTCGTTGGACAAGAAGAAGCGCTGCAGCGACGGACGGTAGATCCCGACGCTGTCGACACCGTCTTCGTCCCAGTCTCCCGCCAGGATGGTGTCATCTGGAATCCCATAAAAAAACGAAAGTTCGGCGATGCCTGTCGTCAACTCATTGCGAAGGTAGACGAAGCCTGAGCTCTCACGGTACGAGCCAACCGTGTCGACGCCGTCGCCATCGAAATCGCCACCGAAGGGAGTGTCGCCCTGGGTGCCCCAATAGAAGGAATACTCGGCCTCGCCGGTTACCAGACTGTTGCTCACGTAGACCTGTCCGTTGCGATAGACCGACACCGTGTCGCAACCGTCGCCGTCCCAATCGCCGGCAATCGGTATGTCGCCCTCCTCCCCAAAGAAGTACTCTCGATCGGCGAAACCCTGATCGTTGCTGTTTCGAACGTACACGTACCCATTACCGGGTCTATAGGCGCCGACGGTGGCCTCTCCGTCGCAGTCCCAATCCCCAACAAGGGGAACATCGCCCGGGCTCCCGTAATAGAAGCTATCCACGGACCCGTCGACGCGGTTCATAAACCATTGGCCGCTCTCAGGATCGAACATGAGCATATGAGATACCGCGTCGACACCCGACGCTGCGGAGGTCGTTCCCAAGAGTAAAAGGAACGCCCCGACGAGCGGAAAGAGCCTTCTCTGCACCCGCCCTCCGTGGTAGTCAGCCTTACTCCGAGTAGTCTGGATCGCGAACCCTGTCTCTGGAGCCCATCATTAAGTATACTTACAGGACGAGCGAATGCTCCCCACGGAGCCTTCCGAAACTCGAAGGCTGATCCTTGCTCAGCAAACAAACCTCGAGGCCCCTTTCGGGGCCCCGAGTTCTGCAGGGTTCTGCTGACGTTCTCCTTCATGAAGTCAGAGCAGGCTCAGAAATCTGCTCGGGCATTGTGTCGGGGATATTGAAGGAGACTTCGTCAGTTTTCTTTTCCCTGCTTGCCCACGCCCGACCAAAGCCGGTCAGGATGATTGTCAGACCCAGACCAACCAGGATTCCGGAAAGGGCAAGTCCCATCTGCAGGGTCGAGTGGGTCACTGTGCCCACTCCAAGCTCACCAACCAGACCGTGATCGGTTCCGCTCCAAGCCTGCGAGCGAGCCGGGCCCTCAATAGGATGCTGGCGGTCGAAGTCGGTCCAATACCGGCCGTCAACCGCGAACTCATGTGTACCTGCCGGGTTATCCGTGTCAGCGCATCCGGGACCATAAGCACTCTGAGTGCGTTGAGCTACTCAGATGGTCGAGTCAGCTCTGGCCGAGATTGTTCCACTCAGCCAGGGTATGGCTGCTGTTCATCCAGGAGAAGTTGCGTCCGTCTCCTCCAACCAACGTGAACTGGTTGTTCGAGAACCGATTGTTGCGGCTCGTGAAGTAGGAGTTGTCCCCGATGTCCTGAACGAAGCCGGTGTGACCCTCGGTCATCGTCACGTCGTTGTCGTGGACGTACAGGTTGCTGATCTCATATGGACCGTACCGGCCGCTGCCGCGACTCTGTTGAATCCCGGCGATGCCGTCGGCGTTGTTGACCAGCTCGTTGCCGTACACCTCAACATTCGGCGAGGCCGCCACCACGATGCCGGAGCCCCACAGCCAGGCCGAGTGTCCTGCGCCGTTGCCCTCCAGGTAGTTGTTACGAATGACTGCGTCATAGGAGATCTCGTGGAAGATGCCGATCCCCGCGTTGTGCATCACCCGATTCCCCTCATAGAGGGTGTCGATGTTGTCGATGTCGGTCCACAGCCCGGGCCCGAGGTTGTGATGGGAGTAATTGTTGCGTACTACGAGGTCTCGGGTCTTGGCAAATTTGGTGCCGCCACCTTCCCAGCCCCACTCGTAGCTGGCATTGTTGTTGTAGGCGATCTCGTTGTTTTCGATCAGCAGGCCATCGCCGTCCCCGCCCAGTCCCAGCTGCCCGTTGTGATGTACGTAGTTGCCGGTGACTTTGGAACCATCGGTCGCCTTGATCCCCACGCCATGGTTGTTTCGGACCTCGTTGTTGGCAATGAACCAGTTGGATCCATTGTCTTTGCCACTGGAATTGTCGCGAGTGTCGATCGCTCCCACCTGGGCCGGGTTGGCATATTTTTCGACAACCAGGCCGGTGACCGTGACGCCATTCACCTTCCCCTTGAAAGCGACCTCAGTGACCGACGTCTCGACACGCTTTCCCGACGGATCATCACCGATGTAGATCCGGTCGGAGCTGTAATCGAAAAACCACTTCCCGGGCCCAACGTTGCCTCGACTCGAGACGTGAAGCATCCGCTTGTCATTGATGAACAGCTCTTCCGGGCGATTACAGCGGTCGTGGCCTGCAAGGCAGCTGCCGTGGATGCGCCCCTCCTGGCTCTGGCCGGCAATGAACCAGGCGCTTCCATCCTGCTGCCAACTGTTCAGAACCCGGGCTCCACTGAGTACGGCGCCCGACTCGCCAATGAAGACTTGCCCGTTCTTGGGCTGGATCGACTGCATGCGGTGGACTCCGGCACCCAGCAGAAAGGTGGTGCCTTCACCGTGGCTGCTGACAACACCCTGGATGTTGGTGCCCGGATCGATCCTCACGGCGTTGCTGGGGACCGGTATCGCCGGCTTCACGATCTTGGCGGCAGGGG
This sequence comes from uncultured Gammaproteobacteria bacterium, assembly GCA_964195005.1. GTDB lineage: Bacteria > Actinomycetota > Acidimicrobiia > Spongiisociales > SHLN01 > JAUXLW01. Next base: position 6,936 of record CAXMOO010000093.1, read on the forward strand.
CCGTGCCGGGATCGCTGGGAGATCCGGCTGGATCCGATGGTGGGGTGCTGGGGCTGTCGGCGGGTTGGTTGATGGGCTCCTGGGACGCCGGGGCGGCCTGGTGGACGATGCCGGTCTGATGGTTCCAGTCGCCGGAAAGGAGGATGCCGTCGCCCTCTAGCTGGTAGGTCTCGGTTATGACGGGCTTGAAGAACGAGTCGGCGATTCCCAAAGTGTTGGCGGCCGGGTCATAGAGGCCGAATTGGTCTATCCCGTCTCCGTTCCAGTCGCCTACAACCAGCATCTGGTTGGCATCTCCCAGGTAGGCCTCCATGGCGGTGCCGCCGTCGTGGCCCTGAGCGACGGCCATGAAACCGTTCTTGGGGTCGCGAACCCCGACGGTGTCGATGCCGTCGCCGTTCCAGTCGCCGGAAAACGGTAGGCCGCCTGCGAAACCAAACTTGAGCTCGACGTTTCCGAAACCAAAGTCGTTGGTGTTGCGCAGGTAGAACCTCTGCTCTGAGGTGCGATAGATGGCGATGGTGTCCTCACCGTTGCCGTTCCAGTCGCCACACAACGGGATGTCGCGGGGTATCCCGTAATAGAACTCGTATTCGGCGACCGTAGAACCGTTGTGATTCGAAAGCAGCAGATAGCCGGTCCGGTCCCGGTAGACCCCAACGGTGGCTCGGCCGTCACCGTTCCAATCGCACAGCAGGGGAAGATCCTCGGGAGCTCCGTAGAACACGCTACCCCCGCCTTCGAAGGTCCAAAACCCCGATGACTCATCGAAGAAGGCCAGATCGGCCCCGGAAGATGAACCGGAGCCGGCGATGGCTCCGCTAATCGGAATGACCAGTGCTAGTGCGATGGCTACCGTAGCCAGCCTCTTCATCATGTTCCTCACAGTGGTGGTGTCTGCTACCTAGAGTGGTATCGACACTTAGAGTGACCGCTTGAGAACTTCCCCAAAGGACTAGTCACTTGCCGGAGGAGGTTGGCCAAAGACCACGCCGTGGGAGGCCGGACCTAGACTCACCTCGGTGAAGATCCTCCAGATCCACAACCAATACCGTCAGCCTGGCGGTGAAGACACCGTGGCAACGACCGAGGCCAACCTCCTCCGTGAAGCCGGCCACACAGTCATCGAGCACCGGGAACGCAATCCCGACGGAAACCTGGCCGCGGCCGGCGACCTCCTGCGGGCACCCTGGAATCCGCGAGCGGCAGGACGGATCGGAGATCTGGTCCGCCGGCACCAGCCCGACGTGACCCACATTCACAACACCTGGTATCACCTGACACCATCCGTTTTCCGCGCCGTCCGCGCGGCCGGGTCCCCTACGGTCCTCACCCTCCACAACTATCGACTCGTGTGCGCCAACTCGATGCTGTTGCGAGATGGGAAACCGTGCGAACTTTGCGTCGCCAGTGGGAATCCCTGGTACGCCGTTCGCTACCGTTGCTACCGCGACAGCGCGGTGCAATCGGCGGCCGCGGCGGCAACCATCGCCATCAACCGCCGCCGACAGACATGGCAAAAGGACGTCGACCTGTTCCTGGCCCTGACAGACTTTGCTCGCCGCAAGATGATTGAGGGAGGACTCCCCGAGCAACGTATTCGAGTGAAGCCCAACTTTGTCAGTGACCCCGGACGGCGCACGCTGTCGACAGCAGAGTCCGACCTGATACTTTTTGTCGGCCGTTTAGCTCCTGAAAAAGGACCCGACGTACTGGTCGAGGCCTGGCAAAGAGCCAACCTCGAGGGCCTGCGGCTCGAAATCATCGGTGATGGGGACATGCGGGAAACGCTCGCGGGACGACCGGGCGTGGCCTTGCGCGGCCAGCTAGACGGCGACCAGGTAAGGAAGCTCATGCTGCGGGCCCGGGCCCTCGTGCTGCCGTCGATCTGGTATGAAGGTCTTTCGATGGTCATGCTCGAGGCGCTCGGGGCCGGCCTTCCCGTCCTGGCCTCGGCGCTCGGCGCTATGCCCGATGTACTCCACACGCTGGGTGAAAGCTGGCTGGTCGACCCCGGCGACCCGGAGGCACTTGCCGACCGCCTGCAAGGCCTGAGGGACAACGACCTTGTGGGCCAAGCCGGGGTGGGCGCACGGGCCCTTTACGATTCTCGATACTCTCCCCCGGTCGGGCTGGCCGGGCTGGAGGACGCCTACCGACACGCCCGCGGCGAGGTTTCAGTCGAGGATGGCTCAGACCGATAAGTCCTCGTGAGACCCACGAGCCCTCCGTCACCCTCGGCCGCGGAAAGTGAATTAGAATTAGCGCCAGCGGGGGACCCGGACGAGGGCTCGATTACTAGGCTTCGCGGGGTCCTTGACCAGCTCGACTCACAATCCCCGCTGCCCGCAACCCTGGTTGGGCGGCGTAGGAACGAGAGCAATCCCCGACCGGAGCAACGATGACCCATCCAGCAAAGCCAGTCGCCTACCGGCCGGGTCATAGAGCACGGGCAGCCGTTCGGATCTTCATGGTCGATAGAGACGCCCTCTACCAGCGAGTGGCCTATCTGCTTCTGCTGCTTATGGGCGGCTATCTATTTTTCGATCGAGCCTTCGCCTGGTTCCATGTTCCCGGCACACCAATCTTCATCGGCGAGGTGGTCCTGGGCGCCGGCTTGTTTGTTGTCTACAAGTCACGCAAGTCCGTTGTTTTCATCCGGCGCAGCCCGGCGATGCAGCTGCTGGTTGTGTTCATGGCTTTTGGCCTGGTCTTGACGCTGGCCGGCGTCGGCGAGCACGGTCAAGACGCGTTACGTGATGGGGCGTTGTGGTACTACGGACTATTCGCTCTCGTGACCGGAACACTGTTCATGGCCTGGCAGCCGGCATACGACCTGTTTCTGCGCTGGTACACGAAGGTCATCCCGGCTTTTCTGATTGTCGGCCTCGCCAGATTGGTGCTGGCAAATCGCCCGAGCTGGTTGGTGCCCGACTCCGACGTTCCCATAACCTCGCACAAGCCGGGCAACATAGGAGTGCATGCCATCCTGCTTGTCGCATTCCTCATCCTGGTCGTGGCACCCGGCGCCACCCGCAAAGATGCCGTGCGCAACGCGGTGTTGGGAGTTGGAGGCCTCATCCTCGTCGTGATAGCCGGCACCCAGAACCGCGGAGCAATGCTGGCAGCGGCGCTGGTGCTGATATGGCTTTTCTTCTCAGCTCGTAGGGCCCGGCCTTTGATGGGCGGCGCTATCGCTCTCCTGATCGGAGCGTTGCTCCTGGCATTTGCCGTCGACCTGACTGTTGAGCTGGAGCGGCGCGAATTTTCTGTTGCCCAGTTATGGGACAACATCGTCACTCTGCAGATACAGAACGACTCAGAAGAGCTTGTGAATGATGGCACAGTGGCCTGGCGTCTCAAACTTTGGGACCTGGTCGTCGACGACACACTCACCGCCGAGCGGTTCTTGTCCGGTTTCGGCTTCGGAACCAACCTGGCAGGTCGCTTCGGGTTCGTCGCCGGCGGCGACGGGCCCGAACTCCGAAACCCGCACAACTCTCACCTGTCTGTGATGGCACGCATGGGCTTGACGGGTATCGGCCTGTGGATCCTGCTCTGGGTTGTGTGGTATCGAACCCTATGGAAGGCGGCGAGAAAGTTCCGATATGCCGGCCAAGATCAGAAATCTGGCTTCCTCACATGGTCCATGATGGCCGCCACGGCCCTTCTGATAAATGGCATATTCGACCCGAGCCTGGAAAGTCCTCAAGCTGCAGTCTGGCTATGGACGATCTTCGGTGCAGGAGCCGTCTTGGCGCTTGACGCCAACACCGGCCACTGGCGGGAACGCCGGCCAAGCTGGGCCGAGACGGTAACGGGCGAATGACGGATCGCCCCTCCCGTCCGACGATCCCTGCCGGCCTCGTTGACCAGGGCTTCGCTTCGCTGGCGACGTTCATCGTGGGGATATTCGGCGTCGGCCTCGGCAGTGCCGAAGCCGGGGCATGGGCACTCTTCTTCGGCGCCTTCCGCCTTGCCACAGTGATCCCCTCGTGGTTACTGTTCGTCCCGGCCGAGGTCGCTGCTCTGCCCTACTCACGCTCCCGGCGGATCACATTGCTGCGCCGGAGTTTGGCCTTGGGCACAGGGCCCTCTTTGCTGGCAGCACCCCTGGTTACAGTGGCCTGGGTTTTCGTGCTCGTCTTCGGTGGCTCCTCAGTCGATAGCTCAACTCTCATCGCCTTTTCGGTCTCGGGAATCGGAGCGGCATTCCTCTCCCCCATTCAGGACCATGTAAGGCGGATGCTGCACCTGGCTGATCGGTCATGGCAGGCGGCGTCTGTTTCCGTCGTGCAACTCCTATCGGTCATCGTTGCTGTAGGAGCGCTGCAGAGCATGTCAATTGGTGCCGCATGGATCCCATTCGGCGCTCTGGCGATTGCCAACGCCGTCTCGCTCCCGGTCGGCCTCATCCTGTCACTGGGCGAGCACGACAGGATCACCGAGCGGCTCCACATCACTGAGCTCTTCCGCTCCGGCCGATGGTTGCTTACCCAGGAGCTGACGTTCTCGACCGGCGACTTCCTTGTAATCGGCATCGTCTACGTCCTCGCCGGGCCACTGGTAGCCGGATACGCCGAAGCGGCCCGTCAGGCAGCGCGGCCGCTGGCCGTTACCGCCGAAGGATTGCGGGCTGTGCTGGGACCTCGATCAATGGAGTCAGGCTCCACCGTGAGCCCGGTCCGAGCCCGGGCGATTTCCCGCACTTTCTCCCGCTGGATAATCAGCACTGGAGTTGCATACCTGGCGATCGCTTCCTTCGAGTGGGTGGGCAATCCTCTGACGTACATCGACAAACTCTCGGGCGCCTACATGGTGACCGGCCTGGTCGCCGCGACCATCATCGCCAACATCGTGCAGGGATTGATGGAGTCGCCCCGCGCCGAGCTCATCGGGGGAGGAGCCGAGGAGGAAATGGCTCGCATCGAATGGCCGGCGGCCGCCGGCCGACTGTCGGTCGCTGCCACCAGCGGCTTAACCGGCGGTTTTGCCGTACCACTTTCGATGATCGCCATGTATGGGGTGCGATGGCTCGGCTATTCCAAAGAGCTGGACCGCCTATACACGCCCCCGGGCACCCATCCGCAACGGGAAAGACCTCGCGTCGTCATCTTCGCCTATGCCTGTGAACCGGGCCGTGGGTCTGAGCCGGGAGCAGGGTGGGGCCTGGTGCAATCTGTGGCGCGCTTCGCAGAATGTACCGTGCTGGTTGGCCCAGAGCACACCGATGCGATCAAGGCTTGGGAGGCAGAGAACCCCAATGAGAACCTCACTTTCATCGAGGTCGCGGAACCGAGATGGGCGATGTGGCTTCCGCATGAGCCGACCGACAAATCTCGCCGCCACCTAATGGGATACTTCACCAGCTACCTGGGGTGGCAGCGTCGAGCCGTCAAGATGGCCCGACACTTGCATCAAGAGGAACCTTTCGACGTCGCCTACCACGCCACCTACTCGGTGTACTGGATGCCATCGCCGGGTGATCGCCTGGGGATACCTCTCGTCTGGGGCCCCGTGGGCGGCGCGGTGGTGACACCGTGGCGGATGTGGCCGGCACTCGGGGTCAAAGGCATGGCTTCAGAGGCCTTCGACCTGGTGGCCGTCAAGGCATTCTCATACGTTCCCTCCACCCGGAAGAACTGGCGGAGGGCCCGGGTGCGGCTACTTCAGAATGAAGAAACCCGCCGCCGACTCACTCCCCGTCCGGAAGCGGACATATTACTCAACCATGTGCTCTTTAATGAGGTCGACCGGGTACCCCGCCAACGCGAGGACTTCATCCTCTTCCTCTCTTCGTTCGAGTCACGCAAGGGCGTTCGTTTAGCACTCCATGGACTAGCCAATGCCGATCCGTCTGTGCGCCTGGTCGTGGTGGGAGACGGGCCCGAACGCAAAGCGATCAATCGATTGGTTGACAAGCTCGGCATTGGCGATCGAGTGGAGCTGCGCGGTTGGATTCCGTATGACGATGCTCAGGATCTCCTCGACAGGGCCTGTGCCGTACTCTTCTCCGGCGTCCGCGAGGAGGGGGGGATTGCGCTGGCCGAAGCAATGCTGCGCGGTGCCCCGGTCATCGTGCTCGCCAACGGTGGCGCCAAGACGATCGCAGAGGCCGGGATCGACCAGAGCCGGGTCAACCTGGTTCCCACTGGCAGTCGCCAATCCATTGCTGCCGGGCTGGGAGAGGCCATGACTCGCTTTCACGCAAGCTCGATCGCAGACAACACCCCCAACCTGGATACCGAAGCCGCCCATGAGACTCTGCACCGTGCCTTCGAGGTCGCCCTCAACGGGAGCGAGTCGAAGGATCTCCAGATGCGGATCCTGGCGGAGAGCCGGTTGGTCGGCTGAGAACCTGTCAATTCCGCGGCGGTTGTTAGCCGCCGTTGTTGTCCTTGCGGCTGCTCCGGCGCCGGCCGACACCGGCCCCGGCAGGCGTGCGCTTTGACGGCTCACCACCGAGCCCGAGGATGTCCTTCATCGAGCCCTCCGAGGCCGTCATCTCCGCCCGGAGCGGTGCCTTGGTGTAGATGTAGCCGATGGGCGGCGTTTCGATGAAGTGCAGACGATCCGCCACTTCTTCCAGCTCACCAACTCGACTGTTATGGGCGACGATCGGCACCACCGCATCCACGTACCTCACCAGGGTGCTGGCATAAGCGACCTGCAGGAGTGGAGGCCCATCGATGATCACCAGATCGAACTGGTCCTTTACCTCGGCAAAGAACTTCTGAGTTTCCTCGGTTCGGAAGAAGTTGGCTGCCTCCACCGGCTGGCGGCCCCGCCAGAGCAGGAAAAGGGAGCGGTCTTCAGTCACCACCACCTTGCGAACTGCCTTCTCGAGGGGAACTATGCCTGCGACAACCTCAGTGATCCCGGCCGCCGGTTGCTCCTCGCCGAGGAACATGCCGGTGAGCTCCTGGTTCCCGAAGTCGGCGTCGATCACGAGCACGCGCAAGCCTTCTCGAGCAGCGGCGATGGCGGTGTTAGCCGCGGTAGTGGTCTTTCCGCTGCCAAGCGTGCCAGACACCATCATGAGCGACTTGGCGCCGGCAGCCGACGCCCGAATATCCACCGCAGCGGCTGCGAACCTGAAGGCCTCAGCCGATGCCGACGTTGGAGCCTGGGTGACCGGCAGCGCCGACTTGATGCCTTCCAGAGTGAAGTCCGGCACCTCGGCCAGCAGCGGAGCGTTGAGGACCAACTCAGGGAGGGTCCGGCTACCAAAGGCCCTCCGCCGGGAGGCAAGGAAGTAAGAGATGGCGGCTGCTACGGCCAGCCCGAGCACGAGTGAGGCAGCCAGGATGCGAGCAGGACCAGAGCCTGTCGTCGACTTGGGAGTCGGGGCCAGGGACCCCGAAATGATCCCGGCACCCTGCAGCTCCACCGCGATGAGGATCGAATTGGCGCGGCCCGACAAATCGGCCAACTCGTCGATCACCTGATCTTGCTGGGCGGCAAGCGCCTGCGTCGCCGCATCGCGCTGCTGAATTCGGCTGATCACCTCAAACGTCTGGAAGTCCTGCAGGACGTCGTCGAGCTGCAGGCGAACCGCCGCCGCCTCATCGCTGAGCGGATCATCAGCATTCAGCTCATCGAGCTCGTCCTGCAGCCGGTCAAAGGTTGCCAGATCCTCGTCGAACTCTTCTAGGAGAGCCGTCCGGACTGCGTCGGACGCCTGAATTTCGGCGATTTGACTGCGTAGGTCATCAAGCGTCTGGTTGAGCTCGGCCTGATTGGCTTCAATCTGGACAACGGCGCTGTCGGCGGTTTCGCTGAGCTCGCTGACGCGTACAACCCGATAGGCCTCGACAATTGAGTTAGCGCCCAGGCGCGCCCGCTCCGGTGTGTCGGCCGCGAAGGAGACCTTGATCTGGTTACTCTCGCGACTCGAAGAGACGCTGGTCTGGCCGAGGACCTCGTCAGACGAGATCGAACCCCCTGCAATCGCTTGCTGATCCAGCCATTTCGGCCAGGCGTTGCCAAGAGTTCCCGGGTCGGTCGAAGCCCAAAAGTCGATGAGTGACTCTGCGGCAGCCGCCACCGCAGCCCCGCGCAAAATCTCAACCTGGTCGGCGACGTAGCGCTGGGGAGTGGAATTGGTCCTGGGAACTTCGCTCGAACTGAATAACCCTGACGTACGCGGATCCTCGACAATGATCGCGCCGGTGGCCTGGAACCCGGCCGGCACGACTGCCTGGAAAACAACTCCCAGCGCGATGAAAATGGCGACGACCAGGAGAACCAACCACCGGTATCGCCACATGGCCGCGATAATGCTCGGCTGTTCCAGCGCCGCTATTTCGTCAATGTCACGAGGTCGAAGTGGCTCCATCAAGCTTTCCTTTTAGTCGAAGAGTGGCCCCAACCGGCATCGGCTGCCGGACCCATCAATGCGATCAGTGTAAACCAAAACCAAAACACCGCCGACTGGTCCTATTGTCCAGTGCGTTCGCCAAGAGCGGCCGGAATTGTCTTGGCCAGAATCTTCACATCGGCAACGAATGACAGCCGGTTCACGTATTCGAGGTCGATGTGAGTGGCTTCATGCATTGGAACCTCGCCGCGGGCGGAAACCTGCCAGAGCCCGGTTACACCCGGCTTGACCTCGTGCCGAGCGTGCTGCCACGGCTCGTAATGACGAACAATCTGCACCATTTCGGGCCGAGGGCCGACCAGGCTCATGTCGCCGATCACCACGTTCCACAGTTGGGGAAGCTCATCCAGGCTCCACTTACGGAGGAAGCGACCGACGCGGGTCAGGCGAGGATCGTCCTTCGATTTGTGATTGACCCTCCGGTCCGACCCCACGAAAGAGGGTTCCTCGGGTGTCCGACGGTCGGGCTCCATGGTGCGGAATTTGTAGACACGAAAGATCCTCCCGTTGAGTCCCACCCGCTCTTGCCGAAGCAGGATTGGCAGGCCGAGGTCGACGAACACCGCCAGGGCCACAGGGAGCATGATCGGGAAGGTGAGGATTGTAAGAATCGAGCCGACTGCCCGGTCCAGGGCGGGCTTGCAGAGGCGCTCATAGACACCGCGACGACGCTCCAACGGCGCTTCCTCGTGGCTGCTCCCAACCACGGAAGGATGCTGCGTTGCTGCTTGCGTCATTCGACTACCCGCCTACTTCCCTATTAACCACTTCCTAGAGCTTACACTCACTCTGGGTGGTTGCACACTCGGAGTGGTTCCAAACGCTGCTCGTGCCAAGCTCTTCACGCGTACCAGCGATACACGATCAAAGGTAGCCGCGACACAGCAGGCTATCGATAGGTCGGACGACCCAAAAAAAGGGGACTAAATCCGGCGCTACCCGAAGACCCAGCGCCAGGCGCGTTTGAGAGCGTTAGCCCGGTCGGGTGCCGGAAGGTCGATGAGAACGAGCTCCAGGTGGTCGGGCGGCAAGTCACCGATCAACACGTAAGACTGGTCCGCGGTGCGCCACAGAACCGTGACTGCCGCCGGCTTGTATTGGCGGCGGTATCCGCCACGGCCGGCCATCTCCACCGATGGCTTATCGGCCAGCGGGCCACCGTCGGTCTTGCGAGAGAGCTCGAATACGGAGAAGTGAAATAGCCCGTCGGTGTAGAAAGCCTGAATACCGCCGGCTGCGACATACGAGTCGGCCCGCCAGTAGTGACCCGCCGAAGCAGGGAGCGCCACGTCCTGGGCCATTTCCCGAACCTCGGGTGGTGGCATGTCGGTCATGTCGATCATCGGGGCGGAGTCCCGCGGCCCGACCTCAATTAGGGCTGTGTATCGGTAGAGCGAGCCATTCCCGCCGAAAATCTCTGATGACAGCGGAACCGAAGATGCCTCATCCAGTACGAAGCGAGCCCGCAAATGGCCGTCCTCTAACACGTCGACCGTGCGACTGTCGTCGGCCCCCGATGTCTGCTCACCGTCAACAACCTCATAGCCGTCCCATAAACGCCACGGAGTAGTCGGTGTCATCTCCACGTAGGTGGTTGTCCCGCCATAGTCGTCGATCAACTTCCCCTGGCCGATTACCACCGAGTGGTCACTTCCTTTGACCATGGTCATTCCGCCGGATTGCTCGACCTCGGATAATTGCGCCACCACGCCATCCGGCGACCAAGACACAACCAACTGCCGGCCCACGAACTCAGCATCAGCCGCGTGGTCCATGTCGTCGACCAGATCGGCCGTAGGCAGTGTGGTCATCATCGTGACGAGCAGCACAGCGAGGGACTGGGTCATCGATCCACCACCGCCTGCACCTGAATCACATTGAAACCCGAGTCAACGGAGGCGCGCGCCACGTGCTGGTCGAATGCCTGTTCAAGCTGGAGCGGAACCGCGGCCCGCCCGTTGCTGCCCACACCAACCCCAACGACAACCACCACTGCCGCCGCGGCCATAGCGCCGACCAGGGTCCGTCGCCAACGGGGTGCAAGTGGGATAACTTCGCGAGTGACTCCGATGCCGGCTGGGGGCGGCTCGAGTACCGGGAGAGCGCGGATCTGGAGGCGGACAGCCGCAAGCGAGTCGAGCTCGCGCTGACACTCCCGACAGTCGGCCAGATGGGTGGTCAACTCACTCACTTCAGTCGAGCTCAGCTCTTCGTCGAGGAATGCCGACAGCAAATCGGTGGGGTGCCCGCTCATCTGCTCCCCAAAGCGTCGCGGAGCATCGAACGGCCTCTGTGAATGCGACTGCGCACCGTACCGACGGGGACCGCGACTGCGTCTGCGATTTCCTGATACGTGAGGCCGACCACGTCACACATCACCACTGCCTCGCGGAACTCATAGGGAAGCCTGAGCAGTGCCTCTTGAATCTCCGAGCTGAGCCGGACCTCGTCCAGGACCTCCTCGGGTGCCGGAGCGGCGGCAATCGTCGACCTATCGTCATCCGGCAGCGCCGAAGTGGGGCGACGCTGTTTCTTGCGGATTTCGTCCAAGAAGGCGTTGCGGGTGATGCGCCACAGCCAGCCTTCGAACGAGCCCGGGGTGTATGTGCGCAAGCCCTTCCGGACCCGTAGCAGGACCTCCTGAGTGAGGTCGGATGAGTCATCCGGATTGCCAGTGAGGCGATAGGCAAAGTTGTAGATAACGCGGCCATAGTCGCTTGCGACTTGCTCCCAGGTTGGGACTGCCTCTTGCGAGGCCATCTACGTAGTTAACGGCGCTATGGCCGAAATGAGTTCCCCGAAAGCTGGACCGCTGATGCTACGAGCGGCATGCCCGGGCACTCTCCTGGTGGTCCGTCGCACAAACAAACACCGCATCTCGGGCGCTACTTGCATGACAGACCACTAGTCGTCGGATGAGGCCGAAGCATCGTCCTCGTCCTCGTCTTCACCCTCATCGAGGCCCTTGCGGAATTCTTTGGCAGACGAGCCCAGGCTCTTGGCAATGCCGGGGATTCGCGACGCGCCGAAGAGAACAATAACGATGACGAGAATCACTAACAGCTCCGGTAAACCGAGCCCACCCATAGCACTCCTTGTTTGCAGTCGAAGCCTACCGACGTATCAGGTGAGGGCTATGGAATCAACGAAATGCTGTAAGCGCTCCCGGGTTATGCACTGGATCCGCGGTTCACGTTTTTCCTTCTCATAAACGAGGTAGGGCCCAAATTTGTCAGATATCAGCAGACCCCGATCGAGCCCTGAGCCTGAGAACTGAGCCATGAATTTGTTGAGCACACCCTCGGACAGTTCCGGATAGTCCGTTTCACTCAGCGGATCCACGAACACGAAGGTACGGCCTGTGGCGCTGGTTGCGGTGTAGGTGTCTTCCTGACCACCGGGCGTCACCGTGAAACCGGTCAAGCCGAGAATCCCCAACACCAGCTCACCGGCTGCTGCCGTCTCAGGATTGATCCCTTGCAGGCGCAGGCTCGCGCTGATCTGAGCGGGCATCTGGACGTCGGCCCCGGCCGGCCTCAAGCCCTCCTCCGGAATGGCGGAAACGGTTTCCGGAGAAGGCGACCCTGGGCCACCGGCAAACGACGAAAGGGGGTCTGGCCCAACATGTTTGAAAACCACGGGCGGAGGAGCCGGCGGGGGGAGTGCCCCGGGTGTCTCCAGATCGACGCTACCAACCTGTTGATACTCGGAACCAGCCTTGGCGAAAGCCACGACTTTCGTTACCTGGTCGATGGGCAACGAGTGGCGCTTCTCGCGAACAACCTCGATCGCCTCATGTTTCAGCAGGCTAAAGAGAACCTCGTCCGGCTCAGCCGGCAGCGGCACATCGAAATAGACCTGCGCTTCTTCTCCCCGGACGTGAAACTCGCCTACCGGAGCTGCGCCGGTGGCTCCCGGGGCCTCCTCCGCCGAGCTAACGACGGCTGAAGCGGATGGGGATGACCCGGCGGCACGATACAGAAAGTAGGCGACTGCACCCAAAACAACCACACCAATGATGATGCCAACAGCGACACCCACTCTTGTCCTCCCGTCAGGTATTCGCGCTGAATCCTATAGCGTCAGGAGACCTGCCGGGCCTTCGCAGCCAGAGTCCGTTGTCGGCGGATCTTGCGTCGTTCTCGCTCCGAGAGGCCGCCCCAGATGCCGAAACGCTCTCCCTGGGTGATAGCGAATTCGAGGCACTCTTCTTTCACTCCGCAGGCCGCACAAATTGCCTTGGCCTTGCGGGTGGATGCACCTCGTTCGGGGAAGAACAAGTTCTGGTCGGCCCCGCTGCAATTAGCGTGATCTTGCCAGGAGAGCTGGTCGAGAACCAGCGCTTCGATGAGCTTCGTGTCCAAAATTACCTCTCACAACCGTGTAATTACGTACTTGTAATTTAGAACGGGGTCGCGCGTGGGTCAAATTGAAAAGGAAGCCGGAAGCAGTCCCCTCCTGCGGAGCGGAGTCTTCGG
>CAXMOO010000094.1:0-5183 GCA_964195005.1 uncultured Gammaproteobacteria bacterium
GCCGAAGGGCAGGCTCTGCTGCAGCTGGCGCCTACGCTGTGGAGGCATGGTCCCGACACGCCGGAGCTGGCGACCAGGGAAGCTGAAGCTTGGATGGAAAGCCTCGAGGCCAATCTCATTGGATCTGTTCGCGGTGGTCGAAAGCGGCGCGTGGCCGCTGCGCAACTGGCCGCGCAAGTATTAGGCGCCTCCGAAGTGTCGTCGGGCACCAGGTGGTATGCGCTGTTGGGGGATGAGGGCCTGAAGAGCGCTGCCCGACAGCGGCTCGAGGGTCACCTGGCGAATGTGCTGGCGTCTGATGCCGATCGGTTCCTGGCCCTGACCTCCCGGGTGAACCAGCCCACCGTCCTGGCCGAGAGGGTCCGGGGGCTGGCAGTTGACGTTTCGGCCAGGGCGGGGGAGTTCTACGAGTGAGTGATGTCGTAACGGCACTCGACACGCTCGACCTGGCCGTGAGCCGGGCCGAAGGCCTCGTCGACGAGGCGGCCCTCAAGGAGGCATCGGCCGCTGCCGACCGCATCCGCGACCGAAGGGGTTTTCTCGGCCAGACGCTCGTTCTGGCGCTGGCAGGAGGTACCGGGTCTGGGAAGTCGAGCCTGCTCAATGCCATCGCCGACCAGCACGTGACCGAAACCGGGGTGCTCCGGCCCACCACCGAGGAGGCTCTGGCCTGGATCCCGGCGGGCCCCGAGCCCGGTCTGGTCGATCTATTGGATCGCCTCGAGATCCGTCAGCGGGTGGAGCAAACCCTGTTGCCGCGCCTGGCGATCATCGACCTCCCTGATCACGACAGCGTCGTTCTTCAGCACCACCTCATGGTGGAGCGGATGTTGCCGGAAGTGGACGGTGTGATTTGGGTCTTCGATCCTCAGAAGTATCGGGATCCACTCATTCACAACGATTACATCGCTCAGCTGCTCGACTATCAGGATCAGTTCCTGTTCGCGCTCAACCAGGTGGATTTGCTTGGCCAAAATGAGTTGGCGGAGTTGCGGGCAGATTTGACCAGGTCGCTGCAAGAAGACGGTGTGCACAGTCCCCGCATCTTCGAAACTGCCGCCGACCCTCCGCGAGGGGCGCCGCGTAACATCGAGGCATTGCGGGAGTTCCTCGACGAGCAGCTCGACGACAAAGCAGTTTCAACCGGGAAGCTGCTGGGCGACATCCGCCGGGCCGGCCGCCGACTCGGCGACGAAGCCGGGTTGTTATCCGGGGCCGGGGTGGGCTATGAAGAGAGGTGGCCCTCGGTGCGGGACTCGGTGGTCGAGGCGGTTACCGATGGTCTCGGTTTCGATGATGCCGTCTGTCGGGTAGGGGATTTCCTCACCGCCCTTTCGGTTGAGACCGGGGGACGCTTCGGGTCGCGTCTCCGGGGCGAATTTTCGTACCCGATGATTGAGAAAGAATTAGGGGCGGCCATCGCAGCCTCGGGAGTGGGGCCGCCGGCTCGTTCTCCGCGTCGCGGCTTGGCCAAAGCGTTTCACACTTTTTGGTTCGGCGACGCCGACGGCGAGGTAGTGATCGATAGGCGAGCGGGCGTGTTGTCGGAGGAGCTCGATGGCCGGTTCGGCGCCGGCATGCGTGGCCTCCTGTGGGAGCGTGCTGAGTTAGGGGCAACCCTCGCGCTGGTTGAGATCGAGGCGCGTCAGGCGGCGGGTCGCTCCTAGACGTCCGCCGACGGCGATCGGGCCTGGGTTAGCGTTCGAGGGAGATCTCACCTGCTGACGAGTTTGAGGGAGCGAAGAAACCATGCCCTCACCATCTACCAAGATCATTGCCGTCATTGGAGCGACCGGAGCCCAGGGAGGAGGTGTTGTCCGGGCGTTGAGGGAGCGGGGGGAGTTCAGGGTGCGGGCGCTCACGCGTAACCCCGGCAAGGCAGAGGGCCTGGCCGACGAGGTGGCTGCAGCGGATCTCGACCAGCCGGAGACTCTGACTGCCGCTCTGGACGGCGCCTATGGCGTGTTCGCCAACACCAATTCCTTCGCCGGACCCGACGTGGACGAGGTCGCTCAGGGCGGGGCCGCAGTTGAAGCGGCGCAAGCCGCCGGAGTTGAGCACTACATCTGGTCGACTCTTCCCAACGTCGACGAGATCTCCAATCACGAGTTGCAAGTCGCGCATTTCACCAACAAGGCCACGGTCGACAAGGTGGTCGAAGCAGCGGGCTTTAGGTGGTTCACGTTCGTAGAGCCGCCGTTCTACTACCAGAATCTGATTTCCCCGATGTACGAGCCACACCCCGGACCAGACGGAACGCCAACCTGGTCGGTCCCCATGAAGCCGGATGCGCGCGGTCTCCACATCGGCGATATATCTGAGTTGGGAAATGTCGTTGCGGGTGCTTTCGAACAGCCGAGTACAGTCGGAGACGGGAAGCATCTATCTCTGGCGGGCGACCTCATGAGCTGGGACGACATTGTCGCCACACTCAACAGCCAGGGCCACAACCTGGCGTACGCGCAGACCGAAGACGACCCCTTCGGCGTCCGAGACATGTTTGCCTACTTCGAAACCCACACATACTTCGGTCCCGATGCGGAAGAGAAGATCGCCAACGGCAAAGCGGCATCGAGCCGACCGTTTACGGACTTCGCGACGTGGGCCAGAACCAATATGCCCGCCCCCTCGGGAAGCCCATGACCGGGAGGCTCGAGCCCGGCTGCCCGGCGATCCGATCTAACCGCGCTAACGCACGCAGAAGTGTCGTCTATGTGCGGTTAGGCGGCGTGCTCGGTATGGCACGCAGGTGAGGCACTCGGACGTGCCTATGTCGAGTCAGGAGGTGCTTTGCAGATCCTGGATACCGGAACCCACATAATCGCCAACCAGTCGGGCTGGACCTTGCCGGACACATTCGGCCGCCACCTTGTTGAGCGCAATGAACTCGTCACCCATGTCGCCCATCGCATTATCCCAACGATCGAGCACCTCGTAGTTATCGATCTCCACCCAGACCTCGAGTTGGTCTCTCGCAGACCCCAACGAAAACTGCTGCACATAGGCGTCAATGGACCGCACACCAGGCGTCCGAGCCCAGAGCTCTCGTGCCTGCTCGTACCATGCCCTGGCCGCCACTCCTTTGTCGGGAAGGGTCTCCCAAGTCGAAACGTAGAACAATCGGTATCCCGCCGCCATGCCATCCTCCCACCGACGCTTATCGACAGGCGCGCCGGTCCAGCCAATATTAGGCGCGGTATCCAAGCCCATTCCTGGGACGCACTGGGCAAGGCACGTGGTCGTCGAGGGAGGCCTGGTTTAGGGAGCCTGACGGTTGAGCAGCACAGCAATGTTGTTCGTTGCCCGGCTCATTACCTGCTTGTGACCAGCCCGAAAAAACAGCCAGCGACGCAGCGACCGCCGGGATCCGCTCAGCGGTTCACTTGCCACCTGGAACGCCGTCTCCGTATTGATCTGTTCGTGGAGCACGGCGCCGTTGCCCTCATCTTCGACCGTCCACACCAGGTCACCGTGCAGGTACGGAACCTTGCGGTCGGGCTGCGAGAACCGCACGAGGAACACCCCCTCGTCCTGCTGCGCCAGGTCGACATCGAAGCGGAAACCTGGCGCAGGGGAGAAACCTCGCAAGATCCTTGAGGAATCTGTGCGAGGGCCCTCCTCGCCCGGATGGTCGCCAAAAACCGATTCACCACCGGTCAGAGGTGCCATGAGCAGAACCCCGGCGATCGTTGCCGCGTTCGCACCGTCGCCTCCAAAGCGAAACCGCTGCTCCAGGGTCGTGAGCCCCTGCCGACTGCCGAGCACGTAACTCGTGCGAACCACCGTCGTCATGAGATGAGGGTATACCCGCCGGATCGCGCCCGGTCATCAAAAGGGCCGGATAATGCAGGCGCCGTTAATCAGCACACCAGTCGAATCGGAAGCTCACAGTGGGCGCATTCGGTATCGACCACCGCCCTCAGGCCCGGCCCCGCAGTCGCCCTTGCCCAATCGACGTTGCTGTCGTCCCTCCAATGGAGGAACGTCGGGTTGGCTTCCAACTCATCAAGGACCTCCTCAACCACTTCCTTCTCGAGCCCAACCCCTTCCGCAATCGATGCCTGGCTTCCGCCGGCGGGAAACTCCGTGAGAGGCATCGGTCGTTGGTTCCCCGGCGAATAAGTGGGGTGTGCAACCTCCATCGGCTGGGTAAGGTCAGTTGGGTATGACGGACGCCGTTCCCAAGCTGGAGACGCTGAGTGCCGAGCGTTTGCGCGAGGAGCAGGACTTGACGATGCGGACGCCGCGCCGCAAATACGGGGTTGCTGCCCGCCTGCTATTCGCCACGATGGATGTTTTCTATGGCAAGGCAGGCAGTCTTGCCAAATACCGGGTGTTGGAGGTCATCGCTCGCGTTCCCTATCAGGCGTGGGAGCAGGTGGCTTACATCGCCATCACCCACATATACCGGCGGCCAGACTTTGCCAGGCGCATCTTCGAACGGGTAAAGGAGACACGAGAACAGCAGGACAATGAGCAGTTGCATCTCTTGATATTCGAGGAGCTCACACACCGACAGAGCGGCCGCGAGGGCTTCATCCGCTACCGGATCATCCCCCAGATTCTGGCGTTCTTGTACTACCACCTCTCCTGGCTTCTATACGTGGTCAAGCCGGGTTGGAGCTATCGGCTCAACGCCGACTTCGAGGACCACGCCGAACACGAGTACATGCAGTTCGTCTCTGACAATCCTCAACTCGAAGAACTGCCGCACGAAGGATGCTTCGAGGAGGAATACGGACAGTTCGATTCGATTGCCGACTTGATCCGCCAGATCGGCTACGACGAACGGGTACACAAGCTCGAGAGTGCCGCCCGCATGAGTGAACCCCGGTTCCGCTGAGACGGACCGGAGCGAGGGAGAGCATCTCCTAACTCACTCTCTCAAACACACAGACCGATCAGGACGGAGATGTCTCGACAATTTGTTCTCGATGACACCTGGCGCCCACCTAAGTTGAATAGCGCATAACGACGCGCTGCGATACCCCCACAATCACGGTTCGGCAGTCCTATAGCCGATGCGAGCTCAAGGGGTCATTCTGTACGAGTTCTTTACGGCCGAGCCCAATTCCGGGATACGCCGCCCGGGTTGTGTCACAGGCAGCGTCTACTATAGAACGTATGTTCGATCTACAGGTAGACACCGAGTTGGGGATCACTAGTTCTCCGGATCTGTTTGC
>CAXMOO010000095.1:0-2767 GCA_964195005.1 uncultured Gammaproteobacteria bacterium
CGCCGAGCCAAACCGCCGAATACCCCGTACTTCCTCGAGCACCGTGCCGACGATGGTGGCGTAAGCAACTCCCCGTTCCCACCTGTCATAGGGGAATCCCGTAGCGACCATCGCCCCGCCCAGATCATCCACCGCTGAAACGGAGATAGGTTGACCGTTGAGTCTCGCCCCCTGCCCCGCCGCAGCTGTGAACTCCTCGGGTCGCAGCACATCGACGACCACACCAGCCAGCGGCACACCGTCCTCATACAACGCCACCGAAACTGCCACCTGGGGCAGGCCGTGTAGGAAGTTGACCGTTCCGTCGAGTGGATCAATCAGCCAGTGGCGGCCGCCTAACTCGCGCGATCCGCCCCCCTCTTCAGCCAAGACCCCATCATCCGGCCTGGCATCGGCCAGAAACTCGAGGATGGCCCGTTCCGACCGGTGATCGGCCTCCGTCACCGGATCGACAACACCCTTGAAAGTAGCCGTTTGCACCCGACCAAACAGAGATTGCACCACCTCGGCACCCATCCGCGCCGCAGTGAGTGCCACCGTGAGGTCATCCATCGCCGTACCCTATCTTCAATGCTCATCGAGCTTGCTCCCCTTCTGTCCGCCTTTCTCATGTGGGCGGCCTTTCCGCCTCTGGGATGGGGGGCGCTCGTGTTTGTCGCGCCGATGCCGCTCCTGACAGCCCTCCGCAGGGTAGAGGGCCGCAAGGGGGCGGCCCTGATCGGCCTTGTTTACGGCGTCACGTTCAATGGCTTGCTCCTGTGGTGGGTCAAGGGAGCCGGCATCGTGGCCGTGGTTGGTCTGATTCTGGCCCTGGCAGCTTTCTCAGTCTTCTATGCACTGCTGGTTCACTCGGCGAGGAGCTGGCCGCCGGGAGCCTGGTGGGTGATGGCAGTCGGGGGTTGGGCCCTGATCGAGTTCGCCAGGGCTCGCATCCCCTTTGGGGGCTTTCCCTGGGGCTCGCTCGGCTACCCGGTTGGGGAGTACCAGTGGCCCCGGGCCGCCACCCAGTTCATCGGCACCACCGGGTGGTCCGTGGTCATCATCGGTGTCGCCGCAGGCCTGACTTTGTTTGTCACCGACCGGCGCCGGCCTACCGTGTGGGTGTGGCCGCCAGTCGCCGTGGTGTTGCTGTTGACCCTGGTGGGCGGGCTGTTCCCCCCGTCGGCCGACGGGGCTCCCGTGAACATTGCCCTGGTCCAGGGCGGATCCCCTTGTCCCGGAACGCATTGCGCAGATGAGAACGCCCTGATATTCCAATCTCACCTCACATTGACCAGGGCACTCGGCGCCGATCAAGTCGATCTGGTGGTTTGGCCTGAAAGCTCCGTCGGAAGCAACTTCGAGCTGGTGACCCACCCCCTCAGCGCATCTCAGGTCGCAGCCGAGGCACGGCGGCTCGACGCCTATTTCATGGTGGGGTCGCACCGCAACGTGGATGCCACAACCTTTATAAACGCCAACGTTGTGATCGAGCCCTCCGGCGACATCATCGGCGAGTACCAAAAGCACCATCCTGTGCCCTTCGGAGAATACGTCCCGCTCCGGCCGCTGCTCGACTGGTTCCCTCCCCTGGACCAGGTGCCTCGTGACATGTTGCGCGGCGACGAACACGCAACCTTTGATCTTCCCGGCGGACGGCTCGGATCCGTCATCTCCTTCGAAGGAGCCTTTGCCCGCTCAGTACGTCCCGTCATCCGCCAGGGCGCCAAGCTCCTGGTGATCGCCACCAATGAGGCCACCTTTGGTGATTCGCCTGCCACCGACCAGTTCATCGCGATGACCAGGATGCGGGCAGCCGAGCACGGAGTCGACGTAGTCCACGCGGCAATTACCGGACGATCAGCCTTCATCACCGCAGATGGCTCGATCAAGGACCGGACCGACTTGTTCGCGGAAGAGACGCTAACGACGACCCTCAACTATCGCAGTGCCGGGCTGACGCTCTATTCCCGGTGGGGGGACTGGGTGCAATACCTTGCCCTGGCAACCCTGCTCGCGACCTACGCCATCCAGGAGCGGCGCCGGAGATCGGCGGCAACCGTCCACGAGAACGCGACGGCGGCGGGGTCTAGCGACTCGCTTCCCACGCCGTAAGAGCGTCGTCGATCATCTCCACCGCCTCATCTAACTCGGCGACTGGTATCACGAGCGGCGGGATGAAACGAACGATGTTGTGGGCAGGACCACAGGGATGAAAAATCAGTCCGGCTTCGAGAACGTGCTTGCGAACGAACTCGAGTGACTGGGAATCTGGCCGGCCCTCGCCGTCTGTCAGCTCGATGGCGATCATCAAACCCAGGCCGCGCACATCACCCACCGTCGGATGCGAATCATCGATCTTGCGCAGCTGACTCATGGCATGCTCCCCCAGGGCAGGAACCTGTGGAATCAACTCGGAAATCACGTCAACCACCTGCACAGCAGCGGCACACGCCACCGCGTTGCCGCCATAGGTGGAGCCATGGCTTCCCCGCGGCCACTTTCCGAAAAGATCCCGCGAAGCCCCCACTGCCGAGAGGGGGAGCCCGTTGGCAATCGCTTTCCCCAAGGTCAGAATGTCGGGCTCCACTCCGTAGTGATCGACGGCCCACCACTTCCCGGTTCTGCCAAAGCCGGTCTGGATCTCGTCGGCGATGAGGAGGATGCCGTAGCGATCGGCTATCTCGCGAAGCTCGCGGAAGAATCGCAACGGAGCCGGATAATAGCCACCTTCACCTTGCACCGGCTCGATGAGGAAACAGGCAATGTCTTCAGGAGCCACCACGTG
>CAXMOO010000096.1:0-9173 GCA_964195005.1 uncultured Gammaproteobacteria bacterium
ACCGAAGCCGCCGCCGATGTCTTGGGAGACGAAATCGAACTGGTCGATTCCTACGCCCATAGAAGGCCCGATCACGAGCGCGCCGAACATCGGGAACTGATTGTTCGACACCACCCGGATCATGTCGGTCCCGGGATCCCAATTCACGAGCACCGCATTGCACTCGATCGGTGTCGACGAATAACGATGGAAGTGAAGCTTGTCGATCTTGATGACGTGATCTGCTTCTTCCAGTGCCCAGTCGATGTCACCCCAGTCGAACAAGCCTTTCCAAGCGACATTGTCGCCCAGTGAGTCGTGGAGGACGTAGGCGTCGGGCTCAGCCGCGGCGACCCCATCGGTGACCACCGGCAGAGGCTCATATTCCACTTCGACGAGGTCGGCCGCATCGGCCGCGATCTCTCGCGTCTCGGCCAACACCAGGGCCACCCCCTCACCCTGGTAGCGGGCGATGTCGACCCCGAGCAGGTACTCGTTCATCTGGCTGCCGTCTTCCTTAGGGGCGAACTGGAAGAGCGGTTCGGTCATAGCTTTGACTTCATCCCCCGTGAGAGTTGCGATGACTCCCGGGAGTGCTTCAGCCTTGGAGACGTCGACGCTGAGGATCTTGGCATGGGCGTAGGGGGAGCGAACGAACTGGGCGTAGCCCTGGCGATACATACCTTCGTCGTCGACGAACGAGCCCTGGGCTTTCAGCAGCCGCTCATCCTCTTTGCGGGGCAGGCTCTGGCCGGTCCAGGTTGTGGTGGTTGTCTGTTCCTTGGCAGGCGCCGTCATGCGCTCACCTCCTTGGCATGTTCGCGGTTGAGGCGTTCAACGAGGGCCAGGCCTTCGTCACCGTGGGCGGCTCCCGATATCGCCTTAACGATGTTCACGTAGCCGGTGCAACGGCACAGGTTGCCGTGAATCGCCTCTCTGATTTCCTCGGCAGTTGGTTTCTCGTTCCGCTCGAGCAGAAACTTGGCGCTCATCAACACGCCGGATGTGCAGTAACCGCATTGCAGACCGTGGTTTTCACGGAACGACTCCTGGAGCTCGTCGAGATCGCCGGACTCTCCCGCCAGAGACTCAACAGTGTCGATCTCGGCACCGTCGGCCTGGACTGCCAGGGCCATGCAACTCTTGATGGTCTTGCCGTTGTAGCTCACCGTGCAGGCGCCGCAATGTCCGGTATCGCAACCGATCTTGGGGCCCCGTAGCCCGAGCTCGTCCCGCAGAAAATGGATGAGCAGCATCCGGGACGAGGCGGTCCGGGAAACCGGTTTACTGTTGAGGGTGAACTCGATGTCTTGTGTGGGCCCTGGTCTGCTAGCCATTCTGGCCTCCCTCGATCGCTTCCATAACTGCGCGTTTCGCTACCACCGATGCCATCGCCTGACGGTAGTCGGCGCTGGCATCGGCATCAGACAGGGGTTCGATTCCTTCGCCTGCCGCGGCCGTTGCCTCGGCCACGGCCTCGGCGGTAGCCGGTGTGCCCGCCAAAGCTTCCTCCACTCCGGGGCGTCGCACCGGAATCGGCAGGCAGCCCAGGGCAACGCTGGCGCTTTCTATGTTTCCGTTCGAAGTGGCAACAACTGCCACGGCCCGGGCCGCCGCTTCGCCGATCTCGATCTCCTGGTAACCCATGTGCCGGCCGTTGAGCGCCGGCAGGGTGACGCCGGTGAGGATCTCGTCGGAGGAAAGAGCGTTGGTGAAATACCCGGTGAAAAAGTCCGCAGCCGCTATGTCGCGGTCGCCGTTATTGCCGGTCACGTGCATCGTGGCTTCGAGTGCGACCGCTATCGGGGGAAAGTTGTTGATCGGGTCGTTGTGGCACAGGTTGCCGCCGAATGTGCCCCGGTTGCGCACCTGGGCGTCCACGGTGTGGGCGGCAACCTGGTTGAGGCGGGGATGGGAGCGATGGAGGTCGGGCGAAATCGCCATTTCATCGTACGTCACCCCGGCCCCGATCCGGACTGAACCGTCATCGGCCACCGCGATGGCCCGCAAGTCTTCGAGGCGGCTGATGTCGACGAGCAGGTCGACCGAAGCAGCTCGCAACTTCAGGATGCTGATGAGGCTCTGGCCCCCCGCCAGTGGGCGAGCACTCTCGGTCGAGTCGAGCGCCTCCACGGCCTCTGCCAGTGTGTCCGGTCGGTAATAATCAACGGCTGCCAGCAGCATCGTTCAGGCCCTCCTCTCGTGGTCGGTGTTGGTCATGGGTCCTTGGCCTCCCGTCGAGTCGTTTCCAGCAGGTTGGTTCCACACTAGGGGGCGTTTCTCGACGGTGCATAGTGTCCCGACGACCCCGTCCTGCCGCAACAAAACTGCCTCATTCCTGATAGTGTCCGCGCTTCGCGGGCGGAGGCTCGCGCCCGATGAGGAGGAACAGGATGCATCGACCGAAACGACTAATGCTTTTATTCGCAGTCTTCGCTCTAGTAGCCGCCGCATGCGGCAGCAGCGACTCGGATACGACGACGACCACCACCGGGGCTCCGGCCGCAACAACCACCACGGCGGGTGCGGCCGCAACAACTACTACATCGACGCAACCTGCCGACACGTCGCCGATCATCATCGGGGCGGCCGTCGACTTGAGCCAAAACATGCTTCCGTTCAATACCCCAGCCAACACAGCCGCCAAGATCATGGTCGACCGGATCAATGCTGCCGGCGGGGTGCTTGGTGGACGCCAGTTGGAGCTCGTGACCATCGATTCCACGGTCGAGCCCGACCTCGTGAAGTCGGCAGCCGTCGATTTGATCAGTCAGGGTGCTGAGATCCTGCTTGTGACCTGTGACTTCGACTTTGCAGCGCCCGCCATCCAGGAGGCACTTGCAGCCAACATCTTGGTGGTAGCACCTTGCATCGGCACCGACAGAATGGGACCGGTCGGTCTGGGCGCTGCCGGCAAGATTGCCTTCAGCTTCGGGAACCAGGCTCAGGACGAGGGCGCGGTCCTCGCCGAGTTCTCTCGCGACCAGGGCTGGGAGAACGCCGTAGTGGTAAAAGACAACCTGTTGGTCTACTTCCAGGACGTGGTTGATGCTTTCGACGTTCGCTTCACTGAGAACGGAGGCACCGTTGTTGCCACCGAGCAGTTCTCGTCATTCGATGGCACAATCGGCAACGTTGTGACTGCCGTCGCCAACATTGCGGATAAAGACGTCATCGCTATCTCGACTGCATTCGACGACCTCCCGGCGCTCGTGTTGGGGCTCCGCAGTCTGGGCGACAACACGCCGATCGTGTGCTCGTGGGCATGCGACTATACGCAGTGGATGGGGGAGGATCTCAACAACTTCTACTACAACACGTTTGTCTCCATTTACGGTGACGATCCCGATCCAGATGTGAACGCTTTCATTCAGGAAATGGTCGACCTCGGTGAGCCGCCGTTTTCGGCGGCCCTGCTGGGCGGAGCCCAGTCGCTTCAGGCGATTGCTGACGCCATTGAGGCCACCGGTGGTACCGACGCAGTAGCTCTCGCGAATTACCTCGAGGGCCTAGGCACGACTTCGCTCGTGTTTGGTGATATCACGCTCAACGCCGACAACCACACCGTGTTTGGGCGGCCCCATCGCATGATGGGGGTCACGGATTCGCAGCCAGCGTATAAGGAAACCCGGACGGCGAGTTCACCCGCCGTGATCCGTTGACCGGATTGGATGACATCCGACAAAGTTGATTCTGGTGGCCCGCACAATTCGGTGCGGGCCACCGGCATAAAACGGTATTTCGAGGGGGTCCACGCGCTCGACGATGTGAGCCTGGAAATACATCGCCACGAGGTGGTGGGGCTCATAGGTCCCAACGGGGCTGGAAAGACCACGCTCGTCAACATCATTACCGGGTTCGACTTCCCTTCCGCAGGCACGATCGAGCTGGAAGGCGAAGACATTACCGGTTGGTCGCCTCATCGGCGGGGCAGAGCCGGGCTGGCCCGGACTTTCCAGGCGGCCCATTCATTCGCTCGGCTGACAGTTCGGGAAAACATTGAGGTGAGCGCGCTGGGGTGTGGTGCTCGTTCGAGTGAGGCGCGGGCTCGGGCCGCTGAGCTAATGGCGGCGCTAGGGCTCACGGCCCACGCTGAAACGCCGGCTGCGTTCCTGCCACAGGGGGAGGAGCGCAAGCTTGGAGTTGCGAGAGCACTTGGGACCAGGCCTCGCTTTCTCTTGATGGACGAGCCGGCCGCCGGGCTCAACGAGGGAGAGGTCCCCGAGCTGATGGCGCTCATTCGGTCCGTACGAGAGGAGCATGAGGTTGGGGTGCTCCTCATCGACCACAACGTGGCGTTGATCATGGGGGTCTGTGATCGGATTCATGTGCTGGACGAGGGCCACACCATTGCGTCCGGCTCGCCGGAGGAGATCCGGGTCAATCTCGATGTTGCAACGGCCTATATGGGCCGGAGGGGGTCCGCAGGAGCGAACGAAGATGGCTAGCGCAGCTCTTGAGGTCGAGAACCTTGAAGTTCGTTTCGGCCCCGTCCGGGCCGTGCGCAGCCTCCGGTTCAGTCTCGAACGGGGAGAGGCCGTTGCTCTTATCGGTCCCAATGGGGCAGGCAAGTCAACCACTCTGCTGACCATTATGGGCGCCGCCCAGTCGCAGGGTGGCGACATCCGCTTCAATGGCCAATCGATATCGGGTTTGGCTCCCGAAGCCATATCCCGGCTGGGAATTGCCCTGGTTCCTGAGGGTCGGCGCATCTTTTCCGACTTCAGCGTCGAGGAGAACCTCCGTCTCGGGTTCCTTGGGCGGAGAACAGCCGATGGTCTCGAGGAGGACTTGGCCTGGGTTCACTCCCTTTTCCCGATTGTGGAGGAGTTTGGAAGTCGTCCCGCCGGCCAACTCTCGGGAGGCCAGCAACAGCAGCTGGCGATTGCCCGCGCCCTGGTGGCCCGTCCGGAGGTTCTTCTTCTTGATGAGCCGTCCCTGGGACTGGCCCCCACCGTGGTCGACGGGCTCTTCGACGCCTTGGTGGAGATCCGCGAGCGTGGGGTGACGATTCTCATTGTCGAGCAGCGGGCCGAACTTGCAGTCGAATTCGCCGACCGCTCGCTGGTCATGCGCAACGGCGAGATCGCTCTTACATTGTCCGGCGACGACCCTTTCGACTCCGACCGGATGACCACGGCCTATTTCGGCTCATGACAGAGTTCATTCAGTCCCTTGTCGACGGAGTGGCGTTGGGTTCCCTCTACGCCCTGGCTGCACTCGGGATCGGGCTTGTTTTCGGAGTCATGCGACTCGTCAATTTCGCCTACGGGGAGTTGATCACCGCCGCGGCCTACACCTTGCTTCTGACGAAGGATCTGCCGGTGGGTTTGCGAATAATCCTCGCTTTGGCGGTGGCGGTGGCCTTGTCGCTAATAATGGAGTTCATTTTTCGACCTCTGCGGGTAGCAACTCCGGCCACGATGCTGGTGACGACGTTCGCTATCAGCTTCATGCTCCAAAACGTGGCCGTGCTTGTTTTCGGAACTCGTGGCGAGTCGATGAACTTCCTTCCCGACCTCAACAAGGCCTTTGAAATCGGCGACATCCGGATCCGGTGGATCACGGTCGTCTCCATCGTTGCCGGGGCCGGCCTCCTCTCCGCTACCGCTTACGTTCTCAACCGGACCGATATCGGATTGCAGATGAGGGCCGCCGCGGCCGACTTCCGGACTGCCCGCCTCCTTGGCGTCAAGGCGACCAGGGTGATCGTGTTTGCCTTTGCCTTGTCCGGTGTACTGGCCGCCGTGGTTGCGATGATGCTTGCGGTTCAGCGACCGCTGGCAACACCTAGCTTCGGATTTCTCGTAGTGATCCCGGCCCTGGTTGGCGTGGTGGTGGGCGGCCTCGACCGCCTGTTACCGGCA
This sequence comes from uncultured Gammaproteobacteria bacterium, assembly GCA_964195005.1. Classification (GTDB taxonomy): domain Bacteria; phylum Actinomycetota; class Acidimicrobiia; order Spongiisociales; family SHLN01; genus JAUXLW01. The sequence continues at coordinate 5,847 of CAXMOO010000096.1, forward strand.
ACCATTGGCGGCTTTCTCATCGGTTTCGCCACCGTCATCATCAGTGATCTCTTGCCCTCCGAGAGCCGGGTGTTTCTCAACTCGGCTCTGTTCGGGCTCGTGATCGTCGTGCTGCTGGTGAGGCCCAATGGATTGTTCATCCAGGGCGCGGCCTCCGGGGAGCGCCTATGAGCAAGTTCGTGCGTTCCTGGGAGCTAGTAGGGCCCGCGTTACTTGTGGTGGCCGTCGCGCTGGTCGGAACAACCACCTCCGATTCGCTCCAGCTCCAGTTCCGATCGGTTCTCGTCACAGCTTCGATAGTGGTCGCGCTACACGTCTTCATCGGCAACTCCGGCGTGATCTCTTTCGGTCAGGTGAGTTTTGTTGCCATAGGCGCTTTCGGGGCCGGCGTGGCGACCACCCCGGTTGATGTCAAGCCGTTTGCCTTCCCGGAGCTCTTTCCTTTTCTGAAGGAGCTCGAGCTGAGCAATGTCGAATCGCTGCTGCTGGCAGCCGTACTCGGCGGGGTATATGCCTTGGTGGTGGGTGTTCCGCTCATGCGTCTATCTGGTTTGTCGGCCGGCATCGCCACTTTCGCCGTGATCATCATCACCAACAACGTCTTCCGGAACTGGGAGCGGATCGGACCGGGCGCCAAGACGCTCACTCAGATCCCTGAAACTACGAGCTTTTTGCAAGCCACCGTGGGGCTGTTGATCGTGATCGCCGTGGCTTACGCCTACCAGCGGACGCGCCAAGCGAGGATGCTGCGGGCCGCCCGCGAAGACCCTCCGGCAGCCCAGAGCAGTGGAGTAGACATTTATCGTCAGCGCCTATTGGCTTTCACACTGAGCGGTGCCTTGGCCGGGTTCGCCGGTGGCCTGCTCGTCCATCTTGCCGGAACCCTTACGACAGAGCAGGTCTTTCTTGATCTGACGTTCATCACTCTCGCCATGCTGGTCGTCGGTGGAATTGGGAGCCTGTGGGGTTCCGTTTTAGGAGCACTGTTCATTGCCGGATTGAACGCCTACCTGACGGAAGCCGAACGCGGCGTCCGCGCCTTTGGTCTCGACGTCGACCTACCAAGCGGCACCCGGCTCATCGCGCTGGGGGCGATCATGGCGCTGGTGTTGCTCTTCCGTCCCAGCGGGTTGACCGGAGGTCGCGAGCTCGCCTGGCCTTTTGTCCGTCGAGCCCGGGCCACCCCCGGCGGCTAACCAGCGCTCAACTCGTGAAGCGGTCCTTCAGGCCCGCCAGGGGAGATGTGGCTGTGAGCCGTTTTCCCAGGAGGTGACCGGATCCAGCTCCCACGCCGGCACCGGGCCAGGTGCCCGCCCCGCACATGTATAGGTCCTTGACCGGTGTGCGGTATTTGGTCCAACCCGGGAAGGGGCGGAGGAAGAAGTGCTGCATCAGGTGGTGGCTTCCCCCCAGCGAGTCGCCGCCGATGAGGTTGGGGTTATCGGCTTCCAAATCGGCGGGTGTCAGCACGTGGCGCGCCAGGACCTTGTCCCGTGTCCCCGGCGCGTAGTCCTCGATGATGTCTAAGACCCGGTCGGCGTAGGGCTCTCCCGCCGAGTCCCAACTGCGAGATTCCATCATTCCGGCGGCGTCGCCCCTGATGGTGCCCGGCACCACCCGCACCTGAACCCACAGGACGTGTTTTCCCTCCGGAGCGCGGCTCGGGTCGACTGCCGTCGGCTGTCCCACCACCAGGGTGGGCCGCTCCGGAAGCAGGCCCGCCACCGCTTGTTGATAGGCGAGGCTCATGTCTTCCATGTACGGCCCGATGTGGACGTAGGCATATTCACGGGCGGTGTCGTTGCCGCTCCATTCGGGTAAGTCGTCCATGGCCAAATGGATCATCATCGTTCCCGGAGCGTGCTTGTAATCACGCACGCGCTTTTGAAAGCGCTGGCTGAGCAGGTGGTTCGGCACCAGGCCACCGAACAAGACTTTGGGCGTCAGGTTGGCGATCACGGCCCTCCGGGCTGCCAGTCGATCGCCCCCCTGGATTTCGACGCCGGTTGCCCTGCCGTCGTCCACGAGGATTCGCTCGACCGTGGTGGAAAGCCTGACGTCTCCGCCCAAGCCCTTGAGAAGAGAAACCTGGGCATCGATCATGGCCCGGGCTCCACCTTTGCCGAGGGCCATCCCGTTAGCACTGTCGGCGAAGGTCTCGAGGAATGGGAACAGGGCGCCACCGGCCACATCGGGGGGAAAATCGAGGTGCATGCCCCAGACCGCGCACAGCGCCTGGACCTCGCGGCTCTCAAAGTGCTCCTCAACGAATTCCCGGGTTGATTGCAGGACCAGCCGGGTCAGATCGAAGGGCCATTCTTTACCGAGGGCCCGGGCGCCGGTAACCAATGTTCGCACCGCCCTGGCGGAGGGGAGGGGAGTGCCCAGCAGCGGAAACAGATGGGGGGCGATCTCCCCGAACCATTTGTAGAGGCTGCGCCAGGCGGCGGCGTCGGTTTCCGAGTACTTGCCCACCATGGTCAGCGTCTCGTCCAGATCCGTCGAAACTCCGATGAACCCGTCGTTGGGAAACACCGACGAGAAGGGCTTCGAGCTGGGGGCGAATTCGAGACCGTGGGCGGTCAGCTCATCCCCAAACTCGGCGAAGAAGGGCGAACCGGCGAAGAGGTTGAGGTTGGCGGCGTAGAGATCGTGATGGAATCCGGGCAACGTGACTTCGGCGGTACGGACCGCCCCGCCTGGTTCAGGGTTGCGCTCGAGAACGAGCACATCCCAACCGTCCTTAGCGAGGATGATGGCCGCTGCCAGCCCGTTGTGCCCGGCGCCAACAACGATTGCGTCATGTGCCAAATCCACCTCCCGGCGCCAGTCCATTCCACCCTACCGTGGGCCGGAGTCACCATTGGCCGAGTGTGGAGGTTGGGACGGGAGTGATTGGGGCGGAGCGACCTGCTGCGGTTGGAGGTGCTCGGTAGGGTTGTGCTTGGGAGGTGGCCAGTATCGAGCGCCCGCTCCGATCCACTCTGATCTACGCCGGAGACTGAAAGTTCTGCCGGGCTGCGGCAAGTTTTGTCGCCTGGATCGACACCTCAGAAGATCTGGCGTTTTTGCCGCTAGATGATGCTTTGGTTGAGCACTTGCTCCCGCACCTGCCCCCCGATGAGCGCTCGGACCACTGGCATCTCGTCACTCCCCAGTTGGATGACCTGACCAGGGGGAAGGGACTCATCGCCCTGCTCGGAGAGCTAACACGCACTCGCTGGCTGTCACGTGTCCTGTCCTGGCTGCGGGCAGAGCGGCTGTTGGACGGATTCGACAGCGTCCTGCGGCGAATCAAAGGCAAGCTGGGGAGGTTGGTCCCCAACG
>CAXMOO010000097.1:0-5671 GCA_964195005.1 uncultured Gammaproteobacteria bacterium
TCGATCATCTTCTTCGACGAGTTCGACGCCCTGGCGCCGGTGCGTGGCAATAGCAACAACTCGGTCACAGATTCGGTTGTGGCCTCGCTCTTGACCGAGATTGATGGAGTAGCCGACAGAGGTGACGTGGTGGTGGTTGCGGCCACCAACCGTAAAGACCTCATCGATCCCGCCCTGCTGCGAGGCGGGCGCCTGGAGACCCACATCCTGTTGGATCTGCCGCCCAAGGAGGGGCGGCTGGCGTTACTCGAGATCACTGATGTCCCGTTCGCCGACGACGTGGATCTCGATCAGCTGGCCGAGGTCACCGAGGGGCTCTCGTTTGCCGACCTTACGAGTCTGCTGCGCGAAGCAGCTCTCAACGTGTTGCGGACCGACGCCGAGGCACTCGCGGTGACATGGGCCGACCTGGAGGTTGCCCTAACGCGCTTCAACAAGGAAGTAGCTTGACCTATCTCTCGGTGATGGTCACCGAGTTGATAACACAATCTTCCGTCGGGCGGTCGCCGGCGTCCGTTTCACCCGCGGCGATGGAATCCACTGCGTCGATTCCTGACGTCACTTTCCCGAAAATCGTGTATGAGTGAGGTAGCCCGGCGTCGGCATGGCAAATGAAGAATTGTGAGCCGTTGGTGTTGGGCCCCGAATTGGCCATGGCCACGGTGCCGCGGCTGTAGTCGCCGGGACCCTCCAATTCGTCCCGGAACTGATAGCCGGGTCCACCCCGGCCCGTGCCGGTTGGGTCGCCTCCCTGAATCATGAACCCGGAGATGACGCGGTGAAAGATCACGCCGTCGTAGAACCCGTCCCTGGCAAGAAACACGAAGTTGTTGACCGCCTGTGGCGAGGAGGCGGGGTTGAGATCGATGCCGATCTCGCCATGATTTGTGTCGAGCTTGGCCGAAAAAGACTTTGAAAGATCGATGGTCAGCTCAGGAGCTGAGTTGTACTGCTTGGACATGAATCACCTTCGGTTTCGAGATCGCTAAACCCTAGACAGCGGTGTCGGCGTCGCCTAAATTCTCCACCGCTCTACCGTAATCATTCGCGAACTGACGGCGGCCCTGCGGCTCATTCCTCTCGAAAAAGCCACTCAGGGTGGTGGAGAGAAGCGCCGAAGTAAGCAAAGAGACGAAATCCGGGCGGAGATAGATGCAGCAAGCTCACGACATGACCGGGCGCCTATTAGCGGTGTTTCGGGATCATCGAACGGCGCGCCGTTTGGTATTTGCCTGCCTCAGCATCTTCCTCCTCCTGGCCCTGGTCGCCATCAACGCCGAAAAGCTCCTGCTCGGGGTTGACACTGCAGTCCAGGGAGGCACCATCGGGGCGCGTACCGGCTGGCTCAACACTGCCATGGTCATGCTCACCGAGCTGGGTACCCGCTATGTAATTGGCGTATTGGCTCTTGGCCTGGCAGCGTGGGCGTGGGTCACCGGCCGCTGTAAGACCACGACGCTGGTCATCATTGCCGCATTCGCCATCAACCCGGTCTTCGAGATCCTCTTCAAAGAACTGGTGGGGAGGGTTCGGCCGAATTTGGACCAGATCCTTCCCGGCAATGGGCCTTCCTTCCCCTCGGGGCACGTTCTGGCAACAGTGGGCTTCTACGGATTGATTCCGCTGGTTGTTTGGGAAGCCACCAACAAGCGATGGCTGCGAATCGCCTCCCTCGTAGGAGCACTCAGCGTGATACTGGGAGTGGGCTTCTCCCGGGTATATCTCGATGTGCATTGGACCACCGACGTTCTTGCCGGCTACTTGCTAGGGACCGCCCTGGTCGCCGCCACCTACCATGCCCTCAGTGGCCACAGCCTCCACGAAGCGCGCGCTTGCTGCGCTAACCGTCGCTGACCCTGGCCCGATAGGCAGACACAGCCCGCTCAGCCACTCGCTCGGGTGCTTCATTTGTCAGCTCACCTTGCTCAACCAGCCAGTCCCAGAGGTCTGACCGGAACCGCACCTGCTGGCCGCGGTTCACGATGTTGCCACGACTGACCGCCACCCACAGGAGCACCACCAGGCCGATGAGAAACAGGACTGAAACGAGAATCGCCCTGGCGAACGGATCACCATGCCACAGTTGCACGTAATCCCCCGTCACCGGTTCGTCGATGCGAAAAGCCCGGAACAAATAGACGAAGATGTAGATGCCGGTGTAGATCAGGAAGCTAATCAGCCCCAATAACCCGACAAGTGCCACGGCCGGAAGTTGACGTTTCACAGTTTCCCCTCTCTGCCGACCATCCGAAGCGTGGCGGCAAAATCTACAGCGCTGGCCGGCGGCGCCATAGGACGCCCGAACCAGGTGGTTTGTACAAGCAAGTGGGCGGCCGCAAACGATCTCTCGTGTACCACCGCAAAGAAAAGTAGCTGAATGGCAAGCAGGCCAAGCACGGCCCCCACCGAGACGGCGATTCCGATGACCATCCCGTTCTTGTACAGCTGGCTGGCCTGGTTGCTGACCATGTTGATGCCGAGCGCCAGTACGCCAACGGCTATCGCTGCGAAAACGGCGGAGGACATCAAGTAAGCCGGCCGGCTCCTGAACCCGCGGCGGTCGAATGCCGGGCCCTCCACCTCGTATCCCGCCGCCCGGGCAACGCTTGCCACTACGCCGTGGGCACCTCGGGCGATTCGCTGTTTGCGGTGCACTCCACGGCTGGGAAAGAGTTTGCGCACGAAATCAGCCACCACCAGCGCTCCCGAGATCAACATACCGACCCCCATGAGAGCCGGAACTATGACGTGGAGTCCATCATCGATGACTGGATCGCGTCGGTGGGACCTGTCGCTCATGGCTTCTTCCCCATCCGGCGCACTTCTCCTTGAGTGCCGTCAACCACCACCTCTTCGCCGTCCCCGATGACGGCAGTGGCGTCGGCGACGTTGAGCACAGCGGGAAGGCCGAACTCGCGGGCCACGATCGCAGCGTGAGACAACGGTCCCCCCTCCTCGAGCACGATGCCACCCGCCGTCAGGAACAGCGGTGTCCATGATGGATCGGTGCTGTGAGCAACGATTATCTCGCCCGGTTTCAAATTGACCCCGTCCTCGAGCGAGCCGAGAACTCGAGCTGCGCCCCGGATCGTCCCGGGGCTGGCAGCCCAACCCTGCAACACAGGGCCGGCTTCCACTTCCGACCGCTCGACGACGTCAGGGTGGCCTGTAAATACCTCGGGCAACGGTCCTGCATCGCGGGCACGTTGCAGAGCACGGCGGCGCCGCTCCAGCTCCTGGCCGAATACCGGCTCCTCGCCGAGGAGCATTCGCTCCAACTCGCCGTCGGAGAACAGTTCGACATCTTCGCTGGCCCGCAAATGCCCGGAAATCACCAGGCGGTCGGCGCTCTCGAGAATCCCCCTGCGCTCGACACCTCCCAGAACCAGCAGGGCGGCTTTTGAATCTTCGCGATTGCGCAGATGGAGAGTGGCCTCTTCCACCAGGCGTCGCAGGAGTCGCAGCCGCATATCTACCAGCTGACCGGTGATGACCCGCTTGATCCGCCAGCGCGGCGAAGTCTTGAGCAGCAAAATCAACTCGCCGAGGGCATCCTCCGGTGCTGAGGCGGCCATTCGCTCCGAGGTCTTGGCGAAGGACAGCAGCTGGCTCCAAACGCCGACTATGTCTTCATTCCAGGAGCGTCCGGCAAAAACGGCCTGAGAACCAAAGGCCCGCACACAATGATCCAGTTCTTCGAGGAAAGCCTCGCCCTGGTTCCCGAGGGCCTCGATGGGCATGCGGGGGCGGTCGCCTCCATGGATAAGGGCCGTTCGCAGGGTCGGGTTGGTGGCAGCGTGTCGATCAAAGATCTCGCGCAACCTGGCGACTCTCGCGGCCCCCACCGCCGACTCGGTCAGGGTTCCGGCGGTCAAGCGCTGAGCCCAGCGAGCGCCCTCCTCCTCGCCAAGCCACTTACCCACTTGCAGCTCCAGAGCCCGGTAGGCGGCTGCGGCTGCACTAGATGAGGCCACCTCAGTGGCGTAGATCCGCCATGCCAGGTCGCGAATACGGGACCGATAGGTCAACAACCTCTCCACCGGCAGAGAGGACAGCTCGATGTTGAGATGGGCAATACCTTCCACCGCTCGTTTGACCAGCTCCACTTCCTCCCTCACGAGCTTGTTGGCTCGCCAGTTGCGGATGGACGCTCGGAGTCGTGTTATGCCACCCCCATTCGAAGGCTGCGCCTCGTCTCCCTGGCGATCCAGTGGATGACCGAGATACTGCCGCTCCACCTCCTCCCCGGACCCGCCGGGAAGTGAGGTAGCGACATCACGCAAGACACTCAAGTTGAGTGTCGCGCGGCCCCGGAACCGGCCGAGAACATGGCGGCCCGCCGCGATTTGCGAAACCCCGATCGAGGCAAAGAGCGATCGGAACGCGTCCTCGAGCATGGGCGCATTGATCGACCACAGCAACGGCGACACGACGCCGGGAAGCATCTCGGCGACGCCACGCGGCGTGTACTCATCGTCACCTACAACCGGGGTGTCAAAGCCGTCGTCGTGAGCAGCCAGAGGGCGAGTGACGGTGATGGGACGTGCTTGCAACACGCTGATGCCCCGCTCCGTGTAGGCCCACTCGATGTCCTGCGGAGAACCGGCCCCGCTTTCGATGCGAAGGCTCAGGCGGGCGAGATCTTCCAGAAATGCAAGAGGGGTCCGCTTTCCACCGACTCGCACCGTCAGGGTGTCGCGGTCGACGACGAATCCGCGCGGGGTAACCCGGCCAGACACCAGGTCGTCTCCCAAACCCGGCACAGCTTCAATTTTCATGTCGTCCGGTCTTCCCTGTGGATCCCTCGTGAAGATGACGCCGGCCCAAACAGCATCAGCCATGGCCTGGATAATCACTGCCATAGCCAGGTTTTCCTCGGAGATCTGCTCACGGCGCCGGTAGGCGCGGACCTGCGGGGACCACAGCGACGCCCAGCATCGTCGGATGGCGTTGAGTGCCTCGCTCGAGGTCTTGACTCCGAGAAACGTTTCGTATTGGCCGGCAAACGACGCCGTCACCATGTCTTCGGCCGTGGCCGAGGAACGGACGGCAATCGGCGACCGACCAAGAAAGTCCTCAACCAGTTCGAGGATGTCCTGCTCGAGCTCGCGAGACATCGGCGCATCTATGAAGGCCTTCTCCACTCTGGCAGTTTCCGCCGCCTGGGCGTCTGGAGTCGGCAGGTCGGATTCCTGTAGCTCCTTCAGGAAAGAGCCCAGATCGGCGTAATCTACGAACGCCCGATAGGCGTCGGCAGTCAACACGGCGGCGCGTGGGACCGGGAAACCGTCGGCTACGAGCCGATCGAGCGATGAGGCCTTACCCCCGACGTCGGTAGCGACGCTCCCGAACCCTTCCAGGAATTGAGCGTATTGGTATTTCACAGGCATTGTCAGATTACGACCGATTGTGTATTCCTGCTTCTACAACCACGGAACGCGCCGAACCTTTCCTTAGGAGGCCGCTGAACAACGCATGCCACGTGTCTCACCGGCTAGTCATCGCCACTCGCCAGCGTCCTCGGCCCCGCCATTCCGCTCCGAGGACTGGCAAAACCTCGTCCTTGCGACTGGCGCGTCTGGCCGCCGATCTACGCAACGGCATTATTCAACAACCTCCTACAACTCCTCCCGCCGCCAGGCGTTGGCTAAGGAATCGGCGTATTCGTTCC
>CAXMOO010000098.1:0-3474 GCA_964195005.1 uncultured Gammaproteobacteria bacterium
CCTGGCGGCATGGCGTGAGTCGAGATCGCCCGAGAGGTCGAGGGAGGTGACCAGCAGGCGGCCCTTACCGAGTTTCGCCTCGAAGACCACCCCCAGGCAATGGTTGCCGACGAAGGAGTCGATCATGCGGACGATGGGTTCCGGGCGGGGTGACATCCCGTCGAGGTCCAGGACTCGGGAGGGCCGGAGCACATCCCACCATTGCCAGTTGCTGTGCGACTCGGTCGGGAATCCGGCCAAGGCCGGATGTTCCGGATCACAAAGGATACCCATGGTCTGCGACCGGTGCTTGCGCTTCATGATCGGATTCCAGAGCAAGGTGGTGAAGCAGCCCCGCCGGGCATGGGGAATCTGGTCCTTGCCCAGTTCGAGCACGGCGCTCTCTCCAGCTGCAACGCGTGCGGCAAGCTCCTCGGTCCAATCGCTGGCCCAGATGACGTCCTTCGGCTCATCGTCGACCGGCGGCGGATACACCCAGCAGTCCCAGGAATTCATGGCGCCTCCACCCTGTTGATAAACTTCGAGTCGAATCTTCTCCGGGGCCGGAAAACCGGACAGGTTCACCGAGATGCCGCCGAGCCGGCTGAGCGAACCGGTCGGCAACGGCTTCGCGGGAAAATCACCCTGCGCACGGACAGCACCGTCATCCGACAGCAGGCGCCACGCGAAGCGGGCTCCCGTTAGATCGGACGCGCCATAATGGGCAAGGTCCACTTCCGCCTTGAAAGTATCTCCGGTGGTGAAGGTCCGCTTCCTGAGCCGTGCGAGCGGCACTGTCCCGCTGCAGAATTGCCGGAACTGTTCGGGGGTGACGATGCCCTTGGATTCCCGCAGGGCGGTGATCATGCCGATGGTGGACGTCCCCTGCGGCGGATGGTCATGCAGACCGAGCAACTGGAAACCAGCCAATCCCGGCGTGCGCAGGGCGGATTCGATCTCCTCCTTGTAGAGCAGCAAGCTGAGTTGACCGGATGCCTGCACAAAGGCATCGGCGAGGTGAAGGGTTCCCTGCTCCTTCATAAAATCGCGGATGATCTCCAGGTTGAAGGGTTTCAGCACGCCGTTGAACTTCGGAATTTCAGCGATGTCCGGGTAAACGGCCCACATCCCGACTTCGTGAGTGATCAAAGGTTTGGCGATGGCGGTTACCGCCTCGCGATAATCGATCATCGTTTCCGGGGGCCGGGTATTGAAGCGGGAGTCGTCGACCAGATCGCCGCCGTTCCAACGGAATCCGCGCAGCGGCTCGCTCTGGTGCCGGTCCCGGGCGGTGGCCCCGTCGCCCCAAGCGCTGACGTAAAAGTCGTCATCGCGTCCCCGGGTGAAGGCATGGGCCGTGCTGCTATACAAGCGGCGGGGATCGTGCTCCCGGCAGCGGGCGGCGCGATCCATCAGGGTTTTCTGGGCCCACTTCTCGCTCTCATCGGAGAGGATCTCGTTGCCCATGGTGAGCATGCCAAAGGAGGGATGGTTGCCGAAGGTATCGAGAATCCTCAGCGCCTCGGCCTGGAGGTAGTCGAGGGTGAGCGGGTCGTTCGGCTCACCTCCCGAGCAGCCGGGCAGCTCGACATTCAGGATCATGCCCAGGCGGTCCGCGGCGGCGAAAGCGGCCTGCGGCGGGCAGCACGAGTGGAAGCGGACATGGTTGAGCCCGTGGGCCTTGTTGATGCCAAAAATCCTCATCCAGGATTCGAGTTCGGTGGGCGGGTATCCCTTGATGGGGTGATTAAATTTCTCCAAGGCACCCCGCAGGAACGTGGGACTGCCGTTGATCGCGATCTGCGTGCCCACTCGCGAAATCTCGCGCATGCCGAATTCCGTCTCGTGCCGGTCGCGGCCGTGCGAACTGAGCAACGACGCCTCAAGACGGTAAAGTTCGGGTGTGTGCTCGCTCCACAGGCTGACGTGCTCGCCCAGTGGCAAGTCGACCGAGATCGGCTGTCGGCCGGGAGCAATCTGGATCACGGTCGAAATCTGGCGGCGGCTCCCCGTTCCATCCGGATGGCCCGCGCTCACCAGCAGCTTGGCCTCGACCGCTTGCTCCAGTTCGTTGATGGCCACGGTCTTCACCGTCACCATTCTGCGCTTGAGGTCCGGATACACCTGGGGGGCGGACATGCGCACCCGCGGGCGGATCCGCAGTTCCATGTCCCCCGTGATCCCGTTCCAGCTGTAGCCGATGAAAACCGTGTGGTGGCCACCGCATTTCAGCCGCTTGTCTTCGTTGCCAACGATGACGAGTTCCTCGGTTTCCGCCATCTTCGTCACGCCGCCCGCCGATTTGTCCTTCAGATTAGAATTATCGACCATAATAACCAGGCGGTTCACCCCGGGTTTTACGGCTGGGCTGAGGTCGTAGACATGAGGTGCCACCAGCGAGTCGCGCGTGCCAAGGGGTTTTCCGTTCAGCCACACAAAACTCTCCCAACAGCATCGCTCGAGCGAAATTTCGACAAACTGCTCGCAGTCGCTCTCGGTCAGTTCGATATCCCGCCAATACCAGGCTGGGCCGACATGATTGGTGACAGGGGTCAGATTACTGATCAGTTTCTTGTCATATTTCGGCCCAATGCCGTTGGTGTGGGTTGTGCCCGGCAGGGTGACTCGGTGTTCGCTGGCGGTGCCGTTCTGCCAGCCTTCTGCCAGCCCCCGATGTCTGGGATCAAGCCTACACGACCAGGTTCCAGCGAGGGAAATGGTCTTGGCTGATTGGCCGGTAGAGTCAGACTGCTTTGCCGCTCCCTCCCGGGCATGGGTGTGCGATGCCGCCATCCATGTGGCCAGGCCACCCAGTAGTATGAGTATCGTCGTTTTTTTCATGCTTGTTCTGATAGAAATGCGAGGGATTTGCTTTGGCGGGAGGTTCCTGAAACAGCCGTTAGGCCGGATTGCGGGCGGGGAGTGGGGTGTGGTCATCGATTCACGGACTTCGAGAATGTTGCCTTCCACGGAATCGACTGGGTCCGCTTCGGCATGAACGAAACCCGCGCCGTGTTGCCGTCTATCTTCACCTCCGCCGCCTGCCCGTCGAAGGATGACCGGTCCAGGGTGAACCCCTCGGGCACGTGCAGCACGAGCATGTAGCGGTCCCCGGCAATCACCCGGCTCCGGCCGATCAGGGCGTTGTCCTGCCAGCGCAGCGATTCGAGATCGACCGCGCCCTGTGAGAGGTGACGGTTGGTCGAGACAAGCTGGGGCCGATTGAGCATTTCCCGAATCGCGTACGAGCGCAGTCCCTTGACCTCGAGTTGCGGGGCGGAAAGCTCGCCGTTGACCAGCTTGAAAATCGTGTCGGTCCAGAATTCGTAGACGAGGTGGCTCTTCGCCGGGTCGATCCCCAGATCGGCCATGGCGACTTTGCGGGCAGGCAGATCGGCATCCGACCAATTGAGGTGATGCAAGACAAACCAGTGGTCGAAACCGATGTCGATCTCGTTGAGCCACCACGGGCAGACCTCACCGTGTTGGTCACCG
>CAXMOO010000099.1:0-2936 GCA_964195005.1 uncultured Gammaproteobacteria bacterium
AGAGGCTGGATGAACTCATGCTGCACGAAGTCAACGGCTTCCTGATCCTGGTGGTAGACGACGAAGTCGAGAACGGGCTGTCCGTGAGTTTCCTCGGGAAACAATTCGATGGGCGGGACACGGAAACAGAACGGATAGCACTGGAACTCATCCGGGGCCTGTTCCAAGAAATCTCTGAAGTAGCGAAGAAGGTCCCCCGCATTGTCGAATGGGTAGATGATTTGTCCGGCCAGCACTTGAGGCCCAACCTGATGCAGGCGAAGCTTCATAGAGGTGATGACCCCGAAGTTTCCACCACCGCCACGGATAGCCCAGAAGAGATCAGGGTTCTCATCAACCGACGCACGAATCTGTCGACCATCCGCCGTAACCACCTCAGCCGAAATCATGTTGTCGAGTGTCAACCCAAATTTGCGAGTGAGGTAGCCGCCACCGCCACCTAAGGCAGCTCCGATTACTCCGACAGAAGAAACGGTGGGGGTTGGCGTTGCCAAACCATGCTCTTGGGTAGCAGCGTCTATATCGGCGCATGTGACTCCGCCCTCGACGGTCACGGTCCTCGCTTCGGGATCAACACTGATCGTTTTCATCTGAGAAAGATCGATAAGGAGTCCACTGTCGCCAACGCTGTTTGCCGCATACGAATGACCTCCGCCCTTGACTGACAGTCGCAAACCATGTCTACGAGCGAAATCAACAGCGCTCCGAACGTCCTCACTGCTGGCACATTGAGCGATGAGATCCGGTCGACGATCGAATCTCACATTCCAAAGGGAACGAGCCTCGTCAAAACCATCATCACTCGGCCTCAACACGACGCCCTGAAAACCAGAACTCAACTCAGAAACATCCACCAAATTCCTTTCCCTCAGCAACGGTCGGAGCGAACCTACCAGTCAGGTCAAACAGATGCCTCCCCAACCATCCGCCGCACAAATCAGCGCCGCATCTCTCCGGCCCTCGACGCCCCTGGCTGCGTCCTTCTCCTCGGCGCACGGGTAAAGTGCGTCTTCGTCGGCGATCCTTGCCAGATGACGCCGAAGTCCTCGGAGATACGCGGGCGCTATTTCCGCGACAGGCCACTGCTACCCGCGGGTTTGGTTCCTGGCCATGCCAACTCGTAGCGTGCGCTCGTGGATATCGCCCTTTCCGCACTGGCTGCTGTTGCCGCCAGCGCCCTCTTTCTGGAGCTCGTGCTGTCCTGGCGCGCCCGGCCACGCCCCCACGTGGCCGCCTGGGCGCTGGCTATGGGGCTGTACGCCACTGCCACGTGGCTGCTGGTAGCCGGCCTCACGCTTGGCTGGACTTCCGGCACTTTTCGGATGTTCTACGGCCTGGGAGCGATAGTCAACGTGCCGTTCCTCGGCGTCGGCTCCGCCTACCTGGTGTGGGGAGAGCGAGCCGGACGCCGGCTGCTCGAGGCCTTCTTGATCGGCGGGGCGTTTGCGTTGTTCATCACGAGCACGGCGCCCTTTGTGATGGAGCTACCAGAAGAAGGATTGCCGGCTGGATCTGATGTCTTTGCCGCCATCGATGCTGTGGGCCCGGCCGGGCCCCGGTTCTATGCCCTCTTGTTCAATGTTCTGGGCACCGCGCTGCTCGTCGGCCTTGCGACCTACTCCGCGCTCAGGTTTTGGGCTAATAACCGGCGAATGGTGGCGGCCAACGGCCTCATCGTCCTTGGCGCATTGTTCCCCGCCTTCGGCGGCAGCCTCTTTGCCATTGGCGAGACCTCGGCATTCGCTTTGAGCCTGTTCTTCGGGGCGGGTTTGCTGTGGGCCGGATTCCGCCTGGCTCGAAGCGCCAGGCGCTAAACGGCTGCTCGTGGACGCTCTAAGCTCTCGGCCGTGGAGACGAGTCCGCCCAATGCCACCGTACTGCTGCCCGTTCTCGATGAGGTCGGGACTATCGATGCCTGCCTCCGGTCCCTGGCCGCCCAGGACTACCACGGCAAGGTTTCCATCGTGGTAGCAGAAGGCGGATCAACCGACGGCACCCGCGACCGGCTCGAAGTCTGGGATCAGAACGGGATCGGCCTCGAAGTGATCAATAACCCGGGGCGCTTGCAGTCCCTGGGCCTCAATCTGGCCGCACAAACAGCCAGCGGAGAGGTCCTGGTGCGAGCCGACGCCCACACCCGGTACGCACCGGATTACATCTCCAGATCCGTGACTGCGCTTCTCGAGTCGGACGCCGTGGCAGTTGGGGGCCCCATGATCGTTGGGGACGTGGAAGACCCGCCGACTGGTTGGCAGGGACGCTTGCGCCGGGCCGTTGGCGCTTCCATGGCATCACCCCTGGCGATCGGGCCCGCCAAGTTTCGCCGCCAGGGTCACGCCGGAGAGACCGACACCGTGTACCTCGGCACGTTCAGGCGTGACGACTTTCTCGAGGTCGGCGGCTACCGGGCATTCCCCTCGGCCGTGGCCGAGGATGCCGATCTCTACTATCGATGGCGTCGGCACGGTCGCAAGGTGCTGCTCGACCCCACGATCGTGTCGTTCTATACGCCACGCGGGACCCTCCGCGGGCTCTTCCGGCAGTACCACAAGTACGGGCGGGGCAAGGCCGACATGCTGTGGGCCAACGGACGACTCCCGTCGATGCGGCCTCTGGCGCCCCTGGTGCTGGTAATGGGCCTCACTGCGGGTGGAGTGGCGGCCTTATTTGGTTTGTGGTGGCCTCTGGCCATCCTCGTCGGTGCCTGGCTCGCAGAGTTGGTCATCGCTGCGCTCACAACTACGCCCCGGACCCCGCTGACCGTCCTCGCAGGAGGGGTTATGCAGCTCGCTTACGGCGCCGGCCTGGCCAGAGATCTCGTCCGCGGATCCCGGGCTACCCGACGGCCGGCCACATAGGCCCGGTTGTAAGGCCATCTGTCGTGGTACGGGGAGAGTGTTCCTGGTTTAAGGAGGGTTTTTGGTTGGGTCGTGTTC
>CAXMOO010000100.1:0-3661 GCA_964195005.1 uncultured Gammaproteobacteria bacterium
GGTCAACTTCATCACCACCATCCTTGTTATGCGGGCTCCGGGAATGACCATGTTCCGATTGCCGGTGTTTGTTTGGATGCAGCTCGTCGTGGCCTTCCTTTTGCTCTTCTCCCTTCCGATCATCACCGTCGGCCTGTTCGAGGTTCTGTTCGACCGAAATTTCAGCACGAATTTCTTCCAAGCTGCCAACGGGGGTGATCCCATCCTCTGGCAGCACCTGTTCTGGCTATTTGGCCATCCCGAGGTGTACATCCTGATACTCCCGGCGATGGGAATCGTCTCTGAGGTTCTGCCCACTTTCTCACGTAAGCCGCTGTTCGGTTATCAGTTCGTGGTTTTCGCCGGGGCCGCCATCGGGTTCCTCGGTTTCGGCGTTTGGGCCCACCACATGTTCACCGCCGGTCTCGGCCCGGTGGCCGAGACGGCGTTCGCTCTGTCGACAATGACAATCGCCATTCCCACCGGTATCAAGATCTTCAACTGGGTGGGGACCACCTGGGGAGGAGACATCCGTCTCACAAGCCCGATGCTCTTTTCCCTGGGGTTCATTGCCATGTTCACGATCGGCGGACTGTCGGGTGTCACCCACTCGGTGGTGCCCGCCGATACGCAGCAGACCGACACCTACTACGTCGTGGCGCACTTCCACTATGTCTTGTTTGGCGGTGCGGTGTTCGGGATATTCGCGGGGGTTTACTACTGGTTCCCGAAGATAGTCGGCCGCTTGCTTCATGATGGCCTCGGCAAGATCCATTTCTGGCTCATGCTGATTGGGTTCAACCTTACGTTCGGCCCGATGCACATCCTCGGCCTCAACGGCCAGCCCCGCCGCACCTACACCTATGGGGAGGACCTTGGCTGGGACTTCTGGAACCAGCTGGCCACCGTTGGGGCGTTCGTGATTGCCTTGTCGGTTTTGCTCTTCCTCTACAACGCCTTCCGGTCGCTGCGCGGTGGCGAGGAGGCCGGGCCGGATCCGTGGGACGCTCGGACTCTGGAGTGGAGCACATCCTCTCCGCCGCCGGCTCACAACTTCGACGAGGTTCCCGTGGTCACGGCGCTCGATGATTTCTGGCACAGGAAGTACGCAGAAGACGAGAACGGGCTTCCGGTGCGGCTCGACACTGAGCCCTTCGACCCTTCGGCTTTGCCAGATGACGGTGTTGAGCGCCACATTCACCTGCCGTCACCTTCCTATCATCCCATCGTCGTGTCGCTGGGGCTGCTTACTGTGGCCTACGGCTTCATCTACCTTCCGGCCGGGTTCCTGCTGGTGGTCCCGGGCCTGATACTGATGTTGTGGGGGATTTTTGGCTGGGCGCTGGAGGACATTGATCATCCAATGCGCGGCGCCGAGCCGCTCGAGGACGAGTCCGAAGTAGCAGCCGACATGGGCGGGGGGGAGGATGATGGCGACTGAAGTAGGCCATAGCCTGAGCTCGCCGCTTGATCTTCGCAAGACGGCGATGTGGGCCTTCCTGGCATCCGAGTTCATGTTCTTCGGCGCGTTCATCGCCACGTTCCTTCTGTACCGGGGCAAGCTCAACGGCGGGCCCGGGCCCGAGGAGCTGTTCGACGTCCCCTTTACCTCAGTCAGCTCGTTTGTCCTCTTGTCGAGCTCGCTGACGATGGTGCTGGCCCACCACGCCTGGGAACAGAATGATCAGCGCCAGCTGCGCATCTGGCTGGCCGCCACAGCTTTGTTGGGAATGACGTTCCTCGGAGGCCAGGTCTTCGAATTCACGACCTTTGTCGATGAGGGACTCAGCCTCTCAACCAGCCCGTTCGGTTCGAGCTTCTTCATCCTCACCGGGTTCCACGGTGCTCACGTGGCAGTGGGTGTGCTGATGCTGGTCTCGATGGTCATCATCTCCTCGCGGGTTGGCCTCGAGAAGAGCCGCGGCATGAACGTGGAGCTGGTGGGGCTCTACTGGCACTTCGTGGACATCGTCTGGATCGTCATCTTCACAGTGGTCTACCTGGTGCAGGTATAGGTGACTGCCGCCGCCGAGCCCGTGGTCGACCAGGAGTCGCAGGAGGCCCACCAGATCGGGCCCAGGGAGTACTGGCTAATCGCCATCTTCCTCGGTGTGATCACCGGCTTCGAAGTAGGGGCGACTTATGTCGACAGCATCAAGGGCGGGTGGCTGATTGCCCTCCTCCTCGTGCTGGCTGCGGTCAAGTTTTTCACTGTCGTCGGTTGGTATATGCATCTCAAGTACGAGGCTTTCACCGTCAATGGCCTGTTCTACTTCGGGCTGATCGGCGCCATCACGTTGTTCATCGTGGTGCTCCTCACTTTCCGCGCCCTTTTCTGACCGATGGAAGTCCTCGCTCAGGGTGGAGAGATCCACAGCACAAGTGAGATTCTCGCTTTCGACCCTCACCTCGACCTGCTCTTCGTAGTCGGCATCATCGCCGTTGGCTACTTCTGGGGCATCCCCCGTCTGGCATCCCGCCATGCTCCCCCGGGAGAGCCGGCTGTGACCACCCTTCAAAAGGTGCTTTTTGGCCTTGGGTTGCTGCTGTGGCTGGCCGTGAGTGGCTATCCGATCCACGACATCGGTTATCGCAGCCTGTTCACTTTCCACATGATCGAACACATGACCCTGGCCTGGTTAGTGCCGCCGCTCCTGCTGCTCGGCTCACCATGGTGGTTCACCAGGCTGCTGGTGAAGCCGATTCTTCCTGCCTTACGGTTGCTGACCAAGCCGCTCGTGGCCCTTCTCCTCTTCAATGCCATCCTCGCCGGGATCCATGTTCCGGCCGTGGTCGAACTGATGGTGACGAGCGACCTGTTTCACTTCTTTGCCCATTTCGCCCTCATGGCAAGCGCCTTCATCCTGTGGTTTCCGATACTGGGCCCCATCCCCGACTTGCCCAAGCTGGCGCCTATGCCCGCCTTCGGCTACCTCTTTGCCAACTCGCTGGTGCCCACCATCCCCGCCTCGTTTCTGACCTTTGCCCGGGAACCGGTCTACGGGATCTATGAGGAGTTTCCCCGGCTGTGGGGCCTGTCGGTGGTCGACGATCAGGTGATTTCCGGTTTGATCATGAAGCTTGGAGGCGGCCTCATTCTGTGGTCGGTCATAGTGGTGATCTTCTTTCGCTGGTGGTCGGACGAGCAGAAGTATGCGCCCAGTTTTCCGGAGCGTGTTTCGGCGTCGTGAGATCGCTCGGCGTCGTCCTGGTCGTGGCCCTGGCCGTCACCGCCTGTGAGGGGGGAGCCGATGAGGTCCGGGGAGTGGTGGTATCCATCGAGGGGCAACTCGCCCGGGTGACCGGCTTTGAGCTCGTGACCGACGATGGGGCACGGTTTATATTCCGGGTGGATCCTGATGGCGAGTTCGACGGTTTGCCGTTATCGCACCTCAACGAGCACCGGCTCAGCGCCGAGCCCATATTGGTCTCTTACGAAGACCGCGGCGGGCTTGTGGCGATCGCAATCGAGGATGGTTAGCCGTATTGACCCTGGGCTACTTCTTGTAGGCCGCCACCGACGCCAGACCGAGGATGGAAGCGGCGACGAGTACCGCGAAAATGAGTGTGGCCTCGTCGCCAATTTCGTCGGTTAGAGCCAGCAGCACTATCCCCAGGGGGATCACCACCGCGGCGATCCCGATCATCGCCATCATGGGTATCGATGTTGCCCGCGTCAACG
>CAXMOO010000101.1:0-1531 GCA_964195005.1 uncultured Gammaproteobacteria bacterium
TGCCGCCGGCAAGAGTCCCGGAAGGTTCCCGGTTGTCGTTCAAGACGATCTCGGCCAGCGCGTTCGAGTCAACCGAAATCAGGGCATTCGGCGCCACCAGCCAGCCCAGCGTGAGCAGTGCAGCTCCGGCGACGACTCCGAGCATCCGGTTCACTGGGAGGCCACGAGCGCGGGCTCAACCGTGTACAGCGCCTGCATCCCGGCCATCAGGTGGTAGGACACATGACAGTGGAAAAGCCAGATCCCCGGGTTGTCCGGCACCATCTCAGCGGTGGTCATTCCCATCGGTAGGATTTCCGCGACGTCCGTCCGCATCTGCCTTATCGTCACCGTGTTCCCATGCCAATGGGGTGCATGAGGCTCGAAGTTGGTGGATGCCATGATATACCAGCGCACCCGTTCGCCGACGCGCATCGTGAGCCCGGGTAGGTGGCCGTAGATCAAACCATTCATGGACTCCATGAAGTTCTTGCCCCAGTCGATGCCGGCTCCCGCCAACACGTCTCCAAACGGACCTCGATGAATGGGCACCGCGTCGGGATCTTCAGCGTACGTTCGGATATTATCCTCGATGTACCAGCTCTCGTTCTCGTTCATTTCGGCGAAGGCGACGACGAACTCGCGGTCGACATCGGTCTGCCGGCCTTCGGCCGTGAGGGTCCCCGGAGCGCTCACGATCATGGGGCCGATGAGGCCTGCGTTGACGTCTTTGATCTCCTCCGTGTGGGAGTGGTACATCCAGAAGACCGAGCTCAGATCTCCTTCGGCGGGACCTGCCCGTTCGGGTACGGGCCAGACATAGACATGCGTACCGCCGGTCGGTACGCCGTCGTCGAACTTGTCTCGCTCGTCGGTGGCATCCGCGTAGGGCGTGCCCTCCGAGTCTTTGTGGTAGAAGACCCCGTGCGGGTGAAGGCTCGTGGGAAAGTGGACGTTGTTCCGATACACGATTCGGATCGTGTCGCCGACCTGGGCGCGCAGCAGAGGCCCGAGTATGCCGAGGTGCTCCCATTCGGGAGGCCTGGGCTTCAGAGTCGCGAAGGTGGAATCCGTGTACTCACGGTAGATGGCTTTCTTGTAGACATGGCCGATGCTCGTCGGGCCCCGCTCGACCCAATGGGACTCCACTTCGCCGAACGGCTCACGGGTCAGAAGGTTCTCGCCGGTCGGGGCATAGTCCCACACCACCTCGTCCGCCGCGATGTAGTACGTTCGCGTGGTCGGCTCCTGCAGTAAGTCCCGATTCGCCCCGAGTGCATCGCAACCCGCGACAATGGAAGAAAGCAACAATACGGCAGGCACCACGATCCGGTCCGTTAAAGGGTCCTCCCTGTGGCACGTTCGGCGAGAGCTCAATCGAGCGTCTTTAGTCTATTTAGCCATTGGCATGGTGGATATCTACCTTCGCCTGCGTATGGTTGAAGGGTTTCTCTAGCCCGAGTTCAAGAGCGTGGAGGGGCCAGATGCGAGAGGGGGCGGCTCCAAAGGAACCGCCCCCAGAGTTAGTGGTCGAGCGCAATCAAGCGAACGG
>CAXMOO010000102.1:0-4900 GCA_964195005.1 uncultured Gammaproteobacteria bacterium
GCGTCGGGATCGGCGCGGGGATTGGTCGTGGCCGGAGCCTGGATCAGGCCTGCCAGCATTGCCGCTTCGGCCAACGTGAGATCTTCAACACTTGTGGCGAAGTAATGGGCGGCGGCGGTGGCAACGCCGTAGGCCCCGTCGCCCAGATAAATCGTGTTGAGGTAATGCTCGAGGATGAGCTCTTTGGTCAGCCCCTGCTCGAGCCGCAGGGCCAGCACCGCTTCCTCGAGCTTCCGTTCGTACGACAACTCGGGAGTCAGCAGCACGTTCTTCAGGTACTGCTGAGTGATCGTTGACCCTCCCTGCACGATGGCTCCCGCATCCTCGTTGGCCTGGGCCGCCCGGAGAATCGCCCGCGCATCCACCCCGGAATGGTCCCAAAATCGTCGATCCTCTATGGCCACCACCGCGTCGATGAGGTGCTGGGGAAGATCCTCGTACAGAACAAGGGTCCGGTCTTCGCCGGCAAACCAGTGTGCTAAGACCGAGCCGTCGGCCGCATACACGATGGTGGTGAGAGCGCTTTCGCCGATGCCGGGGTCAGCCAGGGGATCGATGTTCAGGTTGCACGCTCCCGCCACCAGCGACAGCCCGAGCAACCAGGCGGCTTGCCGCCTTGAGCCACGCTTCATTAGGCCTTCCTTACTTGCGGTCACGGTACCGACGCAGGCCGGTCTTACGGTGGATTTGGCGGCAGCGTTTGGGGAGGTCGGAGCGGTTTGCCGGGGAGGGGGCAGCGGCTCCCGGTAACCTCCTCGGAATGACCGATATCGAGCGGTTATTGATGGGTACCGAAACCGTCCTTCCCGAAGGGGAGCTGGCAGAACGCATCGCTGAGGGCAAGCCGTTGCGGGTGAAACTGGGTATGGATCCGACGGCCCCCCAGGTGACCCTGGGCTGGGCAGTGGTGCTGCGAAAGCTGCGCCACTTCCAGGAGCAGGGCCACACGGCGGTGCTCATCGTCGGTGACTTCACCGCTCAGGTGGGTGATCCCTCCCAGCGGAGTGAGACGCGCCAACGGCTGAGCGCAGCAGAGGTCAGGGGCTACGCCGAGAAAGTCTTGGACGGCTTCCGTCGAGTTCTGCTGCCGGACCCACTCGAGATTCGCTACAACTCGGAGTGGCTCGGGGAGCTGAGCATGAGCGACGTGCTCGAGCTCATGTCCAAGAGCACCCTGGCGCAAATGCTCGAGCGGGAAGACTTTCAGAAGCGGTATCGGGCCAATGAACCCATCTCAATGATGGAGTTCATGTATCCGCTGCTCCAGGGGATGGACTCGGTGGCAATCGATGCCGACATTGAGCTTGGTGGCTCCGATCAGCTGTGGAACCTCCTGGTGGGACGCGACCTCATGGGTAAGTTCGATAAGCGGCCGCAGATGGTTATGACGGTTCCCTTGCTGGTCGGTACCGACGGCGTGCAGAAGATGTCCCAGTCGCTCGGCAACTACATCGGAGTGGATGACGAGCCGGCGGAGATGTTCGGGAAGATCATGTCGATTCCCGATGAGGCGATGGGGGAGTACTACCGGCTGACGACCGAACTCCCCCTGGACGAGGCTGAGGGGGTTCTCGCCGGGCTGGAGGACGGGTCGGTTCATCCGGGTGACGCCAAGCGACGTCTGGGGCGAGAGGTAGTCGCTCTGTTTTATGACGCCGGAGCGGCCACCGATGCCGAGGCGGCCTTTGATCGCATCTTCAAGGACAAGGATGCACCGGACGAAGTGGCGGAGTTCGCGCTGGATGACGAGAACGACCCGGTGTGGCTACCGGGCTTGCTCAAGGATGCCGGTCTGGTGTCTTCGACGAGCGAGGGCAAGCGAATGATTGCCCAGGGCGCCGTCAAGCTCGATGGTGAACGGGTCGAAGAGGAGCACGTGGCGCGGGCCGACCTGTCGGGTCGGGTCGTACAAGTGGGCAAGCGCCGGTTCGTAAAACTCCCGCCGACCGAAGACGTCCCGCCACCCGGGAGTTGAGAACGAGGATTCTCAAGAAGCCTGAGGAGCCTGAGGAGCCTGAGAGAAGCTCTTGCCGACTGCCGATTGCCGACTGCTACTGCCCGGTCGGCTGGATGCGGGGGATCTCTCCAGTAATTTCTTCCCAAGCGTGGCCTGCTTCCTGGATTTGCTCTTTCCAGGCCTGCACCCGCCACTGCATTCGCTGCTGCCTGCGGTCCTGGACCGCAATAGCCGCCTCGCCAACTGTCCGAAGCATCTTGCCTAAGTTCTCACGCATCACTGCCTCCTTTCGCCTTTCGACGTTGGATCGGTGGAGGCAGGTTCCCGTCCGCTATCCGATTTGTAGTGGTTAGACCGGGGGGCCCGATGCCAGCACCTCGGGTGAGACGGTGTCGGAGTACTGGGCGAAGTTGTCGCGAAACCTGGCTATGAGTTTGGTTGCTTGCGCGTCAAAGGCGGCCACGTCTTCCCAGGTATCGCGTGGGTTGAGGATCTCTTTGGGAACGCCTCCGATATAGGTGGGAACCTCGAGCCCGAACACCGGGTCGAGGAAATAATCGGCGTGGTCGAGGTCCCCGTGCAGCGCGGCATTCAACATGGCACGGGTGTGGGGGATCTTGATGCGTTCACCTATGCCGTAGGGGCCGCCGCTCCAGCCGGTGTTGATCATCCACACCTTGGCGTCTAACTCTTCGATCTTGTCACGCAGAACATTGGCGTAGTAGGAGGCCGCCAACGGAAGGAATGGGGCGCCGAAACATGTCGAGAACGTCGCCTCCGGATCCACCACACCCCGCTCGGTTCCGGCCAGCTTCGATGTGTAGCCGCTGATCAGGTAGTACATCGCTTGCTCCCGGGACAACCGCGAGATGGGTGGCAATACCCCGAATGCGTCCGCGCTCAGGTAGACGATGTTCGACGCATGGGGACCTGTCAGGCTCGGCTCCACAATGGGTAGATAGCTGAGCGGGTACGAGGTGCGGGTGTTCTCAGCCTTGGAACCGTCGTTGTAATCCGGTCGGCGGGTGATGGGATTCAGCACCACATTCTCCAGAATCGATCCGAACCTCCCCGCCGCCCGGTAAATGAGGGGCTCGTCGTCCTCGCTCAGACGGATCGTCTTAGCGTAAGACCCGCCTTCGATGTTGAAGACGCCGTCCTCCCCCCAACCGATCTCATCGTCGCCGATCATGTTCCGTTCCGGATCGGTGGCGAGTGTGGTCTTGCCCGTCCCGGATAGGCCGAATATGACTGCCACGTCCCCGTGGTCTTTTCCAACGCTGGCGGAGGCGTGCATGCTGAGCGCACCGGCTTTCGGCAACAGGTAGTTCATCACCGAGAACACCGACTTCTTGACCTCACCGGCGTATTTGCTTCCACCGATGAGCAAGATCTTCCGTGCGAAGCTCACGCAGATGAACACTTCGCTGCGAGTCCCGTCTCGCTCCGGATCCGCTTTGAAAAACGGGGCATGGACGACGTTGAAATCGGTGACGAACGGCTCGACCTCGTCATCAGACCGGGCGAAGTGCTCGGGCAGAATGAACATGTTCCTGGCGAACAACGCGTGCCAGGCGCTCTCGGTGACCATCCGAACCCCCAGCCGATATTTGAGGTCGGCACCGGCGTAGTTGTCTTGCACGTAGAGCGAGTCGCGGCCGGACAGGTACTCGGCTACACGCGTATAGAGCCGGTCGAACACGTCGGGCTCCATTGGCTGGTTGAAGCCTCCCCAGGCGATCTCCCCCTCGGTGTCGGGTTCCCGGATGATGAACCTGTCCCTGGGGCTCCGTCCCGAGTAGGGCACGGTATCGACCACGAGTTGGCCGTCTGCTGCCAACTCGGCGAGCCCGGCTTTGACGGCGTGCTCGCAGAGGATCGGCATGGTGGTGTCCCAGAACACTTCACCGGTTGGTTTCATGGCTAGTTCGTCCAGGCTTGGCACGTCGCCACCTTTTCAGGGTTGGTACTCAAAGCCTATCCCGCCCCAGGCGGTCCTTCGGCTTTAAGCCGGCTCGGAACAACTCCCGGACTCGGGAAGGTGTAGTCGACAATGGAGGGTGTTTCGACACTCCAGTCCAGGCGGCCTACGTGGGTGGGGCCTTCGGCTCGAGGAACGGCATCATCGACCGCAGGTCGGCACCCGCCTGCTCGATGAGCTCCCTTTGCTCCTCGTCGCGGCGCGCCTGGAGATGGGGGGCACCTGCCTTGCCTTCCGCTATCCACTCTCGTGCGAATTCACCTGACTGGATTTCCTCGAGGATCGCAGCCATTGCCTTGCGTGTCTCGTTGGTGACGATGCGGGGCCACGGGTGTAGTCGCCGTATTCCGCCCTGTCCGAAATCGAATACCGCATCCAGGAAAGACCACCCTCGTAGAGAAGGTCCACGATGAGCTTGAGCTCGTGAAGGGTCTCGAAGTAGGCCGACTCGGGTTGGTATCCGGCATCTACCAGCGTGCTGAATGAGGCCTTGATGAGCTCCGAGATCCCTCCACAAAGGATGACTTGCTCGCCAAAAAGGTCGGTCTCCGTCTCCTCCTTAAAGGTGGTCTTGAGAACCCCGGCTGCGGTCCCGCCAATTCCCCAGGCGTATGACAGGCCTAAATCCCAGGCGGTGCCTGTGGCGTCCTGGTGGGATCGCAAGCAGGCAAGGTACCCCGCTCTTCTCGGTGTATGTCCTGCGCACAAGGTGACCCGGGCCTTTGGGAGCGACCATGGCGACGTCGACATCGGCCGGGGGAGTGATCTCACCGAAGTGGATGTTGAAGCCGTGAGCGAAGAGAAGTGCATTGCCCGGTTCGAGGTGAGGCGCGACGTAGGTCTTGTACAACCCGGCCATGTGCTGATCTGGAACAAACAGCATGATCACGTCTGCTTGTCTGGCGGCCTCCGCCGGAGTCACCACTTCGAGGTCGGCGTCCTTGGCCTGTCGTTGCCGGTTC
>CAXMOO010000103.1:0-9454 GCA_964195005.1 uncultured Gammaproteobacteria bacterium
CGGTGACCGCTACAACCACGACCGATGTGGCCACTGTGACCCGGGTGGGGATACGACACCGCTTGATGAGCGCAAACGAGTTGAGCTCTCCTAGGCCGGTCGATATCAAACCCACAAACAGGCCTCCAACGCCTGCAGCCAGCTGCCCTTCACGGTGGCGGCAAAGCTTGTAATCGAAAACCTCCCCATCACGCGCTACCACATGTCGCTCCTCGAAATCCTCCGTGAGGTTCTCTCCACGAGCGATGGAGGCGTCCTCCTCGGCATGGGGTTGGTGACGGATGAACGCCAGCGCGATCAGCAACAATCCCAGTCCGAGAACGAGTTTGAGAGCCGTATCGGGTATCACGCCCGCCAGCAGAGAGCCGACAATCCCGGCCGGGGCAGCAAACAGAGCGAGACGGCCGGCCACAGTCCAGTCGATGGTTCGAGCCCGAGCGTGAGCTGTGACACCCGAGGTAAAACCAAACACTTCGGTGATGAGGGCGGTCCCGATGGCCACTTCAGGTGAGAGCCCGAAAACGATCAACATGAGCGGAGAAAAGAAGGTCGCCCCGCCGATCCCTGCGCCATTAGCAACTGCGGCGATGACGATCGCAATGGGAAACATGAACCAATAGGTGGCATCCATCAGGAACCCCGACGGATAACTAGTTGAGCCACGAGGTCGACAACCTCCATTGCGGTGAGCTCCGAAGTGTCGACCAGGCTGGCATCGTCGGCGGGTCGCAACGGCGACATCTTCCGGGTGGAATCAAAATGATCTCGTCGGGCGAGCTCTGCGGCGATGCGGGGGATCTCCTCGTCTGCCAGGCCCATGTCCTTGACCCGGCGTGTCGCACGGATCTCGGGAAGGGCAGTCAGGTAGATCTTGGCCGGGCTGTCGGGGAACACAACGGTGCCGATGTCGCGACCCTCCACTACCGCACCTTGGGGATGTTTCGCCACCCATTGGCGTTGCCAACCGACCAGTGCTCGCCGAACCGCAGGCAATGCTGAGACTTCCGACACCGCGGCACCCACCTCGTCACTTCTCACCAGGGCTATGACATCCCGGCCACCAAGGAGGATGCTATCTGCAGTTACATCCATATCGAGAGCCTCGACCAGCGCGGCTACCTGCTCGGAGTCTCCCGGCTCGAGGCCGGCCTCGAGCACGGCCAGGGTTGCTGCCCGGTACATCGCTCCAGTCTCGAGGTGACCGAAACCGAACCTCGCAGCAAGCAAACGGCTCACTGTGCTCTTGCCAACCCCTCCCGGGCCATCAATGGTTACCACCAAAGGCGTCTGCAGCTCATCCAACATCTCGAAGAACCCGGGCCAGGTCTTCGCAACCACCTGCGGCTCGGCTATCTCCACACCCGGGATTCGCAAGCCGGCCAATGCCAGCGCCATCGCTATGCGATGATCGCCGTGGGCATCAATGGACGCCGGGCGCAGGTCGTTGCCGGAAACACTCAGATGGTCCTCCCCTGCTTCAACATCCGCTCCCAGCTTGCCCAACTCGGCTTCCAACGCAGCAATCCGATCAGATTCCTTGATCCGAAGGTTGCCAACGTTGGAAATCGCAGTCCGACCCTTGGCGAACACGCCGACCACGGCCAGGGCGAGCACCGCATCGGGGGCATCGTTCATGTCCACAGTCACACCTGCCAGCCTGGCGGGATGGCCCACAAGTTCGATTCGCCCGGCGGATTGTTCCACGTCGGCACCCATCGACTCGAGCACCGGCAGAAGCGCCAGGTCCGCTTGCACCGAATCATTGCCTATCGGCCCCACAGTCACGGTGCCACCACACAGCGTTGCCGCCACCAGGGGATACACCGCAGCCGATGCGTCACCCTCCACCTGATATGTCTGAGCCTGATATCCGCCGCTGGCCACGGCCAGAGTCGTGGGCCCTTCCCATTCGACGGTCGCCCCGAAAGCCCGCATGACCTCAATCGTCTGATCGATGTACGGCTTGGAAATGACGGAGCCGGTCAGTTCGAGGATCGTGTCCGTCTCCGCGCAAGGCGCCGTCAACAAAATGGCGGAGGCGAACTGGCTCGAACGGCCCGCCTCGAGAGTGGCCGCCCCTCCGCTCAATGCCGGACCATGGACGGCAACAGGAAAGGAATCTTCGTGACCGGCCACCTCAACGGCTGCTCCCAGCAAGTTCAGGGCCCGGGCCAGGTCCCCCACCGGCCGCCGGCGCAACCTGCTGTTGCCGTCGATTGTGATGGTGCCCGACGCCAATGTCGCGGCGGCAGTTAGAAAGCGGGCGGTGGTTCCCGACCCTCTGGCGTCGATGACCGCCTCCTCTGCCGGAAACCGGCCCAAAGCTCCCTCGATCTCGAGGTCGTCGTCCCGCCATCCAACGGAGACGCCGAGTCTCTGCAGAGCGTCGACCATCGCTTCGGTGTCGTCAGCCCGCAGAGGCCCGACCAATCGGCTGGTTCCTTCCGCCAGGGCGGCCGCCACCAAAGCTCGATTGGTGATGCTCTTAGACCCGGGAAGCCGCACATCGGAAGCAATCGGGCCGCTGGGAGTTATCGGCCTCAAGTGTCCAGCCTCATTCCTCAGTTGCCGCTGCGTAAAGGGAGCGTACCTCTAGCACCAGCAACTTCCGCCACTCGCCAGGCTGGAGCCGGCGGTCCGACAATGGTCCGATAGCTGTTCGAACCAGACGGCGGACGGGATGGCCAACAGCTTCCATCATCCGACGAATCTCTCGTTTGCGGCCCTCACCCAGACTCAGTTGCAAGAGGGTTCCGGTTTTTTCGACACGCACAACTCTGGCAGACGAGGCGCGGGCGGGACCGTCCTCGAGCTCTACGCCTTCGGTGAGGCGACGCAGGGCCTTGTTGCCGACGGAGCCTTCGACGTCGACCAAATAGGTCTTGGTGACGCCAAAACGCGGATGAGTGAGTCGCTCGGTGAGGTCTCCATCGTTCGTCAAGAGCAGCAGGCCCTCGCTGTCCACGTCGAGACGACCAACCGGATACACTCGGGTCTCTCCCGGCACCGCCCCAACGACGGTGGGACGCCCCTGCGGATCAGACGAGGTGCTCACCATTCCTACTGGCTTGTAGAGCAGGTAGTAGACCAGCTGCGGGTTCACCGGCAGCGGAATCCCATCGATGGCCACTCGGGCCGTCGCAGTGTCGACCTTCTCGCCCAGATGGGCCGGACGCCCGTCTACTGTGACGCGGCCCTCACGAATCAAATCCTCTGCCGCCCGTCGCGAGGCAATGCCGGCGTGGGCGATGAGTTTTTGCAGTCGCTCTACGACTCGCCCTCTCCGGAACCATTCGCCGCCCCCTCGGGTCGGAAGGGACGCTCGAGGGCTTCAACCACCTGCGCAGGGGGAACATGATCGGCCAGAGGCGGCAAATCACCGAGTTCGTTGATCCCCACCTTTTCCACGAAAAGCTCCGTCGTCCCATAGAGGATGGGGCTGCCGGGCCCCGGGGCAGTCCCGATCTCTCCAACAAACCCGAGGCGTTCAAGAGTATGCAATGAGCGTTCGGAGTCGACCCCCCGAATCTCACTCACCTGGCCTCTGGTCACCGGTTGGCGATATGCCACCACGGCCAGCGTTTCGAGAGCAGCCTGCGACAATCGCGTGGCGGCCGGGCTGATTGCGAACTGCTCCAGGTAAGGGCGGACGTCGGGATGGCTGCTGAGGCGCCAGCCCCCTCCGGCTTCCCGCAGTACCAGGCCCGAGGTTCGTTCCTCGAGCTCTGCGGCCATTGACTCCAGCTCGGCTCTAATCTCCTCGATTGGTCGCTCCAGCACTTGCGCCAGTTCCTCAGTCGGAACCGGGCGCTCAGCTACAAACAGGATTGCCTCGATGACGGATCTCGTGTTCATGTCACTCCCATTCGCTGCGTATATCCACAATGTCGCCGTCGGGCTGAGAAACCACCGTGATCGGCGCATCACGATGATCCTGGTCGACCTTCACGATCCCCCACCGGGCCAACTCGAGGAGAGCCAGAAAGTACGCCGCAACCTCCACGACCCTCGTGCAATGGGCAATCAAGCCGTCGAAATCAGACTCAATATCTGCAACTATCTTGGCCCTGAGGACGGCCATTGCTTCGGGCACAGACGGTAGGTCAAGATCGAAGTGGTCCAGGTCCGGCTCTTGATTCCTGGCAAAGGTTCGTGCGGCGAGGCGGGCGAGGCCGTCGGGGCTAATGCCCAAATGGACATCCGGTGGCGGCAACTCAACCTTGAAATCGAGGCCGGCGCTCCTGGACACATAGCGGGACTCGCCCGCCAGACGATGCGCCAGCACCGCGGCCACGTCCTTGAAGGTGGCGCATGCCAGCAGCCGGGCCAGGAGGCGATCTCGCTCTTCGAATAGCGCAAGCTCCTCATCGAGATCGATCTCCGCATCGTCCGGGAGGAGGAAACGAGCCTTGAGCTGGATAAGGGTTGCGGCGATGAGCAGGAACTCGCTCGTCACCTCCATATCCACCTCCTGGAGACCTTCGAGATGAGACAGGTATTCGGATACGAGCTCAGTGAGGCTGAGGTGGGTGATGTCGACCTGATGTTGGGTAATCAGCTGCAGAAGCAGATCAAGGGGGCCCTCAAAAACGGCGGTTTTGACCTCGTAGCTCATTGGTGAGAGCCATCGTATTGGTTGTCTACGGGGCCTCGATGGCTTTCGCCGTCGGCCGCCTTGAGCACCAGCCAGTCCTCGAGAGCGATCTGATCCGGCCGCTCGTCATCCTGGTGCCTGGCAAACTCCACAACCATCGGCTCCGCACCGGCCGCGGCGAGCTCGTCGGCTCCGATCCGGGCATGATCCAGGTAGGCAGCCCAGCGTTGTGGAGGCGAAATCCGCAATAGAGAGCTCAAAGTGGCCAACGTGCGGCCGGTGACGCCAAGGCGGGAGTGACGCTTGCCACAGTCGTGCAATAGCGAGGCCCGTGCGAGATCGCGGCGACCGGGGGCCGTCGCCAGGGCATAACGAGCAGCCTCCAGCGCGTGGCGTTGATCCATCACCGGCTGAGCCCAGAACAGTTCCGCCAACCTGCCGTCGGCCAGGCCGGCCACCTCAGACTCCTCGCGCGGCCCGAGGGGACGAGCCCGGCTTGAATCCCACGCCCGGCGAGCCAGATGGAGTAGGTGGCGGGATCTCCAGGAATGCTTGGTCATGGAACGATGATTCTAAGAATCCATCTCGTGACATCGGTCAAGAAGCTCAGCGAGCCGGGGAAGAGAAAGAGCAGCGCAAACAGCAGGATGAAGCCGTATTGCTGGGACTGCCAATAGATCTGTTGTGCCCTCGGGGGAAGTATCAAGGGCAGCAGGCGGCTGCCGTCGAGCGGCGGGATGGGGAGCATGTTGAAGACCGCCAGAAACACGTTGATCAGGATCAGCAGCTCAACTATCTCCTCGGGGACACCCGACAGGCTGGGCCAGACGACGCGAGCCAAAACCGCCGCCAACACGAGGTTGGACGCCGGGCCGCCTAGCGCCGTAACCGCCATGTGAGCCGTCGGATTGGAGAAACGGCCCGGGTTGACCGGAACTGGCTTGGCCCAGCCAAATAGCGGCCCCCCTGACAGCGCCATTAGCCCGGGGAGGATCACCGACCCGAAGGGGTCCACGTGCGCGATCGGGTTTAGCGTCAACCGGCCCGCGTCCCGGGCGGTGGGGTCGCCCAACTTGTTGGCGATGAAGCCGTGAGCCACCTCATGAAACATTACCGAGGGAATCAGAATCGCGATGAAGACGACGGCCTGGATGAACGGCGCATCGGTAAAGCTGAGGTCGGGCACTGCGGCAGGCTAGTGGACGGTCGTGAAAATAACGCCCGCGTACCTCCGAGGCCTCGGCGTCACCTGGCAATGACCTCTGACGAAGGCGCACTTGACCCGTGCTTCGAGGAAGAGGTCGCAGCCAGGGGCGTTGAGGGCCGGAGAGATGTGGTGTCTATTTGTGCGACGGACCACTAGGCGGTGCGGCGGCTCTTGCAGTCGACGCAGTAGCGGGAGGTCGGACGCCCTTCCATACGGGCGGCACCGATCTGCTTACCACATGACTCACAAACCCCGTAAGTGCCGGCATCGAGTTTCGCGACGGCAGCATCCACATCGTCGAGCTGAGCCTTGAGTGTCTCCACCAGACCTAAAACCTCGGTGCGCTCTGAAGTCACGGCCGCAGCGTCGGCAAAGCCCTCGCCAAAATCCAGGTCGGGGCGCAGGTCACCGTTCTCGTCCGAGCCGAGCTCGTTGAGCTGATGAACCAGCTTGTCACGTTCATCGCTCATTAATTTTCGGATGTTGTCGGCGTCGATAGTCATGAGCCTCTTGGGTGGGACGTGACGTACACCTCGAGTAAATGCTGTGGAGTCACCCGGGTGTATACCTGTGTAGTGCTGATTGTAGCGTGACCGAGCAACTGTTGAACGGCTCTTAGGTCGGCCCCTCCCTCAACCATATGCGTCGCGGCCGAGTGGCGTAGAACATGGGGAGACACTCGATCTGGCGCAATCCCGGCCGCCACAGCCGCTTTACGGACCATAGACCAGATGGCCTGACGGCTCAGCCGACCGCCCCGCGAGTTGAGGAACAACGCCCCCGGGTCGTGACCGGCCCGGCGCCAGGCCAGGCGGTCGGGAAGGAAGTCGCCGATGGCATTTACGGCCGCAGCCCCGAGGGGCACTAGTCGCTGTTTGGAGCCCTTGCCGGTGAGAACGGCGGTCGCCGACTCCAGATCGACCTGGTCAAGATCAATGTCAACCGCTTCGCTAACGCGGGCCCCGGTGGCGTAGAGAAACTCGAGCAGGGCCCGGTCCCGCCGCCCGCCGGGCAAGGAAGTGTCCGGAGTTTCGATTAGCTCCAACACCTCATGGACTGGCAAGGCCTTGGGCAAAGACCGGGGCCGACGGGGACCAACGATCAGCGCGGTCGGATCCTCATCCGCCAAACCCTCACCCACCCGAAATCGATGCAGGCCCCGAACCGCGGCCGTCTTGCGAGCAACCGAACTGGACGCCAGGCCCCGTTCATGGAGGGACTTCACGAACGCTGCTACGCGATCTGGCTTGGGCTGCTTGCCGTCCAGGAAATCCAGGTACTGACTCAGGTCCCGGCGATAGGCGGACACCGTGTTGCGGGACAGTCCCCGTTCACTTACCAGGGCAGCCAGATACTCCTCGACGTCTTCCGCCAGCATCGTCAGACGCCGAGTACCTCGGCTACCGAGCGTGCCTCCAGTCCCAGACTCTCGGCGACGGCGGGATAGACCACCTCACCTCCGGCAACGTTGATACCCGCCCGCAGCGATGGGTGTTGAGCCACCGCATCAGCCAACCCCATATCGGCAATCAGCAGCACGTAAGGGAGCGTGGCATTCGTGAGTCCATAGGTGGAAGTGTGGGGCACCGCCCCGGGAATGTTGGTAACCGCATAGTGGACGACACCGTGATGCTCGTAGACCGGATCGTCGTGCGAGGTAGGACGGCTTGTTTCGAAGCAGCCTCCCTGATCGATTGAGATGTCAACGACCACCGATCCCGGCCTCATGCTGGCAATCATCTCTTCGCTGACGAGCTTGGGCGCACTGGCACCTGGAATCAGAGCAGCACCCACCAGCAGGTCGGCATCGACTACTTGCTCCTCCAGCGTCAAGCGATTCGACGCCAGGGTCATCACGTGCCCTCTATACAGCGAATCAAGATGGCGGAGCTTGGCCGGGTTTCTATCGAGGGCGACGACCCGGGCTTGCAATCCCACCGCGATCACGGCCGCGTTGGCCCCCGCCATGCCGGCACCAACAATGACCACCTTGGCGGGCATAACTCCAGGAATCCCCCCGAGCAGAATTCCCCGACCCCCCTCGGCCTTCTCCAGGAAGTAAGCCCCGACCTGAACCGCCATGCGCCCGGCAATCTCGGACATTGGCGCCAGAAGCGGCAGCGAGCCATCGTCCGACTCAACAGTTTCGTAGGCGATCCCGACCGCACCACTGTCCCGCAGCGACACGGCCAGCTCCCGGTCGGCTGCCAGGTGCAGATAGGTGAAGAGGATCTGGTCCCGGCGCAACATCGCCACCTCGCCGGGCTGCGGCTCTTTGACCTTGAGAATCAATTCGGCGTCTGCGAAGACATCCTCTGCCGAGTCGACGATCTTGGCGCCCTGAGCCTGGTAGGCCTCGTCGCTATGCCCGCTACCTTGGCCGGCTCCGGCCTCGATGAGGAGCGTGTGACCGTGCTCAACCACTTCCCGAGCTCCGGCGGGAGTCAAAGCCACTCTGTATTCGTGGGTCTTTATTTCGCCTGGGATGCCAACTATCACAGCAACCTCCGGGCCACAGGGTACAGGCCGATTAGCTTCTTGGCCTTTCCGAAGGCGGCTATTGGTTGACTCGAGATACCTCGGTTGCCGCAATGGTCGATTCGGCCTGGCGACGCCTGTATTCGAGTGCCGCGGCCAGGAACCCGACGAACAAGGGGTGAGGATCGGTGGGACGCGACTTCAGCTCGGGATGGAACTGCGAGGCCACGAAGAACGGATGCTCCGGTAATTCGATTATCTCCACCAGATGGTCGTCGGGTGAGGTGCCGGACAGAGCCATGCCGGCCGCCTCGAGATCGGCCCGATAGTGGTTGTTGACTTCGTAGCGATGGCGATGGCGCTCGTAGACCAGCTCTTCGCCGTATAACTTCCGAGCGAGAGAGCCCTCCGCCAGCTTGGCCGCATAGAGGCCAAGCCGCATGGTGCCACCCTTGTCCTCAACATCCTGCTGTCCGTCCATGAGGTCGATGACCGGATGCGGAGTCGCAGGAGCAAACTCCGAGCTATTCGCCTCAGCGAGGCCAAGTCGGGCTCTGGAAAACTCGATCACCGCACACTGGAGCCCGAGGCACAGACCCAGGAAAGGAACCCCGTCCTCCCGGGCATGGCGGGTCGCTTCGATCTTTCCCTCTATCCCGCGTACTCCGAACCCGCCAGGAACCAGGATCCCGTCGACTCCCTCCAGGTAGCTCTCTGCCAGCAAACCGTCCATGTCGTCGCTTGGAATCCAGCGCAGATTCAAGCTGGCGCTATTGGCAACTGCACCGTGTTTGAGCGCTTCCACCACCGATAGGTAGGCGTCTGGTAAATCAACGTATTTACCGACAAGCCCGATTGTCAGCGGTTCGGTGGCATCGCGAATCCCTGCCAGCATTTCTTCCCAGGCAGACATATCGGGTTCGGGCACGTCGAGGCTCAAAGCGTCGCAAATCACACCGTCCAGGCCACCATCTCGCAACACCATCGGCACCTCATAGATGTTCTCGGCGTCGGGGCAGCTCACCACAGCCGAAGGGTCAACGTCGCAGAACAGGCTGATCTTGCGGCGTACGGCCTCGTCGATCGGCCGATCCGAGCGAACGACGATCGCATCAGGAAGGATTCCGTGGCTCCTCAGCTCGGCTACCGAATGCTGGGTGGGCTTGGTCTTCAAC
>CAXMOO010000104.1:0-7149 GCA_964195005.1 uncultured Gammaproteobacteria bacterium
AGGCCGAAGCTGAAGATGCCCGCGAGCGTCTGCTGGCGTCACTGAGCCACGACCTGCGAACGCCCCTGACAGCAATTCGGGCTGCCGTGGAGGCCTTGCAGGACGGGGTAGCTGAAGATCCAGACCGTTACCTGGCAAGCATCGATCAGGATGTCAAGGCGATGTCAGAGCTGGTCGACGATTTGTTTCTGCTGGCTCGGCTCGAATCCGGTGCGGTCGAGTTCGAACCCATGCCGGTGGATCTGGTGGAGCTGGCGGACGAAGCGGTGGAGGCGGTGGCCCCCATGGCCGCCAGGGCCGGGATAAGCGTGAAAGTGGAGGCGTCCGATGCCATCAATGTCAACGGGGTCCCGCATGAGCTGGGCCGTGCCATCCGCAATCTGCTTGACAACGCCTTGCGCTACTCCCCCGCCGGCTCGACTGTGCGAGTAGTTCTGAGCAACGGTGGCAACACGACAACGTTGCGAGTGATCGATGAGGGGCCAGGGTTTGCCCCGGCATTCCGGCAATCGGCTCTTGATGAGTTCACCAAAGGCGACCCGGCCCGTTCCCGATCGGAGGGAGGGGCCGGCCTGGGTTTGGCAATTGTTCGAAGCATCATCGAGACCCATAGCGGGACGGTCTGGATCGACCCGGAACCGCGGGGCAGCGTCGCTTTTCAAATGCCGGTGATGGCTCACACACAGGCGTAAGAGCTAGCTGAGAAGCAGGGCCTCTTCGGGATCCTTCGCGCAAGCGCTCACCTGGTGGCGTGATGGGTATTTGTCACACAGGCCGACCACACTGCCGGCATGCATGAGACCGCGACTCTCGTCGAGTACCGTCATCGCTCGATGGACGACAACAGCGCTGGAATCGACGACGCCATCACCGTCCTGGGCGAGCGGATTACTGCTCGCGACCACGTCGGAGCTGCCAGCCATCTGAGGGATCTCCGACAACAATGGCGCCAGACTCCGGATGCGTTCCCGCCGAAACTCGTCACACGGCTCTCCGAGCTCGGCACCCTGTTGACCGGGCTGCAATCAGCCGCCATCGATGACGCTCTGACTGCCACATTCGGCTTCTCCGGTTTTCGCCGTGGACAACGCGAGATCATCGAAGTGGTGGTGGCGGGAAGGGATTGCATCGGAATCATGCCGACCGGTGCAGGCAAGTCGCTCACTTTCCAGCTGGCGGCTCGAGTTCTCGGGGGGACGACCCTTGTGGTCTCACCTCTCATCGCTCTCATGAAGGATCAGGTGGACGGTCTCGACCAGGCCGGGCTGCGGTCCACCTATCTCAACTCCAGTCTCGCCGCCCGGGATCGAGCAGACAGGGTCGACCGTTTGGGCGCCGGTGAGTACGAGCTTGTGTATGCAGCCCCTGAGGGTCTCGAATCGTCGGTAGGGGCAGCGTTGACTGATGTCGATCTTCGGTTGATCGCCGTAGATGAAGCCCACTGCATCAGCCAGTGGGGCCACGACTTCCGACCTGCCTACCGGAACTTGCGAGGCTTGAAGGATCGCTTCGCCGCCCCGGTACTCGCCCTCACCGCCACAGCCACCGACGAGGTCACCGCTGACATCGGGGAGCAGCTCGGCTTGCGCGATCCGATGGTGTTCCGCGGCTCGTTCTTACGCCCCAACCTGAAGATTCATGTCGTCAAGAAAGGCGAGGGCGCCGACGGAAGGCGGGTGAAGGTAAAGGAATCCATTGGCAAACTGTGCCTGGCGCGTCCCGGTCAAAGCGGCATTGTCTACACCCTGTCGCGGAAGTCGGCGGAGAGCACGGCTGCCTACCTGCGAAGCATCGGGGTGTCCGCCATGCCCTATCACGCCGGCCTGGAGCGTGACGAGCGCTCGGCTGTGCAAGACGCCTTCATCCACGACCAGGTCGAGGTCATCTGCGCCACTATTGCCTTCGGAATGGGCATCGATAAGTCCAACGTTCGTTACGTCATCCACCGGGACATGCCGAAGTCCATCGAGGGCTACTACCAGGAGATCGGACGAGCCGGCCGCGACGGCCTGGACAGCGACTGCATCCTCTTCTACTCATGGGCCGATGTCATGAGCCTGGAGCGCATGGTGTCCGGCGAGACCGGCCGGCACGAGAACCGGATCCGCCAGATGTTCAACTGGGCCGATCGGCGGGCATGTCGGCACCGGACCCTCGCCGCCTACTTCGGCGAGCAAGTGGAGGATTGTGGCGAATCTTGTCACATCTGTACCAGCGTCGATGTGCTTGCCGGCCTGAGTGGGCGGGCACCGAGTTTGTCCCGAGCGACATCAGCTGCGACTGGCTCGGCCACTGGACCCGCCTTCGACTCACTCAGATCCGTACGGAGGCGCCTCGCAGACGACGCCGGCGTCCCCGCCTACCTCGTATTCAGCGACGCAACCCTCGCCGAGATGATCGAGCACCGGCCGTCGACTCCCGCAGAGCTCCTGGACATCAGCGGCGTTGGACCCAAGAAGCTGGAGACCTACGGCCAGATCTTCCTCGAGGCGCTCCGGTCGCTCGAGAACTAGTCGGCACTCAGCACTCAGCAAATCCCCCTCCTGCGGAGCGGAGTCTTCGCAGCGTAGTGGGAGGGGAGAAAGCGAGCGAAGCGAGCAGGGGTGGGGGGTGCCCACCAACAGCAGGAATGCCAGAAGCCTGCCGTCACCACAATTGTTGCCTCCAGGTGGGCTTGCACAAGGCGGTGCCCAACAATTACCTGCCGGTTCGGTGCGTACCTGGCCGGCTCGTGGTTCAACTCTCGGGCCTTATCAACGCTCTGCTCGGGTGCCGTTGTTGGGAACCACCCCCTTCCCAACCTCCCCCACTCCGTTTCACTACGTGGGAGAGGAGCCAGACAAGAACAAGACCCCCTTGCGGGGGCCATTGTTCTTGTGGAGGTGCGGGGAGTCGACCAACCTTCTTGCTCTTCGCCTGACGGCTCATCGCTGGGTTCGACACAACCCTTTACAAGAACAAGACCCCCTTGCGGGGGCCATTGTTCTTGTGGAGGTGCGGGGAGTCGAACCCCGGTCCTCTGAAGTTTCAGCGTCGGCATCTCCGAGCGCAGCCGACAGCGAGCTTGTCGGGCCTGGGACTCTGTCGGCTAGTTTCCTTCGGCCTTATCCGGAGTTGGTCTTTCCCCACCGGTCCCGGATCCCGGCGAGGGCATTCCTGCATTGCGACGCCCCTGACCGGCGAGGCAGGAACCCACCGGGGGGACGAGCTGCGTATTTAGGCAGCTAGTGCGAAGGTATCTTCGTCACTCATTTATGTTCCCGGCTCTTTAACGAGGACTCCGGGGACCTCGGCTCGCTTCCGACACCTCAACCTTCAGAGTCGAAGCCAGTTCACCCCCATCAGGGTTGCCAGTGCAAGACTGGATTACCAAAAGAGTAACGCCGAGAACCCCGGATCGCTTCCCCGGAGGCTGGTGAGCAATGCCGTCCCCTAGCGACTGCGTCGCTGCGACCGCTGCATCTCACGCTCCTGCTCACGCTTCTTGATGGCATAGCGCTTGTCAATCCGCCGCTTGCCCTTCCCCAGTGCCAGCTCGATCTTGGCTTTGCCGTTCGAGAAATACACTTGGGTGGGAATTAGCGTCAGACCCTGTTCCCTCATCCTGGCGCCGATCCGATCAATCTCCCGTCGTTGAAGGAGCAGCTTGCGGGTCCGAGTTGGGTCATGGCCGCCCAGGTGGGAATAGACGTAAGGCGGGATTGTCATGCTCTCCAGCCACGCCTCGTTGGAGCGCATAGCAACGTAGGCCTCGCTGATCGATGCCTGGCCGGCACGGAGGCTCTTGACCTCAGAACCGAGCAGCACCATCCCGGCTTCGAAAGTGTCGAGAATCTCGTAGTCGAATCTGGCTCGTCTATTGCGGGCTACGACCTTACGGCTCATCCGAAATAGGAAGCTGGATCCACCGGGTTGCCGCTGAGTCGAACTTCGAAGTGCAAATGCGGTCCTGTGGAGAGTCCGGTGCTGCCGACGTAGCCAACGAGGTCGGCAATGAGGACCTTCTGGCCCTTGGAGACCACGATGCTCGACTGGTGGGCGTAAAGAGTGGCCATGCCGCCGCCGTGATCGATGATTACCGCATTCCCGTAGCCCCCGTAGGAACCTGCGAGGATCACCGTGCCGCTGGCGGCGGCAAAGATGTCTGCGCCCCGGGGCCCGTCAATGTCGATCCCGGTGTGCATGCGGGTGTACCCGAGGATGGGATGCAGACGGGGACCAAAGGTGGATACCACCGGCCCGTCCAGTGGTGGATACAGTTCGGCCGGGGCCAGCCCGCTCGAGGACTGGGCGGCGGCCAGCAATGCCTTGAGGCGATCCTGCTCGTCTTCGAGCGCGTCGAGCTCCTCCTCGAAGTGAGAGATCTCCGTCTTGACCGTTTGCAGGAGGGCGCGCTGGTTGATCAACTCGGTTTCGGCCTTGTCCCGATTCTCGTCGACGATCTGGCGCTGAAGCTCGGCATCGGCGCCGGCTTTTTCCAGCACCGCCTTGTCGGCCTCCAGGCTCGACTTCTGATCCTCGATTAGCACTACCTGCTGCTCTTTCTGGCCCCGCAGCTCCTCCAGGGTCGCAAGAGCACGATTGGTTTCCTCGATCAGGGTCGTCCCGTACCTGACGGCAACGGCCGCATCCTGGGCCGTCTTGTAGTCGAAGATAACCTCCGCCTGATTGCTGCCGGCCTTGAACAGCTCAACCGCCTGGGTGACCACCTTCTCGTGGGTCTCGGCGATGGCCACCTGGGTGTCTGAGAGCTCTGCCTCCTTGGCAAAGATATCGGACTGGGTGATGTCGATCGACCCCTCCACGTCAACGATCGACAACTCGAGATCGACCAACACCGTCTCGGCCCGTGTCAGCTCGTCAAGGATTGCGTGAAGACGAGAAGAAGTGGCAGCCACCTGGTCGGTCCAGTAGTTGGCCTCTAAAGAAGCATCCTCCATTTGCTGCTGAAGATCTTCGATCTCCTGGGCACTCTCTTGCAGCTCCTCGGTGAGCGCGTTCTGGCCGGCAGCCGGCGTTGCCGAAAGAGCCACCAGCACAAGGCCGACGGCGAGCGTCGCTCCCCTCATCAGTCTGATTCCTGAAGGTAGCGGCGCAGACCGACCAGGCTGCCAATTGCCCCGGCGGCGGCAGCGAACAGCAACACCATCAGCCCGCGGCTGATCAGGAAGCTGTCGGACACCTGGGTTTGGATGATGCCGAGGTCGAGATTGGAGATGAACGTGCGATAGCCGAACCAGCCGGCCAGGAAGGCGAGCGCACCCCCCACCAGGCCTTCAACCAGCCCTTCAAGCAAGAACGGTGTGCGAACGAACCAGTTGGAAGCTCCGACCAGTTTCATGATTCCGATTTCTTCACGGCGGGCGTAAATGGCCATGCGAACAGTGTTGGAAATCATCACAACGGCCGACAGCCCGAGCGCAACCCCGAGGACGATTCCGCCGGTGTTGAGCAGGCGCGAGGCCTCCAGAGTGTCCTCAATGGCGTCGGTGGCTTCATCGACATCGTCCACCCCGGGAATGCGGCTGAGGCGGGCGACGACGGTGGCGTGCGTCTCGTTATCGATCAACTCCAGCCGCACTGAAGCCGGCATGGCGCTGGCGTCGGCCTCCTGGATCAGCTCGGGCTGGTCGGCAAAGAAGACCTGGAACTCTTCCCAGGTGGCCAGCTTGTCGACGTATTCCGCTCGCTTGACCTCGTCCCAACCCTGCACCTCGGATTGAATGGCGGAGTGGGTGGCCAGATCAGAATCGTCGAGCCAGGCGACGATGGTGATGCCCTCCTGCCAGCGGATGGTGGACTTGCGGGCCATCTCATTGACGATCAGCGCCATGTAGGTCATGAACAGGGATACGAACACGGCCAGGATGGCCCCTACCACCAGCAGCATATTGCGGCGCAGGTTGGCGGCGGCTTCACCGACAACGTATTCGGCCCGCATCAGGCTCCTTCGCTGGTGGGGATGTCTGTCGCCGCGTCTTCTACGGCGGCCTCACCATTGGGGGAGGACGTCTCATCTACAGACGCACTCTCGGCTTCAGGAGTTCCCTGCGGCGCACGACCACCCTCATACACGCCCCTGTTCTCGTCGCGAACGATGCGACCCCTCTCCAGCTGAATCACTCGACGGCGCATCGCGTCGACAATGGCGTGATCATGGGTAGCCATAACAACGGTCGTACCGGTCCGGTTGATTCGGTCGAGCAGGCGCATGATGCCCACCGAGGTGGCAGGATCGAGGTTCCCCGTCGGCTCGTCTGCCAGGAGAATGAGCGGCCGGTTAACGAAGGCTCTGGCCACCGACACCCTCTGTTGCTCGCCGCCGGAGAGCTGGCGAGGCAACCGGTCGGCTTTCGACGAGAGCCCGACCAGCTTCAGCACCTTGGGCACTTGCTGGGCCACCATGCCGCGGGGGCGGCCGATCACCTCCAGAGCAAACGCCACATTCTCAAAAACCGTCTTGTTGGGAAGCAGCTTGAAATCCTGGAACACCGTTCCCACCGAACGCCGCAGGTATGGCACCTTCCAGTCGGGCAACTCGACGATGTTGCGCCCCGCCACCCAGATCTCACCTGAGGTGGGTTTCTCCTCACGCATGAGCAAATGGATGATGGTGGACTTCCCCGAGCCGGAAGGCCCGACGAGGAAGACGAACTCACCTTTCTGAATTGAGGCAGTGGCGTCGCGCACGGCCACGGTGGCACCGTCATAAACCTTGGTGACGCCTTGCAATTTGATCACCGAAACACTCCGGAATGGCCTGCTTGTTCGCTCTTCGGCCCACGGTTCCGCACAGCGGAACCTGCCTCATCGCTGGTCGGGCTTTTGTCCCGTGGCGCCTGTGTTTGCTTGCGAAGTCGGTTTTCGCCCCTACCGGCGCCACGTGTCTTACAACCGACCAACCGCAGAGGACTCACGAATCGTAACAGTTCAATCATTTTTGACCGGCGTATTGTTTTGGTGGCGGCGCCGCCACTCTAAGTATGCGTCGGCGAAGACCCCGAGGTCGCCGTTGAGAACCCCCTCCACATTCCCTACTTCGACATCCGTGCGTAAATCCTTGACGAGCTGATAGGGCTGCAGCACGTAGCTGCGGATCTGGTGCCCCCACGCCGCTTCGTTTTGCTCACCGCGGATCTCCTCGAGCTT
>CAXMOO010000105.1:0-17214 GCA_964195005.1 uncultured Gammaproteobacteria bacterium
CCACTCATGGCCTGAACTGCAGACATGTAGACGTCATCGACATCCGGGCGTTCTTCGCGATCCACCTTGACATTGACGAACAGCTCGTTCATCAGCTCGGCAGTGCCCTGATCCTCGAACGACTCCCGCTCCATGACGTGGCACCAGTGGCAGGCTGAGTAGCCGATCGACACCAGCAACGGCTTGTTATCCTCACGGGCACGAGCAAACGCCTCTTCCCCCCAGGGGAACCAGTCGACGGGATTGTCCTTGTGCTGAAGCAGGTAGGGGCTGGTTTCGTTGGCGAGGCGATTGGCCATAGAGCGAAGCTAGTGGGCCTCGCAAAGATAAACACTGCGCTATTTCCACGACAAACCACTCGTGTTTAAGGGCCGCCAGAGGGACACCAGCGCGGGGTGCAGAAAAGCCGCCGGCGGCCGAAAAGAAAGGTGGAGGACAGTCCGCGAATGTTGGATTTATGAGATGGAAAGAAATAAGGCATATTGGGGGGTTCTCAAACCGGCTTTTCTGTGTCATATTGATGCGCCGAGGCACTATCGGTGTTTCCCGGGAGCACCGTTTTGAGGAGGAACGCCATTTATGGCAGCAACTGCCGCTAAGCCGCGCGTCCGCGAGCGCAACAAACTGACCGACGATCGTGGGCGACTGACGACAGACCTCGTCAGTCAGTACCTGACGGCGATAGGCGAGTACGACCTATTGACAGCCGAAATGGAAGTCGAGTTCGCTCAAAAGATCGAAACCGGCGAAGAAGCCGCCGTGCGCGTCGAAGCCAAGGACTTCAAGGACAAGCGAGAAGAGACCGAGCTCAAGCGGCTCGCCCGCCTCGGCCGCAACGCCAAGGATGACTTTCTCACTGCCAACCTGCGGCTCGTCGTCGCCAATGCCCGGCGTTACGCCAACACATCCGGTATCGACTTTCTCGATCTCATCCAGGAGGGCAATCTCGGCCTGATCCGCGCCGTCGAGAAATTCGACTGGCGCAAGGGCTTCAAGTTTTCGACTTACGCCACGTGGTGGATCCGCCAGGCCATCACCCGGGCCATCGCCGACAAGTCGCGCACCGTCCGCATCCCGGTGCATTTGCACGACACGCTGGCAGCGGTTCGAGCGGCTCAGGCCAGCCTCAAGGCCGAATTGGGACGTGACCCCAGGCCGGACGAGATTGCCCAGGAAGCCGGTGTCACCGTCGACAAGGTCGAGCTCGCCCTCGGGGTGGCAGACACTGTTTCCCTCGAGCAGCCGGT
Organism: uncultured Gammaproteobacteria bacterium; assembly: GCA_964195005.1. Classification (GTDB taxonomy): domain Bacteria; phylum Actinomycetota; class Acidimicrobiia; order Spongiisociales; family SHLN01; genus JAUXLW01. The sequence continues at coordinate 1,248 of CAXMOO010000105.1, forward strand.
GGGCGAGGACGGTGCCCAGCTCGGAGACTTCATCGAGGATGAGGAAGCTGTGGATCCGGTGCGGGTCACCGAAGAGATGGACATTGCCAATAGCTTGCGCTTGTCCATTGAGCGCCTGCCAGATCGGGAAGGCCGCATCCTCGGGCTCCGTTACGGCTTCCTCGACGGAGTCCCCCGCACTCTCGAGGAGATCGGTGAGGAGTTCAATCTCACGCGGGAGCGCATCCGTCAGCTCGAAAAGTTGGCCCTTTGCCGGCTGCGCCACCCCTCATTCGGCATCCGCGAGCAGGACCTGGTTTAAGAGCCGGCCTCCTAGAACCCGCCCCGCGCATTGCTGTCGGACGGGGGTGTAGCCTGACGTCGAGGAGGTGGCAACGTGAAGCTCGAAGCACTCGTCGGAGGCGGCGCCGAAGTAGTTGGCCCTGAAGCGAGTTTGCGGGAGCTGGCGCAGTCAATGACTAAGACAGGCGTCGGCAGTGTCGGGGTTGTCGACGGTCATGCCCTGGTGGGGATTCTCACCGAGCGCGACGTCATGCGGGCGGTGAGCGAGGATGCCGACCTGTCGCTCGAGAAGGCACGTGACTGGATGACCGAGCCAGACGTTTTCGCACCGGATGTCGATGTAGAGGAAGCCGCCACGTGGCTCCTAGAGACCGGCTACCGGCATTTGCCCGTCATGGACGGCAACGAACTGCTGGGAATCGCCAGTATCCGGGACCTCCTATGGGCGATCGTAGAGGGCAACGAGTAGCTTCCTCCGGTGCGAGCCCGGCGCCCCGCTTTGACGCGAAAGGTCCTCCCATGATCGACTTACGCTCCGATACGGTCACAACGCCGACCGAGGCGATGCGCAAGGTGATTGCCGGCGCCGAGGTGGGCGATGACGTCTACCACGATGACCCGGCCGTCCTCGCTCTCGAAGAGCATGTGGCGGGCCTCCTCGGCAAGGACGACGCCATGTACGTCCCCACCGGCACGATGTCGAACCAGGCTGCCATACGCGTCCACACCGAACCGGGTGATGCCGTTATCGCCGCCGAGGGATCACACATATTCAGGTCTGAGCTCGGCGCCCCGGCGGTCCTGTCCGGCGTAGGGATCAATCAGCTCAGCTCGTCCGACGGCACGTTCACGCCCGAACAGGTGCTGGCAGCACTTCCCGCGCCGACTGCCATGGAGCCGGCCTCCGCCTTCCAACCCTCCACCCTCGTGGCGGCCGAGAACACCCATAATGGAGCCGGGGGAAAGGTCTGGCCGCTCGAATTGCTGCTTTCGATAGCCACTGCGGCCCATCAGGCAGGGTTGGCTGCCCATCTAGACGGAGCCCGGCTTTGGAACGCATCGATCGCCGACGGGGTCCCGGAACGGGAATACGCATCGGAGTTCGACACCGTTTCGGTTTGTTTTTCGAAGGGGCTGGGAGCCCCTATGGGGTCGGCCCTCGTCGGCAGTCGAGACCTGGTCACACGGGCCCGCCGCTTCAAACAAATGTTCGGTGGCGGCTTCCGTCAGGCCGGCATGATGGCCGCCGGGGCATTGTATGCGATGCAAAATCACCGGGATCGGCTGGCAGAGGATCACGAGACCGCCGCCAGGCTGGCGGCCGGTTTGAGCGAGATTCCAGAAGTTGAGATCGACCCGGCCGGGGTGGAGACCAACATGGTCTACTTCTCAGTGGACGATGCCGAACGGGTCTGTGTTCGGCTCGTAGAGCGCGGTGTTCTCATGCTCCCCGCGGCGGCCGGCCGGATCCGTGCTGTAACCCACCTGGGGATCGAAACCGGGGATATCGACAAGGCGCTGAAGGCCATCAGCCAGGTTGTGGGGCGTGCTTCCTGACCCAAACGAGGGCAATGTCGTCAATCGAGATGTCCGTCTTCTCGAGGCCGACTTCGAGTGTCTCGATCTCAGCAGCGATGTCTTCCCATTTGTCGTCGATGTCGGCAACCTCATCGACGATGTCCTGCTCGATCTCGGCTAGGCATCCACTTTGTCCTGCACTTTGGCCTGAGCCGTTCGCAACCTCTGCCTGGTGCACTGTTTGGCTCCGGCGCCGTGAGGCACCGGACAGGGATCGACTTCGCCGGCCGCCGAGGAGCATGCCGAGCACGTCGCTTGCCGCCGAAACCAGCTCGTCCCGCTTGCGGGTGTCCATGTCGATGTCCAGCTCTTCCATCCGCCGATGTGCCGTGGCGAGCCGCTCATCAGCCCGGTCGAGCCTGGTCTCGAGCCGTTTGCGCACTTTGACGATCTCGGCGTTCGCGGCATCCTCGGCTGCCCGGTCGCACCGCTTCTCGAAGTCCTCTTCGCTCTCACCCACTCGGGAGTAGAGCTTGAGCCGCGGGTTGGCGAAGATCTCCACCGTCGCATTGCGATACAGGTAGTCCTTGAGCTCCCTGCCGACCGACGTCCAGAAGCTCGCTTTGTCGATGGGCGCTTCCACCAGCGCATAGTTGCCAGGCCGGGAGCGTTCTGAGCGGAAGTCGGTGCGGCCAGCGAGCCGATCACGTTGATCGGAATCCCGGCCTGAGAGCCCGGCGTGTAGATCATAAAGTCCACCTTGTCTTTGAGCTTGCGGATGACCTCCAGGCCAGGGTCCCAACCCGAGATGCCCTTCTTCCACATCTCCGCGGTCCTGGTGCCCAGCTCAGCGGTGCTCATACCTTCCCGACGGGCTTCGTCGGGGCTTACCCACGGCTCAAAGTCACTTCCGGCGAACTCAGGAAACAGGAGGTGGAGGTTGCCCATGTCGCCCTTGGGGTCGATGATCAACGTCGGAAGGCCTTTCGACAACGCCTCTTCGAGCAGGATTACCCCGAGTCCCGTTTTGCCAGACCCTGTCATGCCGACGATGACCCCATGGGTGGTCAGGTCGGATGGGTCATAAGCGACATCGTCGCCGGTATTGTCTCCACTCCCGGGGTCGATGATATGTCCGAGGAGTAATCCGCTCATGATCGGTCGGGAGATCAGAGGGGAACCCGGCGCTTTATCTCGGCGACGGCCTCCGGCACGGTATCGACGCATGTTACGAGCTCAATGTCCGTCTCGAATTCCCCCGACAACTGGGAGACGAGTCGGCGCCAGGCGGGCCCGACGGCAATGACGGGATGCGGAAGGGTGTCACTGAACTGGGCGACGAAGGCCAGGTTCCAGGCCACCATCAACTCGGTGAAGGTCCCGATGCTTCCCGGCAGCGCAACCGACACGTCGGCGATGTCCACCAGCTCGTGGATGCGCTCGGTCAAGCTGGCGGCCCGGATATGCTCCTTGACGAACCGGTTGGCCGTCTCCCGTTGGGGAAAAACTTTGGGGGCGGTGACACCGATGACCTGACCGTCGGCTTCATGGGCTCCGGCGGACACGGCCACCATCGTGCCGTCGTACCCGCCGGTGGCGACGGCGTAGCCGGCTTCGGCCAGCAGGCGGCCGAGCTCCACGCCGTCGTCATAGCCGGGTTGGCCTGGTTCGCCGACTGAGGATCCGAATACGGTGACGGTCGGTTGTCCCATGTGCTTCAAGCTTAGGTGACGCGGCGGAAAGGGTCAGGGCCGGGACTTGCGCAAAACCTGGACCACTCGCGATTGGACGGGCCGCGAAACGGGCCCGGCCTGGGGACGGGCTGGTCGGCGACGCAGCACGCAGCGCAGGCCGCCTCCGTCAGTCGACTCAAAGGGCCAGATGTTCCTGTTGTCTGCAGAAGTCATCCCAGCAAGGTAACGGTGTGGAGGTGGGAACCGGCGTATTTTCCGATAGAGTCGCTCCGATGTTTGCGATCTCCCGATCAGCGGTGGAAGGGTCTCTGGCGGCCGGGGCCGCCTATGCCGACGCCCGGGTAGTGCTCAGCAAACACCAGAGTCTCGCGTGTCTCAACGGCAACCTCGAGGCACTCGATTACGACGAGAGGGCCGGTGTGGGGGTGCGAGCCCTCATCGGATCGTCGTGGGGTTTCTTCGCCACGCCCGAGTTGACAGAACAGGCCGCCCTGGCAGCAGGAGCCGAGGCTGCTGCCATCGCCACCGCCTCGGCGATGGCACCGGGGCCGGTTCTTCACCTGACGGACGTGCCCGTGGTGGAGGCGCACTATGAGACGCCCCACGAGGAGGATCCGTGGGGCGTTTCCCTTTCTGAGAAGGCCGATCTCCTGGTTGGCGTCACCGAGACCATGCAGGGTGTAGCGGGAGTGACGCTGGCGCAGGCTTCGATGAACTTTTGGGATACGGAGAAGTTCTTCGTGTCGAGTCAGGGTCACAAGATCTCACAGCATCTGCTGGAAGCCGGTGGCGATTTGGCTGCGACGGCTGTGGGCGAGAGCGAGACCCAGCGTCGTTCCTACCCGCAGTCTTTCGGACAGTTCGAGAGTGGCGGCTACGAGGTGATCCGACGGTTCGACCTGCCCGGCAATGCCGGGCGGGTTGCCGAGGAGGCGGTGGCTTTACTGTCGGCAGATGAGTGCCCGGGCGGCACCACCGATGTGATTCTCGAGTCCAGCCAGCTGGCGCTGCAGATTCACGAATCAGTCGGCCACGCCACTGAGCTCGACCGAATCCTGGGCTGGGAGGCTGCGTTTGCCGGGACCTCCTGGTTGGATCTGGCCCAGCTCGGCACGTTGCAGTTTGGCTCGCGCCTCATGAACATCACTGCCGACGCCACGCTGCCGGGATCCCTGGCTACTTTCGGTTTCGACGATGAGGGGACGCCGGCCCAGTGTGTGGATCTGGTCAAAGACGGCGTATGGGTTGGTGTGTTGTCGGGGCGCGATTCGGCCGCCATCGCCGGCCTGGCCCCGGGAGGCATGGTGCGGGGTGACGGCTACAACCGGATGCCGATGGTGCGAATGACGAACGTCGGTTTGCTTCCCGGAGAGTCCTCAGTGGAGGAGATCATCTCGGAGACCCGGGACGGCATCTACATGGCGACGAACCGTTCCTGGTCCATCGACGACAAACGGCTCAACTTCCAGTTTGGCTGCGAGGTGGGCTGGGAGGTCAAGAATGGACGCCTGGGCCGGATGTTGCGCAACCCCACCTACACGGGCATCAGCCCGCAGTTCTGGGCCTCGCTCGACATGTTGTCCTCCGAGCAGGTCTACTGGGGGCTCCCCAATTGCGGCAAAGGTCAGCCAATGCAGATCGGTCATACCGGCCATCCCGCCAGCGCGGGGCGCTTCCGCGATGTGAGGGTGGGCGTGAAGGGATGAACGTTGCTCCGCTTGCCGAGATGGTGGTCGGGATGGTCGGTGATCGGGCCGAGGCTCAGGTAACAGTCGACGGCACCCACCAGGGCTTGACCCGCTTCGCCAACTCTTTCATCCATCAGAACGTGGCCGAGAGCGGCCGTACCGTTCAGCTGAAAGTGGCGGTAGAGGGCAAGGTGGCGGCTGCCACGACTACCAGGGGCGATGAAGAGGGGCTGCGCACTCTGGTTGAAGAGACGATTCATGCCGCCCATTTGAGACCTACCGACGCCGACTGGCCGGGGTTGGCCCCGCCCGCAAAGGCTATGGGAGCGGGCCATTTTGATGTCGGTACCGCCCGGGCCACGCCGGTAGAGCGAGCGACAAGAGCCCGAGACTTCATCACGGCGGGCCAGGGCTCGCTGGCTGCCGGTTATTGCGACACCGATGGCGGCCCGGTGGCTTTTGCCAACTCGGCAGGCCAATCCCTCGAGACCAGCATCTCGCGAGCCACACTGGACGGGATTCACCAGATTGGAACTGCGGCGGGAGCCGGCCATGCCACTGCGGCGGCGTTGAGCGAGATCGAGGGCGCCCCAGTCGGGGCGATGGCCGCCAAGACTGCCCGGGCGGCGGCGGATCCCGGTGAGCTCGAGCCGGCGGCCTATGAGGTGGTCCTCTCGCCCGAATGCGTGGCCACGATGATGTACTTTCTTGCTTTCTACGGATGGAACGCCAAACAGCACGATGAGGGCCAGAGCTTTGTGGCCCTGGGGGAGGACCAGTTCGACTCCCGGGTGACAATTGTTGACGATTTCCTCGATCCATTGTCAGTGGGACCATCCTTTGATGCCGACGGGACTCCCAAACGGGCGCTGACGCTGGTTGAGGCGGGAGTTTCCAGGTCTCTAGCTCATGACCGCCGAACCTCGGTAAAGGCAGGAGCCGCCTCGACCGGCCATGCCATTCATGGTGGTGACCTCTATGGACCGGTTCCCACCAACCTCCATTTTCGTCCCGGATCTCAGAGTCAGGAGGAGCTGATCGCTTCGGTCGACAGGGGACTGTTTGTCAGCGCGTTCAACTACTGCCGGATTCTCGATCCCCGGACCCAGGTAATCACCGGCCTCACCCGCAACGGGACATTCCTCATCGAGGGTGGAGAGATTGCCGGGGCCGTGTCCAATCTCCGATTCACCCAGTCAATCGTTGGCGCCCTGGCGTCGGGAAAGCTGGTGGGGGTTGGATCAGACGCCCGATTAGCCGACAGCGAGGTGGGTCCCGGGCTGGTTTCGGCTCCCAGCCTTCATCTCGCCGAGTGGCATTTCACGGGTGGAGCCCAGGGTTGAGTTTCGCCGGAGGCTCATAGATGGCACACTTTGGGTGGAACACAGACAGGGAGTAACAGACATGGGTCTCATGGATACCATCAAAGGTTGGTTTGGCACGGCGAAGGACGCCACAGGCGGTGTCGGCGGGAAGGTCGGCGACGTCGCCGGGAAGGTCGGCGACAAGGCCGGAGAGGCGTTTGACGCTGTCAAGGACAAGGCCGGAGACGTCGTGGAGAGCGTGAAGGACAAGTTCAACGGCGATGACGATACCAAAGGCAAAGGCTAGAAACCACCAACAATCATGCGAGGAGAGGGCCTAACCGGGCCCTCTCTTTGAGTTGCGGGGCTTAGCCACCGGTCTCGCGCAAACCCATCACGCGGGCTCGGCGAAGACAATGCATAGGTATCCTGCCGGGCGTGCGCCCCTACTTCTCCGACTCGCCTCCTTTGGCGATAGCCCACCGCGGCAGCCGCCTGCTTTGGCCCGAGAACACCCTCGTGGCCTTTCAGGGAGCAATAGACCTCGGTTTTCGCTACATGGAAACCGACCTTCATATGACTTCCGATGGAGTTCTGGTCGCATTCCACGACGACACTCTGGACCGCATCACCGACGGCTCCGGCTCTATCAGCTCCGTTACCTGGGATGAACTGAGCCGGCTTGATGCCGCCTACAACTTCGCTCCCCATGAAGGGTTCCCGCGCCGGGGGTCGGGGATCACCGTGCCCCGCCTCGACGAGCTGATGGGGACGTTTCCGGGCGTCAGGCTCACCCTCGATCTCAAGCAGGAGGGACTGGAAGATGCGCTGACCGACTTTCTTTCTAAGGGAGGCTTGGAGGACCAGGTGATCGTTGGGTCCTTCTCGGGGCGCCGGCTGGCGCGCTTTCGCCGGGCCAGCTCCGGGAGGGTGGCGACTTCCGCGGGTCCGGTCGAGACATTGGCGTTATGGACTGCGGCCCGCGTCGGCCGCAGCTTGCGGACCAGGGCCGACGCCCTGCAAATCCCCGAGGAGTTCGCCTTCGTGAAACTGCCGGATGGCAAGCTGCTGGAGGCGGCCGAGGCGGCCGGTCTTCAGGTACATGTTTGGACGGTCAACGATCCCGTCCAGATGAGTCGGTTGCTGGATAGCGGCGTGCACGCCATCATCACCGACCGTCCCGACATCCTCAAACAGTTGCTGCAAGAGCGAGATCAATGGTCCTGAGACCACGACTGACCACCAGTGGTCGGATCGCTATGAACAACTTTCTTGAGGTTCCCGGCGTGGTCGCCGCCGGAGCCTGGTTTTTGTTCTTCCCTACCTAAGGATCAGCGCCCATTTGGCCGATGAATTCTTGGTTCTCCAAGGGATTCACTGATGCAGGTTCAGACATTGCAGTACGACCGTCACGCCTGTTCGGTGGCGCTTCCCGAACTCGATTCTCCCCAGGCTCTGGTCTCGATATTCGGTGCGAAGCTCTCGCCCGACACGGACGGGAATTACGACCTCCCGGACCAGACCATGACTCTCACGGCGATCGGAGAGCGCTCATGAACCCGGTCCTCCGACGGCAACTCCGCCGGCTGGGGATCGACGTCGTGAGTCCGCCGGGTGATCCCGAAGTGTGGGCCTCCTTTCTTGGACAGGTGGAGCAGGCCTATGAGAACAGCGATCAAACTCGCTCCCGGCTCGAGCGCTCGTTGGACATGACGTCCCAGGAGATACAGCAGCTCCACGCTGAGCTAGAGACCAGAGCGCGAAGTGTGGAACGGACAGAGAACCACTATCGCAACTTGTTTGTCAACTCTCCGATTGCGATGTGGGAGGAGGATTTCACGGAAGTGGCGGCCTTCTTGGGAGCGCTCAAAGAGAACGGAGTGCGTGATCTCCACCATCACATGAGCCGCAATCCTGAAGACCTCGGTCATGCGATCTCGCTGATAACGGTGCGGGATGTCAACCACGCGGCGTCCGAGCTTTTCGAGGCGGGGGGCCGGAAGAGTCTCATCGGCAACCTCAATCCCGAGGACATCAGCAATACGGCCGCCTTCATGGAGCAGTTTCTGGCTGTTTGGAGGGGCGACTCCAAGCTCGATATGGAAATAGAGATGGTCACATTCGAGGGGAAGGCGCTGGACGGCATTCTCAGCTGGCGAGTGCCGACTATGGGCTCGCAACGTGACCTAACCCGGGTACTGGTGGCGATCGCCGACATCACGGAGCGTAAGGCGGCCGAAACCCGCATGGCTGAATTGGCGCGCTCAAAGGATGAGTTCCTGGCCGCGATCAGCCATGAGCTGCGGACGCCTCTAACCACCGTGTACGGCGTTGCCGAGAGCCTTCAGGAGCAGTATTTCGAAATGAGCGAAGAAGAGCGCCGGGAGCTGCTTCACCTTCTCGCCGTCGAAAGCCGCGATCTGGCCCACCTCATTGAGGACTTGCTGGTGGCCTCCCGGGCCGACATCGGGAAGGTCGTAGTGCGAAGGATGCCGGTGGATTTGCAGGCCGAAGTGGCGACCGTGCTTGAACCGATTGAGTTGGAGCAGGGCATAGTTCTCGAGGCTGCCACCGAGGGCTGGGCCACAGCCGATCCACTGCGGTTCAGGCAGATTCTTCGGAACCTCATCACTAATGCCATCCGCTATGGCGGCGAGATTATCCGGGTCGAATCCAAGACCAACCTCCAGGGGTCGTTCATCTACGTCTGGGACAACGGTTCAGGAATTCCCGACGAGAGCCGGGAAGCCATATTCGAGCCATACCAGCGAGCGCATGATCGAGTCGGCCTCCCATCATCGGTGGGACTGGGGCTGACCATCTCCCGCCAGCTCGCCCGCCTCATGGGTGGCGACCTCACCTATGACTACATCAGCGATTGGAGCGTCTTCACCCTGCGCCTTCCGCTGCACGTCGACATCGGCGAAGTCGCCTAAAGGCAGTCCGCAGTCGGCAGTCGGCACCACCTGTTCCCCTCCTGCGGAGCGGAGTCTTCGGAGCGGAGTGGGAGGGGTTAGGGGTGGGTGGTGCCCACCAACGGCAGGAGTGCCGGAAGCTTGCCTTCACCATAGTTGTTGCTCCCACGTGACCTTTCACAAGGCGGTGCCCAACAGTCAACTGTTGGTCCGGTGCGTGTCCGACCAGCTCGTGATTCAACCCTCAAGCCTCACCAACGCTCTGCTCAGGGTGCCGTTTGTTGGGAAACACCCCCTCCCAACCTCCCCCACTCCGTTTCACTCCATGGGAGAGGAGCAAAGCCACTCCTTGGGAGAGGAGATCACACGCTTGGCTTGTAGCGGGGGCGGCTGTCTTCAAACCGGGCGATCTCTGCTTCGGCCGTCAGGGTGAGGTCGATCTCGTCCAGGCCCTTGAGCAGGCACTCTTTGACGAAGGGGTCGATTTCAAAGGTGGCTTCGAGTTTGGCGGCCGTGACCTTCTGGGCTTCCAGATCCACGACTACTTCGGCCGTCGGGTCTTCCTGGGCCAGGTCGGCCAGGTGCTTGACGGCGGATTCGTCGAGAACGACGGGCAAAAGCCCGTTCTTGTAGCAGTTGCGTCGAAAAATGTCTGCGAAGGAGGTGGCGACGATGGCCCGGAATCCCCAGTCCATCAGCCCCCAGGGGGCGTGCTCACGGGAAGACCCGGATCCGAAATTGCGGCCTGTGACCAGGACCCTGGCGGCCCGGTAGGCCGGATCGTTGAGCACGAAGTCGGTCCGGGGCTCGCCCTCGGAGTCATGGGCCCAGTCGTAGAACAGGTAGGGCCCGAAACCGGTCCTGTCCACCCGCTTCAGGGACTGCTTGGCGACGATCTGATCGGTATCGACGTTGGGCCGCATGAGCGGCACCATCGTTCCCGTGATGGTATTGACCGGTTCCACTAACTATCCACCAACTCGCGCACGTCGACGAAGTGACCCGCAAGTGCCGCGGCGGCTGCCATCACCGGACTCACCAGGTGGGTGCGGCCATCCCGGCCCTGGCGACCTTCGAAGTTGCGGTTGGTGGTGGAGGCGCACCGCTCCCCGGGCTGGAGTATGTCCGGGTTCATTGCCAGGCACATCGAGCAACCGGCTTCCCGCCATTCGAAGCCGGCCTCCGTGAACACTTCGTCGAGGCCCTCTTGTTCGGCTTGCATTCTTACCAGGGTGGAGCCGGGCACCACCATGGCCCCGACATCGGGATGGACCTTGCGACCGCGCACGATCTCAGCGGCAGCCCGCAGGTCTTCGAGGCGACCGTTGGTGCATGAGCCGAAAAAGACCCGATCGATCGGTATCTCGGTTATCGGGATATGAGGCACCAGGTCCATGTAGGCGAGGGCGCGGGCCACCGCTTCCTGCTCGGCGGGGTCGCTGAAGTCCTCGGGTGCGGGAACAGCCCCGTCCACGGGCACCGATTGGGCGGGGTTGGTGCCCCAGCTCACGAACGGCGGGATGTCGGCGGCATCGAGCGCCACTTCGCGGTCGAACTCAGCGCTCGCCTCGGTAGGCAAGCTGCGCCAGTACTCGAGTGCTGCATCCCATTCGTCCCCGGCAGGAGCAAATGGCCGCCCCTTGATGTATGAGAAGGTGGTCTCGTCGGGGGCGATGAGCCCGGCTCTGGCTCCCGCCTCGATCGACATATTGCATACCGTCATCCGGCCTTCCATCGACATGGCTTCGATGGTGGAGCCGCGGTACTCGACAACATGGCCGATGCCTCCGCCCACGCCGAGGTGATTGATGATCCCGAGGATTACATCTTTGGGGCTCGACCACGCTGGAAGATTCCCATCCACGGTGATTGCCATGGTTGCAGGCCTCGCCTGCAGGAGGCTCTGGGTGGCGAGCACATGCTCAACTTCGGAAGTGCCGATGCCGAAGGCGAGGGCTCCGAAAGCACCGTGGGTGGAGGTGTGGCTGTCGCCGCAAACGATGGTCATGCCTGGTTGGGTCAGGCCCTGCTCTGGTCCGATGATGTGAACGATGCCTTGCCGGGGATCATTGAGACCGAACAGGGTGATGCCGTTTTCGAGACAGTTGGTCTCCAGGGCTTCGATTTGTTGCCGAGACAGCGGATCCTGGATGCCCTTGTCCCGGTCGATGGTGGGGACCCCGTGGTCGATTGTGGCCAGCGTGAGGTCGGGTCGCCGCACCCGGCGGCTCGACCCCCGGAGCCCGGCAAAGGCTTGTGGCGAAGTGACCTCGTGGATCAGATGCAGGTCGATGTAAAGCAGGTCGGGTTTCCCTGCAACCCTTTGTACCACATGGTCTTCCCAGATCTTTTCGAGTAGCGTCGCCGGCATGGCCGATACAGTAGCGCCGGCCTGAAACGCTTACGCCGACTAGTGTCTAGTCATGATCTCACTCTTGGTGGCCGTTTTGACCGCGGTAACGCTCACTTCTCCTTTCGGTGAGGTCAGGGCCGTAGCAACCGACGAGGGTGCCTTCATCGAGGTAACCGTCACTGTTGAGATCGATGTCCTCCCCGCCCCCGACTTCGTAGTGGTCCACGTGCTGAAGCCGGACGGCCAGGACACGTTTTCCCTCGGGGAAATTGGTGGAGGTTTCTATCAGGGCAGTTTCCTTGTGGCCCCCTTCAACCGGGCCATAGCTTTCGAGGCTGGTTGGGGGGCCACACCGTCCGCCCTGTCGAGCACGACCTCGCTGCTGGCCCTTGGCGTCGATGGCGACTTGCTGCGAACCACCTTCCCTCCCGGGGAGATCCGCGGAAGCTCCAATTGGGGCTGGCTGGCTCTGGCCACGACCGCACTGGCGCTAGCGGCCTTTCTGCTTTGGATGCGGTTGCCAAGGACGAGGGAGACCATCGAGTTGACCACGGTGGACGAGTCGGGGGAAGCCACCGCCATCGATGAGCTGACTCATCCATTCACGCCAACGGGCGGCGGCTGATCGCCCGACCGGATGATTGGCACTAGCCCTTGCGTCTGGCCCGGATGACGGCGACGACGACGAAAGCAGCAATGGCGCTGGCCACGGCTGCGCCGGAGATGATTGGGACGGGCTTGGGGATCTCCGACAAGCGGGTCCGCATGTCCACCGGCAGCTTGAATTCCATGATCGGCCAGTCGTTGTCCTCGGCAACCTTGCGCAGCTCGCGGTCCGGGTTGACCGCCACCGGGTGGCCGACCTTCTCGAGCAATGGCAGGTCGGTATGGCTGTCGGAATAGGCGTAGCTGGCTGCCAGGTCGGTGCCGGTAGCGGCCATTTCGTCGAGAGCGTCGGCTTTGCCGGAGCCGTATGCGTAGAACTCGAGCTCGCCGGTGTACCGGCCCTCGTCGTCGACCCCTACCCGGGTGGCTATGACATCCTCGATGCCGAGGTAACGCGCCAGCGGCTCGACTATCTCAACCGGGCTCGAAGAAACGACCACCACCAGGCGGCCCTCTCGATGGTGCTCGTCGATCAGAAATAGAGCCTCGGCGTAGACCATTGGGGCCACGACATCCTTGAGGGTTTCAGCCACGATCTCTTTGACCTGGTGTGAATCCCATCCCTTGATGAGCGCCATCAGCGCCCCTCGCACCCGCTCCATCTGGCCGTGGTCGGCTCCGAACAAGACGTAGAAGAACTGTGCCACCGCCATGCGCAAAAGAGTGCGTCGATTGAGAAGGCCGGCACGGTACATGTGGCGTCGAAAAGCCAGCGTCGACGACTTGGCGATGATCGTCTTGTCCAAATCGAAGTAGGCGGCAGCTTGTCCCATTGCTCTAATTGTACGGTGGGGAGTGAGATTGAGGGACTGTCCCTCCGCCCCACAACGTTTGCCCCATTCAGCACGGCCGGGGCCACTACGCTGTTTGCTCGTGGGGCGTATCAAGACGACCATCGAGTTGGCCAAGGCCTCCTGGGAGGTTCTCAAAGCCGACAAGGAGCTCGTCGCCTTGCCGGTGATTTCCGCGATTGCCGCCATCACGGTCGCCCTGTCTTTTCTGATTCCGTTCGGATTCCTGGAGGGCACCGAATCTGTCGGGACCAGCGAGTACATCTTGCTCGGGGCTCTCTACCTGGCCCTGGCGTTCATCACTATTTTCTTCAACACTGCCCTGGTGTACGCCGCTAACGAGCGGTTGTCTGGCGGTGACCCCACCCTTCGTAGCGCCATTGCCGGCGCCGCCCGCCACATCCCGCAGATATTCGTGTGGGCGCTAATCAGCGCCACCGTATCGGTCATTCTGCGCTCCCTCCAGGAGCGGTCGGGTCTCCTGGGCCGGCTAGTCATCGGCCTGGTCGGCATGGCGTGGACGCTGGTCACGTTCCTGGTCATTCCCGTCTACGTGATAGAGGATGTTGGAGTCGTCGATTCGGTGAAGCGATCCGCCAGCCTCTTCAAGCGCACCTGGGGGGAGAATGTCGCTGCTCAGGTCGGGTTCGGCCTGCTCGGCTTCCTGGGCGTGATCCCATTCCTGCTCATCGGTGCCGGTGCGGTGTCGGCGGGTGGCTCAATCGCGGCAATCGGCGTCATCATTGCCGTGCTCGGCGTGGCGACGGTGAGCGCAACCATCGCCGCTCTCAATGGGATCTTCCAGACCGCGCTCTATCACTACGCGTCATCCGGCGCGACGCCCGGTGAGTTCTTCAACGACGACAACTTCGCGCACGCATTCGTACCTCGTAATCGTTGAGGCGGCTCGCCGCCCCCATCAGCTTCCTTTTTGCAGCCAGGTTGGTTCTCAACACCGGCTACCGCCTGGTCTACCCGTTTCTTCCCGCCATCAGCCGCGGACTGGGGATCTCCCTTAACCAGGGCGGGTTGCTGGTTGCGGCCCGCAACCTGGCAGGCACCGCCACCCCGGCCGTCATTGCCGGTGTCCGGCCGGGGCGCAACAGCCGCCGCCTGATCGTCGTTGCCCTGGCCCTGTTCGCGCTGGGGGCGGCAGTCACGTCTGCGACCGGCTTCTTCTGGGGAGCGTTGGTGGGATTCGTCCTGATGGGTATGGGCAAGCCCGCCTTCGACGTGGGGGCGATGTCCTATTTGGCCGACCGCACCCCATATGAGCGGCGGGCCCGGATCCTGTCGGTGCTCGAGCTCACCTGGGCCGGAAGTCTGCTGGTGGGTGCTCCGGCAGTGGGGTGGCTCATCGCCCGGAATGGGTGGGAGGCTCCGTTCTGGGTTATCTCCGGCTTGGCGGGGTTGGCGGTCCTTGCCAGCTTCCGGCTTCTCGCCGGTGCTTCGGGCGAGGAAGAGACCGGCGAGAAGAATCCGCCTATCGATCGCAGCGGTCGGGTTTTGTTGCTCGTCTTCATTCTCTTTTCTACCGCCGCCGAGCTGATCTTTGTTGCCCTCGGGTCGTGGCTGGAATTGGAGTTCGGCCTCTCCATCATTGCCCTCGGCGGGTTTGCCGCCTTCCTGGGTATTTCCGAGCTCACCGGGGAGTTCACCACCCTGGCTTTGGCCGATCGGTTCGGCAAGCGCAACTCGGTAATGGGCGGAATTGTGCTGGCGATGACCGGCTTTGCTCTCATCGCCACGGTGGGAGGTTCGCTGACCGGCGCCCTGATAGCCACCGGCGTGGCTTTCGTCGGGTTCGAAATCACAATCGTTTCGGCGCTGCCCTTCGCCACGGAGGTCCAACCGGGTGCCCGCAGCCGCTACCTGGGCCTCATCCAGGTCGCAATGGCGGTAGCCCGGGCGATGGGTGCGGTGGTGGGGAATCCGTTGTTCGACCGCTTCGGAATCGGGGCCAATGCCGGGGCGGCGGTTATTCTCAATCTCGTGGCCCTGGGACTGCTCTTCAGCTTCGTCCGCGAGCATCACTCGAACCGATAGGTCTCTCCAACCAGGCCTCTTGAAGTCGGGTGCCGGCTCTGGCATATTGCCGCGATTCAACCCGAGGTTCCATGGCGGCCCTTGCCATCCAAACCCGGGAGGACGGACTGCTCGGCGCCCTCGCCCCCCTGGGTCTCGCCGCGGCGGCCGGCACTGCGCTCGTCATCGATCTAGATCCGGATGGCCCTCGCTACCCGGGGACAGGCTCCCTTGCTCAGTTGGTATCCGACCAACCCCGCCGCCAGGACCTCGAGCCAACCCGTTCCGGCCTTGCGGTGCTCCGAAACGGTGGAGTCGAATACCGGGAAGTCGCCAGCCTGGTATCGGCGCTCATCCGCGGCTGGCCGGCAGTGGTGCTCCGCATCGGGTCGGGCCTTCGGCCACCGCCCGAGCTGGCGACGGTCACGGTTCACCCGCTGCTCCCCGGCGGGTTGTTTGAGGCTCCCGAGGCGCCGGCGGTCTATCAACCGATGGGGTTCAGGATGGCTGTGCCCGGTGGGGGTTTGATGCTTCCCCCGCTGACCCGAAGAGTCGTCGGGGGATTGCTCGGTGGAAATGTGCCGCGGCGAAGCCGCTGGATTCGAGCGTGGGGTGCCCTGTGGGATTGAGCGACCGGCTGGCCGCCCAGCTTCTGGGATCAGGGGTGCCGCTGGAAAGGGAGGACCTCGAGCGCGAAACCCTCCGGCTGTTGCCGACCGAGGCGCCTCTGG
>CAXMOO010000106.1:0-3456 GCA_964195005.1 uncultured Gammaproteobacteria bacterium
TAGCACTCCTGGTGCGTCGCTGGAGCCGTAGAAATGCGTTGAAACGCGGAAGTGCGGTCTGGCAGTCTGCCTGAAACGGTTGTAGTCTCCAGCCCAAAGCACCACCTGTGGGAGGGCGGCTGCATGGCGCTGTCGGCGGGAACACGCCTGGGCCCCTACGAGATCCTGGCTCCGCTCGGGGCCGGGGGGATGCGTGCCGCGAAGTTGCGGTTGCCAAGTGATGGCACATGACACTCTGGACGGAAGGCATGTGTCACATAGGAGGTGAAAAGCCCACCCGTGCGGATCCAGACTCCCGTGCGGAAGCCGGCGGCAGCTCTGTGGCGGGTGACTGGCCATGGGGCGGAACCAGGGATGCTCTGCGAGGAGTATTCTCGAAGTGGTCAGTCGTTGGCGAGCTTCTTAGGTCCCGAATGGTGGCGGATCAGGTAGGCGCACCCGTCCATTCCTCGCGGGTAGCGTGGGGTTGCGGGGACTTTTCCCGTTCCTCGCCGCCGGGATGTAGCTGGATAGGCCCGGCGGACACTGAGCGTGCTTACCGGGGTCGGGAAGCAAGATGGCAACCGGCAATCACCGCGGGAACCCTCACGTCGTCTGCGTCGGGCGTTCTCGGCGTAGTAAGGGATCGGTATAAGCAAACGCGAAATCCGGTCTTTATGCGTCGGCGAGGCGGGTGGTCTTCCCCGTCTCCCTGGAGGACTCAGCATCTCTCGGTTAAGGCTCAGCCCACAGCCCCTCGCTCAGCGGAGTGTTCGAGGTGGCCTCAAGCTGATGACCGAGGAGAGTAACCGTAGCGGAAGGATGAGACAGCGCAAAAGGAGACGTTTGCGAGGAACAGATGGTATGGCACGCTCGCCACGCCCAGCGGTGGAACCTATCCCTGCGGGTCACTCCGCAGCAGGTCCTGCCCCAGGTCCGGGACGTCACGGACCCCGGGGCAGTCCTGGCCCTGGCGGCGAAATACGACCACCTTCTGGTTCCATTGACCAAGCCCCCTCCCCAGCGCTGCCTCGCCCTGGCCCCGCATCCACACAAGGCCAAAGGAAACCGACTCTCAAAGCACATTCGCTGATCGACAAGGTGTACCGTTGGGAGAATCTGTACACGGCCTGGCGACGGGTGCGTCGCAACAAGGGAGCGCATGGGCTCGATCGGGTGACCATCCGCCAGTTCGAGGCGGATTGGGAAACTCACCTGCGCGAGATTCAGCGCAAACTTGTCGAGCGTCGTTACAAGCCCTAGCCCGTGCGGCGGGTTTACATCCCCAAGCCACCCAAGCAGCGGCGGCCTCTAGGGATTCCCATCGTCGCCGACCGCGTGGTGGGCCAAGCTCTCCATCAGGTCCTGGATCCCCTCTTCGACAAGTCCATGTCGGAGCGGAGCTTCGGGTTCCGAAAGGGGCGTAAGGCACATCACGCCATCGCCACCGTGATTCGCGACGCAAAAGAGGGCTATCGGCAAGTCGTAGATGCCGATATAGCCAGCTTCTTCGACCGAATCGATCATCAGGTGATGATGTCCCTGGTGCGAGCCCGCATCGCGGACGGTAGGGTTCTGAATCTGATCGAGGCGTTCCTCAAGGCCGGGGTCTTCGAGAACAACAGCGTCTACGTCCCGACGGAAGGAGTTCCGCAGGGTGGCGTCATCTCCCCGTGGCTGTCCAACCTCGTCCTCGATGTGCTGGATAAGGCCATCGAGGCCAAGAATTGGCGACACGTGAGATACGCAGACGATTTTGTAGTCCTCGTCAGATCCCGCCAAGAGGCCGAAGAGGCCCACTGTTACGTCAAGGAGGTCCTCGGACAACTCAAGCTCTCTCTGCATGAGACCAAAACGCGTCTCACGGATTTCTCTGAGGGTTTCGAGTTTCTGGGGTTCCGATTTCGACGATACCACCTGGGCATCCGCGGAAGGTCTATCGACAGATTCAAGGACCGTCTCCGAACCCTGACACGGCGCCAGCAAGGGAGAAACATCGAAGCCGTCATCGCCGACGTTAATCCCGTCGTGCGAGGATGGGCTGGTTATGTCGGCGTGGCTGAGGCGACCAAGGTTCTCGAGCGGCTCGACTGCTGGGTCCGGATGCGCTTACGCGCTTTCCGGTACCAACGTCGATCCCGACACGACAACCACCGCCTCACCAACCGACGCCTGGCGAAAATGGGCCTCCTCTCCCTGCAACATTGCAGGCCAAGGGGTCGTCTTTCCTATGTGGATGCGGAGATCTGAGAGAGGCAGATCGTGGCTCCCTGCGATGGGGAGCCCGCGCGGGGTCGCCCAGTGTGGTAACACCACACGCTGCATAAATGACGTCGGCGATGGCCCGACGCCAGGCGACGATGGGGGGGCGGAGGTAATACCTCCGCTCTACCCTCTGGGTGAGGTTTACCGGGCTACCGACACGAAGCTCAGGGGGACTGGCTCGTCGGGTTGACGATCACGAAACTCTCTTGGTCCCAGAGTCTTGCCGGGTTTCTTGTTCGGCGGGACGCCTTGGGCACCGCCTTTGCAATTCCACGAGGACGATCATCAAAAGGGCATGCGGGTGGACCGCAGGTGGTGGAGCAAGTCAGCCTTTGACTGTCCGCATCACGAAGACGACCGTCGGGAAGGCGACGACGGTCGTGGTGGAGGGGCGCTTGACCGCCGCCGAGGTGCCAACGTCCATCCCGACGAGAGGTGTCTGGCAAGCTGGGTGTATCCGGACACAACGATCCTGCGGGCGTACGCCAACGGCCTTGACCGATTGGGGTACCTTCATCCAGGGCTCGTCAAGAGCCGTCGGCTCCAGGATATCCGCGCGGTTGGACCGGCAATCCGTGACGCTGGTGTCTTCGAGAGGTTCTCGACCAGGCCAGGGCGAGCGCTCTTCGTCGCGGCGGGCTGGGCGGGCCTGCCGGCCAGAGCCGGGCCGGCGGACGGGGTCGTCCTCGCGAGGCGCAAGCCAAACGGAGACTGGTCTCCAATAGGGTTCGCGCCGGTCCTTGAACCGCGTCCGGACGTGGCGAGAGAGCGCGGCCGGGGCTACCACAGCTCGGGCTGGAGAGGGCACTTGGTCAAGCGCGACCTGCGGCGGCGCCCTGTGCGGATCAGCGCGTGGGCGTTCGACGCCCAAAGGGGGTGGGCTCTCCCGCTGGAGGGGATCTACACGGCGGAGGCCGGCACTAAGGCCCGCCCCTGAACAAGTGGGCGAAGCCCCGGTGCGCCCCGAGAACTCCCAAGGCCATGGGGCCGAGCGCAAGAAGAGTTCGAAACGGACCCACTTTGGCGTGTGGATACCCCATGCTGGGCTCAGGCCGTCTCTCGGCCTGCCGTCGTACACGACAAATTGCCGTTCTTCCTTCGTCCGTGAGGACAATCTGCCGGTCCCTCTCCCGCTGGCTGCGGTTGCGGCGTGGAGAGCTGTCCAAGGATCTACAAACCGAGAAGACCCGAGACGACGGCGCTGTACGAGGT
>CAXMOO010000107.1:0-2994 GCA_964195005.1 uncultured Gammaproteobacteria bacterium
ATAGAGCGGTCTCAGGCCACTCGAATCGCTTGTCGGAGGCGCTCGATATTGCCGGTTATGTGCGGGTGCCGACTGGGGCAAGCAGAGCCGGATTGGCGGGTCGCATCCAGCTATCGCCCCGGACCTCACTGCTGCTCGGCCGCTGGCTTCCAGGAGATTGGAAGCGAAAGGCGCTTGAACCGGCGGCATTCAGGGTCAGTAGTGACGTTAGAACGGAACGGGTGCTCTTGCTTGAGGACTCCTGGGTAACGGGGTCCACGCCACTTTCGGCAGCGATCGCAGTACGTCGAGCTGGAGCTGCGACTCTCGCTCTGGTCTCGATTGCTCGGATGGTGTATGAAGACGCAATGACTGACGAGTATGACGACGCCGCGTCTATACCGATCGACTTTGCTCGATTCCCAAGGTGACCAAGCCCCTATCGGACTCAATCCAATTTTTCGCCAGAGCCTGGGTCTCGATTTCGGTCGAGCTGACAAAACCATTGAGGACTCGGCGGACGTGTCCAACGTCGAGCAAGATCCGCGGTTAGAGGTGGTGTTGATGGAGAGCAATAACCGGGTCCGCACGACTGACATCGGATGCGTCTCGCAGCTGCCGAACGTGTCGGTGACTAGCTCCTACGGACTATGACGCGAAATGGTTCTCAAACAACCCGGTATTGAGGTCCGATAACTGGGTAACGATCCGGATTGAATTGGGATGACGACTTTCAAGACGACGTGTGCTGGTTGCGGAACGGTGGAAATCAAGGCCGATGGCCTGATGCTCGAGCTGGGCACATCACAAATCGAAGGCGAATATGAGTTTGCTTGCTCGAGCTGCGGGCTCACCCAGCGTCGGCCTGCGAACGAACAGGTCGTGGCAATTCTGTTGGCTGCCGGAGTCCCGTACATCGTGGGTGCCGGAACAGTCACTGAGACCGACATCGCCGATTTCGCGAAATCACTGGACGACTGGCTCCAAGAAATCACGGCTGCCTAGAAAACTCCTCTTTGAGTGACTGCACCCCGCTAGATAATGCCGGTTATATGCGGGCCGAAACTCAAGCTTTGGGCACCATCCGAGAGTGATTGTGCGGGCAGGCGAGGGGAGTGCGCAGCTGCCAGAGCGTGTTCTCGTACGGGTAGCTCGGGCAGGAGGGGAGGAGCTGGCCTTCGCACACCAACACCATGTGGCCGTGGCGGTCCGACCAGTAACCGCCGGTTTGCACCGGTACCCCATTCAAATAGGTGATGCTGGCCATGGTCGGTGTCCTTCGGCTCGAGCCCGGAAGTAGCTATGGAAGCTCGTTACTTGGGAAAACACTTGCTCCCCTTTCCTACATGTCAGGGACCTGTCCGCATGGAAAGCCCCCTACAGTGACTCATCGTGGCCGACCCGCCCCTGAGAGCACTCCATAAAATTGGTGAAATGCATTGCGTTGCGCGTAGCGAGGAACATGTTGAACTCCACACATGGACCCTCCGGCTTTGGATACGAGAGGCAAGCGCCTGAGTGCGTCCGCTGATCACCCGGACATAGAGGTGTCCTACCCCTTCGGGCAAGCCCAATGGCTGCCAGTAGCCGGGATCTGGTCATAACTCGAAGGCCAACGACCCGCACATATCGGCACATATCGAGCGGCCTCTGGCGGCTTCTGATCGCCGGGAGAGGCGTTAGGTATTGCCGGCTACATGCCCTTGGTCAGCTCGAGACGGATGATGCGCCGTCCCCGCGTCCCGGTCACTCGGAGGCGGGCTCCCTCAAACTCGACCTCCTCACCAACGGCCGGCAAACGCCCCAGCTTGGCCATGACGAATCCTGCGACTGTGTTCCATGCATCGCCGGTCAGGTCCTGGTCCACCAGCTCGGACAGGTCCTCGATCGGCAACGCAGCGTCAACCGACCAGACTCCGAGACCGGTCTCGACTACGGCGGGAGCGTCAACTTCGTCGCTGATCGAGCCGAGCAGCTCTTCGGCGATGTCCTCGATGGTCACGAGCCCGGCGGTGCCGCCGTACTCATCGACTGCGATCGCCAGGTGGGTGGACGTCGACTGCATATCCCGTAGCAAGTCGTCGATCGCCTTCGATTCCGGGACCTCAAGAACGTCGACCATCAGCGTTCTCACGTCCAGGTGGCGTCGCTCTTCGGGAATCTGGACGAGGTCGCGTAGGCGCACCATGCCGATGATCTGCTCGATCGAGCCCTCATAGACCGGGATGCGGCGATGGCCGGTGTCCAGGGCGATAGTGGCCGCCTCTCCGATGGGCGCATCGGCAGCCACCGCCACGATTTGGGGACGGGGAACCATGACGTCATCCACCTGACGGTCGCCGAATCGGAACGCTTTACCGATCAGAGACATGTCCTCGTCCGTGATTTCTCCCTCACGGGCGGCCCGCGAGGCGAGCATCTTCAGCTCGTCCTCAGTAACAGTCGGGCTAACCGTGATCCCCTTGCCCGGCATCTGGAGGTCGGCAAACGTCACGAGCAGGCTGACAATAGGCCGCAGCGCCCTTTCGAGGACGGTAATCGGGCCCGACAGGAGGAGGGCAACCCTTGTCGGGTGGCGGACGGCAAAGGTCTTCGGGATGGCTTCGGCATATACGAACAGGAACAGAGTCAGGGCGACCGAGGCCACCGTCACACCGACCGAGCCGAACCAGCGGCTCGCTAGGACGCCGGTGATCGTGGCAGCCGCGATCTGAGCTAGAAGCGCCACCAGCAGGACGGCGTTTAGCACTCGTGTCATCCTCGCTAGGAGGGAGGCGAGACGCTTGGCTCTGCGGTCGCCGCGGTCCGCAAGTGATGCTGCCCTCACCGAAGGCACGCGCAATAGCGATGCTTCAGCCGCGCCCAGGAGGGCCGCGATCAGGAATGCTGCCGCGAGGGCC
Source organism: uncultured Gammaproteobacteria bacterium (assembly GCA_964195005.1). Taxonomy (GTDB): domain Bacteria; phylum Actinomycetota; class Acidimicrobiia; order Spongiisociales; family SHLN01; genus JAUXLW01. The sequence goes on from CAXMOO010000107.1 coordinate 2,880, forward strand.
AGGATCAGGGGTAAGTCTGTGCCGACGTCCACCACCCCTAAGCCTAATTTGTGGACATGGCGCTTCCTACGGGCCACATCCTTAACCCGCCGTTTCCACCCGCACATAACAGCAC
>CAXMOO010000108.1:0-4574 GCA_964195005.1 uncultured Gammaproteobacteria bacterium
GGAGTAGGTCCCAGCGGCGGGCTGATGCTCTGGTGGCTATTGCCCAGGACTCGCTCAACGGAACTCTCCCTGAGGGAGGTGCTATTTCGGGGCCGATTATCATCGTCATGGTCGAAGCCGCAACTGCCGCTGAGGCTCAAGGTGAAGCGGGGGTAACCATCAGCGGGGGACCTCGGGTGGGTCCTGACACTTTGGACCGGATCCTTTGTGAAGGCTCAGTCGAGATCATGATCGATCAGGGTTCGGGCCGGCCCCCGGTTGTGAGTTCCACTAGTGGGGTGATTCCCCCCAAAATACGACGTTTCGTTCTGCTTCGTGACCGGGGTTGCACTATTGATGGATGCGGGAGCCGCTACCGGCTCCAAGTCCACCACATTGTTCCCCGCAGCCAAGGAGGCACCCACGACGTAGAGAACCTCACCACCCTGTGCTGGTGGCACCACCACGTTGCCATCCACGGTCGCGGATACCGCATTGATCCCACCAGTCCCACCCAACGAAGACGCATCATCCCCCCAGAACACGACCCAACCAAAAACCCACCCTGATCAGAGGCGCTCAACCAGGGCCGGCAGATCGTCGCCTGGGTGAGGTTCATAGTCGAGAACCAACAGACTGGAAGAGCGAAGACCGAGAATCGAGTGCGAATCCTCGCCTCGAGGCGACATGAACAGGAGGGCCACAGGGTTAGAGCATCAGCCGGCGTGCACCGCGTCGGCGAAAGCCTCCGCCGAAGGCACTCCCCCCGATTCCATGACTTCGCTAACCAGCGCAGATCCGACAATCACCCCGTCGGCGAGTTGAGATGCCTCCCGAGCCTGGTCGGGTGTTGAGATCCCAACACCGAGCACCATCGGGATCGAGGTCACCGCCCGAATGCGACGAACCATATCCTCCAGGTCCGATCGAAGCTGATCTCTCCGGCCGGTTACGCCCATGTCGGCCACCGCATAGATAAAGGCTGGCTCGGCCCCGGCGATAGACCGCAACCGCTCCTCGGTGGTAGTGGGGGCGGCAAACATAGCTATCCCTATTCCGACGTCATCGAGCGCCACCTTGATCAGCATGGACTCCTCAAAAGGCACGTCGGCGATGATCACTCCCGCAACCCCGGCCATCTTGGCTTGCCCCGCGAACTCCTCGGGACCGATTTGCAGGATCGGGTTGACGTAGGTCATGACGATGACGGGAAGGCCGGTGGATTTCGCCACTTCTCCTGCCAGGTCCAATCCGCCGCCAAAAGTCATGCCACCGGCCAGGGCCCTGGTCGAGGCGGCCTGAATCACCGGGCCGTCCATCAGCGGATCTGAGTACGGTATCCCCACCTCGAAGGCGTCGGCTCCGGCTTCGGCTAGCTCCTCGAAAACACCGAGCGACTTCCCGGCATCGGGGATCCCCGCAGTCATGAATGGCATGAAAACCGTTCGAGCGTGGTCCCGCGAGGCTCGAAATAGCTCGAACAGTTGGCCGGCCCCCATCACCCGCCCTCCATCTCTCTGATCTGCTCAACGTCCTTGTCGCCCCGGCCCGACATATTGATCACCACTGTCTTTCCGGCCAGGACTTTGGCTTCGCGCACAACCCAGGCCACGGCGTGGGCAGATTCGAGCGCGGGAATGATCCCTTCCAGCTCGCCGACCAGGTGGAAGGCCCCCAAAGCTTCGGCGTCGGTCACCGATTCGTACCGAACCAGTCCGGCATCCTTGAAATATGCATGCTCGGGCCCGACCCCTGGATAGTCGAGGCCGGCCGAAGCCGAGTGAGCCTCCAGCACCTGGCCCTCTTCGTCCTGCAGCAGATAGGTGTGAGCCCCATGCAGTACCCCGGGCCGCCCATGGCTGAGCGAGGCCCCGTGGCGGCCGCTTTCGATCCCCTCACCTCCAGCCTCGACTCCAACCAGCTCCACCTCGGTCCCAATGAATGGGACGAAGATCCCCATGGCATTGGATCCGCCTCCGACGCAAGCCACGATCAGATCGACCGGGGTACCCGCCAGTTGCTCCTTGAGCTCTTCACCTATGACCTTTTGGAATTCACGAACAATGAGAGGGAAAGGGTGCGGGCCGACTACCGAGCCAATTATGTAGTGGGTATCAGCTGCGCTCGCCACCCAATCTCGCATAGCCTCACTGACGGCATCCTTGAGCGTCCGGGCTCCAGTCGTCACCGGAATCACCTCTGTGCCCAGCAACTCCATCCGGTAAACGTTCAGGGCTTGCCGGGCAATGTCCTTCGACCCCATGTAGACCTGGCATTTCATGCCCAGGAGCGCCGCAGCCGTGGCTGTGGCCACTCCGTGCTGGCCTGCCCCGGTTTCGGCGATGATGCGGGGCTTGCCCATCCGCCTGGCCAACAAGGCCTGACCTATGGTGTTGTTGATCTTGTGGGCACCGGTGTGATTGAGGTCCTCACGCTTGAACAGGACCCGTACCCCGATGCGGTCGGATAACCGGTCGGCGGCGAACAAAGGGCTGGGCCTGCCAACGAAATCGGCCAGCAGTTGTTGGTACTCGGACTTGAAGTCGGGGTCGGCCCACGCCTCGAGAAACGCTTTCTCGAGCTCGGTCAGAGTGTCCATCAGCGTTTCCGGAGCAAAGCGGCCGCCGTACTCGCCAAAACGGCCGCCACTATCTGGCAATGTCATTGGGCCTTCGCTTTCTCGACGAACGCTGCAACTTTGGCCGGATCCTTGATTCCAGGAGCGGACTCTAGGCCGGAGGAGGCGTCGACTCCCCACGGATGCAGCCGGGCGATGGCATCCCCGACATTGTCCTCCGACAGCCCGCCGGCCAACACGAAGTCTCGCCCTATTCCCCTGGCCATTCCCCAGTCAAAGGTTGCGCCCGAGCCCCCCAGCTCGGAACTATCGAGAAGGGGGACCGCCGCATCGGGCAGGTGGGCGAGGTCGGGACGACCGCGCACGACCACCGGGAAGAGAACTTTCAGACCTTCAAGGCTCGCGGCCTTGGCTGCGGCGTAGGCCTCGGCCCCATAAGGCTGAACTGCGTCGACCCGGGCTTGCTTCGCGAGCGCCAGCAGCTCACCGGGCCCCAGGCCCACGGTGACGGCAACTTTCAGACCCGCGAACTCGCTTCCCAGCTCTCGTGCCTGCCCGACGCTCACCAGGCGGGGCGACTCCGGATAGAACACAAACCCGATGGCGTCGGCCCCGGACCGGGCCGCGACCGACACGTCTTCAGGCTTGCTCAGCCCACAAACTTTGACCCAGGTCATGCCGACACTCCCCGCAGCTCGGCAACGAGCCCCGCAGGATCTTCGGCCCTTACCAGGGCTTCGCCAACCAGGATCGCGTCGTAGCCTGCAACAGCCATCTTCACGGCATGATCGGCTCGCCCAATCCCGCTCTCAGCCACCGTCACCGCCCGGCCCACCACCATCGGGGCCAGCCGCTCAGCCACGGCCAGGTCCACCTCGAACGTTGCCAGGTCGCGATTGTTGACCCCGACCATCAATGCCCCCGCCGTCAGGGCCCGTTCAGCTTCCGATTCGTCATGCACTTCGACCAGGGCCTCCAGCCCGGCCTCAGCACCCACGGTCAACAGCTCCGCCAGCGACTCGTCTGAGAGAGCGGCAACGATGAGGAGCACAGCATCGGCCCCCGCGGCTCGTGACTCCCAAATCTGGCGGGAGTCCAAAATGAAGTCCTTGCGAAGAACCGGGAGGCCCACCTCCCCCCGGACCGCCTCGAGGTCGGCCAGGGACCCGCCAAAGAACTCCGCGTTGGTGAGGACCGAAACTGCAGCTGCCCCACCGGCGGCATAAGCCTGCACCCGGCCTACCGGATCCAGAGCCGGAGCCAGGTCCCCTCGCGATGGTGAGCGCCGCTTGACCTCGGCGATGACGGCGAGCCCCGGCGCGGCCAGAGCCTGCGCGAAAGGCCGCCCGGGGCCGGCTTCGACCGCTCGATCATGTAGCTCGACGCTGTCGAGGCCTTGAATTCTGTTCCTGGTCGCGGCGAGGATCTCGTCCAACATCCTGACATCGTAGAGCCGTTACCGTCCTTGCAGCCGGCGAAGGTAGACAATCACCGCTCGTATCTGGGCGTCGGTCAGGTTGCGGAACGACGGCATGATTCCCGGGCCAGATCTGATCGCTTCGAAATACTCCGCGTCGGTCTTGCTCGCCCCGGCGCTGCCTCCCTCCAGGGATGCCGCCCGACCACCGCCGATCAGGTCGACGCCATGACATGCGACACAGTTGGCGGCGTAGATCTCAGCCCCGTCAGGCGTCGTCGGCGTCGACGAAGTAGTGCTCCGTCCAGTAACGTTGTCGATGTTGAGGGCGAGTCAGAGGCGGCGCTGGGAAGGACGCAGGACGAGGACGCATCCAGCGGCGTCACTGGCCGTCATGAACGCGACAAACGTTGCTGGTCGGGGCACCAGCTCCGACCAACATCACCAGCAGCAGTGCTGAAACTCCGCCTCTTTTCACGAGGAGCGGGGAAGCCGCACGGTGACGGCGGTGCCGTGACCCGGTCGGGAGTCCACCGCCACGGCACCACCCATGGCCGTCACTAACTCCTTGACAATCGAAAGGCCGAGCCCACTCCCCTC
>CAXMOO010000109.1:0-13227 GCA_964195005.1 uncultured Gammaproteobacteria bacterium
AGAAGCCTGTTGCTAAGAAGCCTGTTGCTAAGAAGCCTGTTGCTAAGAAGCCTGTTGCTAAGAAGCCTGTTGCTAAGAAGCCTGTTGCTAAGAAGCCTGTTGCTAAGAAGCCTGTTGCTAAGAAGCCTGCTGCCAAGGGCCCTGCTGAGCGACCTGTGGCTGATAGACAACCAGAGGCTCCTCCGCCCCGCAAAGTGAAGAAACTCAGTTTCAAGGTGAATGACAAGGTGGTCTACCCACATCACGGTGCGGCAGTGATAGTCAAGAAGGAGAAGCAACCGGTCGATGGAAAGAGAGTGGATTACTTCGTTCTCGAAGTAGCCACCGACCAATTGATCGTGCGAGTACCGGTCGACCGGGCCGAGGAGCTCGGGGTGCGCCCCGTCATCTCCAAGAACCAGGCCCGAAATGTGTTCGCGGTCTTCAAGGACGAGCCGCAAGAGGCAGGGAGCAACTGGAGCCGGTGGTACAAAGTACTCACAGAGAAGATCAACAGCGGCGACATCTATCAGGTCGCCGAGGTCGTGCGCGATTTGACCTTCGCCCAGCAGGTCAAGGGGATCTCGCCAGCTCTCAAACGCATGCTCTCCAAAGCCCACCTCATCCTGAACAGCGAGCTGCGCTTCGCACTCGACGTTGGGGAGGAGGAGGCCACCAGGCGGATCAACCGGGCGCTGCCCAAGGTAGAGGTCCCGGTCGAGGGGTAGGCCCCTCATGATGGTCGAAGCGACCAGGTTGCTGGTCACCCTCACTGCCACCACGGCCGGTTTCTTGGTCGGCAACAGCATCGGCGAGAGCTCGGCCATCGCCGGCGCCACAATCGGGGCCGGCATCGGTTACGTTCTTGGTGGAGCGTTCGGTCGTCTTTTTCGCAAGGTGCTGGCGATGGCTCCCGTTGCTCTCCGGCCGCGAATGAGCGGGCCTGAGCTGTTCGCAGGCGCTTTTGGGGTGGGCCTCGGGCTGGCCGTCGGATTGGTGACCAGCGTGCCCGCGATCCTGCTCTTGCCTCCGGAGGTCGCCTGGCCATTGTCAGGGCTGATAGTTTTCCTCGTGTCGGCTCTTGGTGGCTCTGTTTTTGCCGCCCGGGCAGACGAGCTCATGGCTTCGGTGGGGCTTCGCCCCGATGTGTCGATCGCTTCTCACCGACTGGATGCCGATCCCAGGGCCTTCCTGATGGACTCTTCGGCCGCCATCGATGGGAGAATTCTCGACCTGGCTCGCTCCGGCCTGGCTCGAGGCCGATTCTGGGCTCCGGCATTCGTGGTTGACGAGCTCCAGGCCATCGCTGATTCCGGAGACAAGAACCGTCGCCGCCGGGGGAGGCGAGGGCTCGAGGTTCTCGAGATGCTGCGCCACGTTGCCGGTGTCGAGCTGGCAGTTTTGGAGGAGACCGTTCCTGAATTTGACGAGGTGGACGCCAAGCTGTTGGCGATTGCCGAAAGGAGCGAGGCGACGCTGGTCACCACCGACCATAATTTGGCTGTGGCGGCCGAGGTTCGCGGGCTCACGGTGCTCAATCCCCATGCGGTGGCCGACTCGTTGCGGCCGCAGGCTAGCCCCGGGGACCTGATTGAGGTCACGATCGAGAAGGTAGGCTCGGAGCCTGGACAAGGAGTCGGATATCTCGATGACGGAACCATGGTGGTTATCGAACAGGCGGGTGCTTCGGTGGGCCAGTCGGTGAGGGTGGAGGTGTCGAACGCCGTTCGCACTCAAGTCGGGCGCATGGTTTTCGGCCGAATGGCCGCATGATCGAAGCCTGGGGCATAGTTGTGGCCGGCGGGCTCGGAAGCCGCTTCGGCGGTCGCAAGCAATTTGAACATTTGGGCGGAGAGCCCCTGTGGGAGTGGGCGCGGCGAGCGCTCTTGAACGGGGGGGTTGCCGAAGTGGTGACGGTCGGAGAGATGGAAGGGGGCGTCCCTCCCGGGCCCCGGCGACGAGATTCGGTCCTCTCCGGCCTCGACCGGGTTCCACCCGACGTCCAATACTTACTGGTGCATGACGCCGCCCGTCCGCTGGCGAGCAGCCAGCTAGTCGAAAGGGTTCTCACCCGCCTTGGCCGGGGGGACGCCGATGGGGTAGTCCCGGCCATCCCGGTTCGGGATGCCATCAAGCAGGTGAGCGGAGACAAGGTATTGGGGTCGGTTGATCGGACCGGTCTGGTTGTGGTCCAGACTCCCCAGGGTTTTGCTGCCGAGGTGCTCCGCAGGGCTCATGCTGAAACCGATCTCGACGCCGCCGACGACGCCGAAATGGTGGCGGAAGTGGGGGGCTCCCTCGTCACTGTCGAGGGGGAGCTAACCAATCTCAAGGTCACCTATCCCGAAGACCTGACGCTCCTGGAGGCAATCCATGCGGGTTAGCTGGGGTTTTGACGCCCATCGGTTCGGGGGCCCGCCCCCGGTGCTGCTGGCGGGTGTCGTGGCGGATAGCGAGCGTGGAGTTCTGGCCACTTCCGACGGCGATGTCGTGGCTCATGCGGTGGCCGATGCTCTTCTCGGAGCCTGCGGCTTGGGAGATCTGGGGGTCCATTTTCCGTCATCGGACGAGCAATGGGCCGGGGCCGATAGCCTCGATCTGCTGGGTCGAGTCGTCGAGATGTGTGAGGGCGCCCTCATACGGTACGTGGATGTCACGGTGATCGCCGAGGCGATACCTGTGGCCCCACATCGGCAAGCGATGCGTGACAACCTGGCCAGAGTCCTGGCCATCGACGTGGAACGGGTGGCCGTCAAGGCCACCTCGACTGACGGGATGGGGTTCATCGGCCACGAAGAAGGGCTGGCAGCCACCGCTCTCGTCACTGTCGAGCTGACCGGCTGAGATCAGCCTGCCAGCGCCTCCCGGGCCGCCGCCGGATTGTTAGTGAAGACCCCGGTTGCGCCCGCTTCCGCCAGATTTCGAATGGCGTCGGGGTCATCTACCGTCCAGGGCATCACCCACAGGTCGTGCGCCCCGGCGGCCGACACCAGATCAGCTAAGTCGGTGATGGATTCGTAGTTGGGATTCACGCCCTGATGGCCCCGCCCGGCAACTTCGGCTAGCTCCTCGATTGGAACCATGGCGCGGCCGAGAAGCTGGGCAGTAGCCAGCCGGGGCCAGCCGGATCTGACGACATCGATTGTTTGCGGGTTGAAGGATGAGGCAACGGCATGGCTTTCCCAACCATGGGTGTCGAGCCAGGCGGCGGTCGCCCGTGCTACCCGCTCATGGGGATCGAAGTCCGGGTCGGCAACCCAGTTCTTGATCTCAACATTGACGATGAGTCCGCGGCACGCCTCCATGGCCTCGGGCAGCGTTGGCACGTGGGGCGCCACCTCTTTCAGCTCGGCCAACGTCATGGCAACGATCGGGCCGGCATCTGCCAGCACAGCATCGTGATGGACCATCAGGGCGTCGTCGGCGGTCCGGCGCACATCCAGTTCCACGCCGTCGGCTCCCTGCTCTGCCGCTAACGCGAAGGCCTCCAGAGTGTTTTCTCGGGCGTGAGCCGAGGCTCCACGGTGGCCGAGGATCAGGAATCGACCCGGCTCGACATTCAACATGAGCTGACGCTACTGCTACAAGGCGCGGCCCTACCATTGCCGGCATGCAGGTCTTCAACTCGCTGGGCAGGGAATTACAGTCTTTCGAGCCTCGCGACGCCGGTCGGGTGGCGATGTATCTGTGCGGGCCAACCGTGCAGGCAGCACCTCACGTGGGCCATGGCCGTGCCGCGGTGGCTTTTGATGTCATCCGCCGCTACCTGGAGTGGCGTGGATTCGAGGTGACGCTGGTGGCCAATATCACCGACATCGAAGACAAGATCATCGCTTCGGCCGCCGAGCGGGGAATCAGCCCCGAAGAGCTCGCAGCGGAGGCAGCCGATCAGTTCCGCGATGCCTACCGCAAGCTGGGGGTGGCTGCCCCCGACATCGAGCCCAAAGCCACCGAGCATGTGCCGGAGATGATCGAGTTGATTGAGGAGCTCATCAAGGGCGAGCACGCATATCCGACCGAGTCGGGCGACGTCTACTTCGCAGTGCGGTCCTTCCCCGGGTACGGAGCCCTGTCGGGTCGCAAGATTGACGATCTGGTCTCGGGAGCCCGGATCGAGCCGGGCGAAGAAAAACGGGATCCGCTCGATTTTGCTCTGTGGAAAGCCGCCAAGCCGGGGGAGCCGAGTTGGGGCTCTCCCTGGGGCCACGGTCGGCCCGGCTGGCACATCGAGTGCTCGGCGATGGCTCGCAAGTATCTCGGCGATGGCTTTGACATTCACGGCGGTGGGACCGATCTGATGTTTCCTCATCACGAAAACGAGGTCGCCCAGGCCGAGGCCGCTCATGGATCGAGGTTTGTCCGCTACTGGCTGCACAACGGAATGATCAATCTCAAAGGCGAGAAGATGGCGAAGTCCACCGGATTGGTGGTCGACCTCCTGAGCGCGCTCGAGAAGTACCCACCGTCGGCGATGCGGCTGTTTTATCTCCGTACCCACTATCGCAAGCCGGTCGATTTCACGGACGAAGCGCTGGAGGACGCCACCGCATCCATTGAGCGCCTGTGGGCCTTTCGACGCAGGTTGGGTGCCCCTCTCGAGGCCGATCCACTTCCCGAAGCCATGGAACGCTTTCAGAAATTCATGGACGACGACTTCGACACCGCCGGAGCCTTGGCGGTGGTCTTCAACCTGGTGCGAGAAGGTAACAGTCGACTCGATGAGGGTGAGGAGGTCGATGCCTTGGCGGCCGCTTACGACGAGATCATTGGTGTCCTGGGCTTGATTGAGCCGCAAGCCGAGCTGGGCGACGTGGCGGATGAGTTGGGCGATTTGGCGGGTCGCTTCGGCCTCGAGTCCGGGGGCCGGCCGGAGCTTCTGGTCGACCGCTTGATTGGCCTTAGAGAGGAGGCCCGTCGGCAGCAGGACTGGGCCCGCTCAGACGAAATACGCGACGCACTTTTGGCCCTGGGCATCGTGATGGAGGACGCAGTTGGTGGAACCCGCTGGCATCGGGGATAGGGTCGAGGGGCTCCACGCCGTTTCAGCGGCACTGAAAGCCGGGCGCGTGAGCCGGCTGACTGTGGAGCGGCAATCCGGCGATGCTGTGAGCGAGCTAATGGCTTCTGTGGGGGGGGTGCCGGTTCGAGAGGGCGACGACCTTCGCAAGGTATCGGTGACTTCGGCGCCGCAGGGGATCATGGCCGACTGTCGACCACTGGCGACGAAGTCGCTCACGGAGCTGGTGGCCGAGAGCGACAACCCCGCGCTGGTTGTGCTGGATCATGTCGAGGATCCGCAGAATGTCGGAGCCGTGGCACGGTCGGCTCTGGCAGCGGGGGGCTCGGGAATCGTCGTAGCCGCGCGACGGGCCGCACCGTTAGGGGCGACGGCCTTCAAGGCCGCCGCCGGAGCGCTGGAAGTGCTCCCCGTCGCGGTGGTCAACTCCATTGCTGATGCCGTGCAGCGCCTCGAAGAGCTGGAAGTGTGGACGATAGGGCTCGATGGAAGCGCCCAAGAATCTCTTTTTGGTTGTCCGCTGTTCGATCAACCAGTGGCGATCATTGTCGGCGGCGAGGGCCGGGGGCTAACCAGGCTGGTGTCAGATCGCGTTTCCAAGCTTGTGGCGATTCCGATGGCTCAAGGGGCGGAGTCGCTAAATGTGTCGGTGGCGGCAGCGCTGGCGATGTTCGAGGTGAGGCGGGTCCGTCAGGCGACAGACTGAGCCGGGCCCGGCTCAGACGTGTTGCGGTTTTGACTCTCCGGGTGATTGTGGAAGCGACAGGGCGCCGATGGACCATTGGACGGCGGGGCCGATCGCGACCAGGAACCACACTGTTCCCCAGCCCACGGTGCCTCCCATGATTATTCCGGCGATGAAGGCTGCTGCCTCGATGCCGAATCTGGCCTTCCATAGTGTGATTCCGCGCTTGGCAAGCGCGGTCATGATGCCGTCTCGTGGTCCCGGGCCGAGATGCACGCCGAGGTAGAGGCCGGTGGCCACCGCCACGACCAGCGGTCCGGTGAGTGTCAGCACCACTCGAATAGCGGCATTGGATGGCTCGTCGAAAACGTACAAGAGGGCGTCAAGCGCTAGCCCGATGACAAAGACATTGGCGACCGTTCCCAGCCCGATCGGCTCACGGAAAAGGACCATGGCGATGAGCAAAACGGCTCCAACCACGATGACGGCAGTGCCAATTGTGAGAGGAGTCCGGAACGACAGACCCTGGTGGAATACATCCCACGGAGGGAGCCCGTAGTCGCCGCGAACAATCATCGCCAGGCCGACCCCGAATAGGACGAGACCCACGAGGAGGCGGGGGGTCCGTCGCAGCTGTGTGGCGGGGGGAAGCATTGGGGGACGCTACCAGCGCGGACGGATTGTTATGTTGAGCTGGCGGTGGGGATCGAACCCACGACCTGCTGCTTACAAGGCAGCTGCTCTACCACTGAGCTACACCAGCAGTGTGGCACCAGAGAGTAATGGCACCGGGCGTCAACAACCCGGCAGACCTTGCGCGCGTTCCGCGCGCAAATACCACCCTTCGCGCGAAGAGGCCTTTACTCTCTTCCCGTGCTCACTGATCGCGAAAAATCGATTCTCGAATTCGAGGGGTCGTGGTGGCTATACCCTGGTCCCAAGGACCGTGCGATCCGTGACTACCTCGAACTGAGCGCCACCCGCTATTACCAGGTGCTGCGCCGGGTCATCGACGTTCCTGAGGCCCTGAGTTTCGCTCCGCTAACGGTCCGTCGTCTGCGCAGGGTGAGGGAGGAGGGTCGCCAGCGACGTGTGATTGAGCGACTCCACGGCGGAGATCAGCCGGGTATCTGAGCGGCTTCAAGTCCAGAAAAGCGCGAAAATCGTCCTTGGCCGTTTAGGCTCGCCACAGCTTCCCCAGCCAGGCGTCCGACTTGCTCGATCTCCTTCTTGGAATCTTCTTTGCTTTCCTGCTTGTGCGCGGCTGGGCCCGCGGTTTTGTCAAGGAAGCCATGGACCTGGTCGGCATGCTCGTCGGCCTGGCAGTGGCGTTTCGGCTCAGCTCCGCCGCCGGCTCAGTAGTCGGTGGGATCCTCGGCTCGAGCCCGGCCATCTCCCGGGTGATCGGGGGGTTGGCGTTATTTGCCATCGTCGGGGGAGGCGCTGCGGTGCTGGCCCACTACCTTCACAAGGTCGCCCGCCTGCCCGGCCTGGCACTCAGCAACCGGCTCACCGGGGCCGGCCTGGCAGTGGCATGGGGGGCGTTCCTGGCGACGCTGGCATTGTCCGTGCTCTCATTGTTTCGACTTCCGGAGGCTATAGCTGATCAGCTCGACGAGTCGGCAGTTGCAACTCGCCTCACTGATCCCACTGGTGTGCCGCAGGCGATGTTCGCCCGGGTATCTGGTGACAAGGTACTCGGCGTATTGCTCGGCTTGGATGATCTCACCGATGGGCGTCGGGCGATTGTCAAGGGCGAGGACGTCGTCAGCTTCAGTCCTGCGGCCGCAGGTGAGCTGGCTCCACGGAGGGAGTCGGCTATCAGTTTGTTCGAAAGAGTGAACGACGAACGCGCCGACGCCGGCCTTGCCCCGCTCGAGTGGTCCAATTCCCTGGCACTGGTCGCCGTCTCCCACGCGCGTGATATGTATACCGCCGGCTTCTTCTCCCACAGATCGCCGACTACCGGCCTTGTGAGCGACCGGCTGGCCGCCGCCGGTGTGCGAGTGAGCGTTGCCGGAGAGAACCTGGCGTTAGCCGCCGATGTGGTCGAGGCCCATCGCGGGTTGGTGACCAGCGAGTCGCATCTGACAAACATGCGAGAACCGGCCTACGGATCAGTGGGGATCACTGCGATGGAAGGCCCACTGGGCCTCATGGTGGTTCAGGTCTTCAGTAACTAGGGGGCTAGGACTCGCCCGAGTCCTCCGGGTTGCCGGTCACGTGATGTTCCGAAGACGGTTCGCTGCCTACAGCCCCGTCGAGGGGAGCAGCCTCTTCGCGCCTGGGAGGAGCCACCGGTTGGGCTTGTGGTGGGTAGGTGGATGGGGTGTATGTGCCGGGGGAGGCTTCGGCGACCTCACCGGCTTTCGATCGGATAGCGAACAAGAAGGCCAGCGCCCCTCCGATGACAGTGATGAGAATTGCCAGGCCCCAGGGAAAGGAGGTCCCGCCCTCACCAACCAGCCGGCCGCGAGCGAAGATCCTCGTGGGCTCATCGGCGAAGGGAATCTCGAACGTCAGCTCGTTGCCTGCTATCTGGTCGGCGGTGGAAGCGTCGAGTTCTCCCGGCATCGTCACGGTGAGGGTGACCGCGACGCTTTCGGCCAGTTCGGCGGGATCGAAGTTGGAGAAGAACGGAGTAAGGAGGTCTGCCTGGGGCAAAGGATTCAACTCGGAAGAGAAAACGAGCGTCTCAGGTTCGGGGATGATGTCGACCGTCGCCAGCCCGGGCACGAGGCCCTCCAGCAAGGACTCGATGTCTTCTGCCGGTACTGATTGGGTGCTCGAGTGGTAGACCTTGTCGCTCCCCTCCGTGACATCGAACGACAGGCCGATCTCCTGGCCGCGCAGGACCAGGAACTCCTCGAATTCCTGTCCAGTCAGGCGGAACAAAGTCTCGAATTCGGCGTCGGTAGTCACGTTGAATTCGAGGTCACCGGAGCCGTCGGGGCCGAGGGCAGCCCGAAGGTCGACGTCGATGCGACAAGCACTGGCGATCAAGCCGAGCAGGACGAGTGTGGCCGCCCGCTTCACCCGTTCTCCTTTGAGTGATCGGGTGAAACCCTAGGCAGAGTTGACGTGATTACAGGGGATAGGCTGGCATCATGGACGAGGCCGCGCGAGCGCTGCATTCAGCTTTCGTCGGCGCCTTTCCCGCCTACCTGAAAGCGATTCTTGGGGAGCGGGGATTGCCCGAGCTGGACGATGAGGCGGTTTTCACCGCCCGCGACTGGCTTGACGCTCAACTCGAGGATCTATTGGCCCTGCCATTGATTGAACAGGCTCGCTCGCCCCTGGAGTTATTTCAAGAGGCAATGGAAGGACTCAATGCACGCCTGTCGGAGCTGGGGGTGCGGCCGCCGCTGCGCGATCCGGTGACCGTGTCGGCTCTGCCGGGAGATACCTACGGTCTGGCCCCGGCCTCGTCGTCGGTGCTGGGAGAAGCGGCCTTCGAGGCCCATCTGGCCTGGGGGGCGGCCAAGGCTGCAGCAGTCGGGCCAGTGGTGTCGGATGAACAGGGGTTGGTGGTCCTTGTGTCACGTGACCTGGTGGATCGCTCCCGCTTCGAGGACGCCGCCAATGGTGCCGGGCTGCAGCTGGAGGTGTGGGCTGCTCGATCCGACTTGAGGCCGTTCCGTCCAGCGGCTGCCTTCGTCGATTTGACCCATCCAGCAGCCGGCGAGGCTGTCCCATTGCTCGCCCAACAGGGGACGAGGGTTGTTGCCTTCGGTCCCCATGTGGACGACGAAGCGTTCGCTAAAGCCATCTCCCTCGGAGCTGATAGAACAATCTCCCGTTCCGCTCTGTTCAAGTCCCTGGGCCAGCAACTTCCCCGGCGTACTTGACCGAGGCAGGTCGGGCGGTGCGGCCTGGACCGTTGAAACAACTCGTTGAGCCGACGCTTTCTCGGCGCTGGCGATGTGTTCGGCGGGGTCGGGTGAGAGCCCACGGCGTTCTTCGGAGGCGTAGTAGGCAGCATCGGCAGCGTCGAAACCGTCCGGTCCGTCGTAACTGATCACCCACACGAACTCGTTGGACTCCTCAATCGACCACGCACCATGAATCTGGAACCCGAAACGCTCCCGCAGCGGCACGACACCGGCCTTCCAGGCGTCGACGAACTCGTCGAGCTTCCCAGATGCAATGCGAAATCGGCGAAGTTGATATTCCAATGAAACTCCCTCCTAAGGATGGACCCAACTCAAGCGCGTAGAAGCTATCGATGCAGAAGGAACCGGCAGGGAGGATGTCGGGGGTGAGGGAAGAGTCGATCGCCCCCTGCGAATGAACCCCTTGAGCTGCCCCCCAAATTGTTTAGATATGCGGGTATTTTGAGACTTCGAGATCCCGACGTCTGTCGCCTCGATTTGCGCCTTCCGGGGCCCGAGCACGCGGAATCTCGCGGAGATAGGCTCACCTGATGAGGCGGGCCGTCACGTATGACGAGTTTGTTGAGCGCTTGTCGCTCCTGTTTCGCTCGGAGGAGGAGGCTTATCGGGCGTTCCAGCCGCGCCCCACAGATGTGATCATTGCGCCTTTTGCGAAGTGCGGCACCACGTGGCTGCAGCAGATCGTCCACAGTCTGCGTACTGGTGGCGACATGGATTTCGAGGATATTTACGAGGTGGTCCCGTGGATTGATGTTGCGCTCGACCTGGGTATTGATCTCGATGCCGACCAGCGGGCGAACCCGCGGGCATTCAAGTCGCACGGGTCCTGGGATGAGGTGCCCCGGGGATGCCGCTATCTCGTTTCGTTCCGGGACCCCAGGGATGCCGCGGTTTCGCTGTTCCGCTTCATGGAGGGGTGGTTCATCGAGCCGGGGACGATACCGATCGGTGAGTTCGTCGAGAGGAGGTCCTTCGATCGCGAGGCCGAGCCGGACTACTGGCGTCACCTCGCTTCGTGGTTGTCACAGCGTGACAACCCTGATGTCCATTTGTTGACGTTCGAGGAGATGAAGCAAGACCTACGCGGCGTTGTGGAGCGAATCGCGGCGTTCATCGGTGTCGATGCCGATGACGCCCTTCTCGATCTTGCGACCCAGCGGTCATCGTTCGAGTTCATGTCTGCCAACAAGGGCCCATTCTCGGACCCCTGGCTGCGTTCCCGGGCCGAAGTCGTCGCTGCGATACCGCCGAATGGTGACTCAGCCAAGGTGCGGGATGGGAAGGTCGGCGATCATCGCCGCGAGCTCTCGTCACAGACCCTGGAGCGCTTCGATGAGATCTGGGCCGAAACGATCGGTGCCGAGTTCGGCTACCCGACCTACCAGCACCTCGTCATAGACCTGCGCGAAAGCAAGCATCCTTTATAGGGAGCTCTGCCTGCCGGGCCTGAGGGTGGTGGGCGTTACTCTGCCTGTCGGGCCGTCGTAGCTCAGGGGGTATTGCTCCACTGGTTTCCTAAGCCGGCCATGTGGGTGGTGGGTGCAGGTTCGAATTCTGCCGAGCCTGGGGTGGTGGGGGTTACTCTGCCTGTCGGGCCCTCGTAGCTCAGGGGATAGAGCACCGGTTTCCTAAACCGGTTCGGGGTAGTTCGCTGACCCCGGCGTTAGCCCCAAAACCCAATCGATGAGAGGGATTCCTGTTCCCGGCTGTTCCCGCCATTTCGGTGATCCGGTAGCGGTTCCCGACAGGGCAGCTCGAGCGGCTGCTACTGCATCCACCGGATCTGACTTGCCTTGACGATGCCGGACTTGACGGTTGGGGCGATCGACCTCCACGACCGCAACACCAGCCCGGGCCAGGTAGCGGGACAGGCCCACCCCGTATGAGCCGGTGCCCTCCACTCCCACCAGGGTGAGTTCACCCTGTGACCGCAACCACCCCAGCAGCCGGCGATACCCGACTCGAGTGGTGGGGAACGCTTCCACGCCTAATACCCCACCAACGTGATTCACCACAGCAGCCACGTGCACATCAACGTGGGTGTCGACGCCACCAATCACCACATCGGGGTTGGTTCCTACGATGGTCATAGCCATCCCTCCTTCACTAGACGGACGGGGGTGGCACGCACTTGCCGGGAAGGTGGACCCTGAGATTCACCCGGACCTGGTGCTAACAGGACCGGAACGGGTCTCCCACCCGACCGGTGAGTGCCATTCCCAGGGCCAGCCGGCGTGTCATTCAAAAGACAACCCACAAGGGTGTCAGCCGGTTAGCGAGCCAGGCCGAACCCCAGGAACTAACCAACCGTAGACTCCAACCGAGGGTCACGGCCATCGTCCACGATCAGCGCACCAACCCATCCTCCCTGCCGGATATGTGCGGGTGGGTGTCGTCTTGTCGAGCAGTCGTTTGTTGTCCTAAACGGGCGGGGGCACGACATCGACACGTAAACTCGGCTCAGCTAAAGGGGAAAACACCATGTTGAAGATGGCGGTCGGATCCACCGAGGAATTGGACGGTGAGCTGGCTGCATCGGACGTCCTGGCACAGTGTGCCGAGGGAATGGACGGCCATGCCGCCCAAGCTGGCCTGGTTCTCGCCTGTCACGACCTTGACCTTGAGGTGTTCCTGGAAACTGTTATGGCCACGCACCCCAACATCGAATTGATCGGCTGCACCACGCCGGCCCCCATGTCCTCGGTTTCGGAGTATTTGGAAGGATCGACCACCTTGACCCTATTCGCTTCTGATGTCATCGAGTTCGCCGCAGGTTTGGGCAGCTCCGTCGCCCACGGAGTGAACGGCGCCGTCAAGGAAGCGGTCGCCACAGCCCTCGGGAAAACCGAGAAGGACCCGGCGCTGGCCATCGTGATGCCCACGGTGGAGGGATTCGACGCTGCCGCGGTGAGCGAGGAAATGGGCAAGGTCATCGGCAGTGAGGTCACGTTATTCGGGGGAGGCGCCGTCCCGGATCTTCCCGTCGGTTCACCGTGGGTTGGCGGCGTCCAGGTTTATGGGGATCAGGTCCTGACCGATTCGCTTCCGGTTTTGCTGCTGTCGGGACCGCTCCAGGTGTCGGTTGGCGTCGCACACGGGTGGAAGCCGGTAGGCAGGAAGGCCGTGGTTACTCGCTCGAAAAACGAGCAGGTGTACGAGATCGATGACGAGCCGGTTATCGATTTCTACCGGCACTATCTCGGAGCCACCAGTGAACCTGCCCTGGCCCATCCCCTGGCCATCCTGGACGTCAACACGGGTCGCCATTACTTGCGTGCCCCCTTGGTCTGGGATGAGGAGGAAGGAGCGGCGACGTTCTTGGGCTCAGTCCCTGAGGGTTCGACGGTGCAGATTGCTATGGCGTCGACCGAGGAGATCCTCGACGGCACGCGTGCGTCGGTGCAGGAGGCTCTCGATGGCTTCCCGGAGGATTCACGACCCGAAGGCGCGCTGATCTCAGCCTGTGCCGTCCGGGGTTTCCTTCTGGGTACGCGCACTGCGTTGGAAATCGAACGGATCAAGGAGGGCCTCGGACCCGACGTGCCGATTACTGGCTTCTACGCATACGGAGAGTTCGCACCGCTCGGCGCCAGCAATGCGCCGAAGTTCCACAACGAGACCTGCGTGACGGTGCTTATCGGGACGGTGACCGA
>CAXMOO010000110.1:0-2163 GCA_964195005.1 uncultured Gammaproteobacteria bacterium
AATAGAGGAAAAGGTCATTGAAGTGATTGTGCTTAGGACCTGTGACAGGCCGACGGGGCCATCCCTTAGGTGGGCTGGTGCCGAAACAGGTCGTCCCAGCGGCGGTCGAGCAACGCGAGGGACTCCGGAAGGGGCAGCGCCCGCATCGTGGGGTGGGCCTTTGTCACTTCCAGGCGGTGCAGCTTGGCAACGGCGTCTGCGACCTCGAAGTCGATGTCGCCGTGGCCGGCGTCTCGTAGCCACGTTTCGACCTCGACGTCAAGCTCTGCTTCGGTGAGTCCGTCGGGTGCGGCCAGCAGGAAGCGGTAGGCGAGGAGCACTTCTGCCACTTCCTGCTGCTCGGCCGACGACAGGAGGGTATGGAAGACGCTGGGCCCGGCGGCCAGGGTGCGGAAGTAGAGATTCTCTGTGAGGGTTTTGAGGTAGTCGAGCCGGCGGTTCTTCAGCTTGGTCCACTGGCGGAACACGAAGCCTCCCAGGGTGAGGACGCCACCAAAGAGGATGACCAGGGCCGCCTGGTTGATTTCGGGCTGCTCATCACGTAGTCCGAGCCAGGCCCCCACCAACAAGAACATGAGACCGAGGGTGGGCAAGAGTTTGGTGGCCAACACGGCGACGCCCGAAGCCACCGCGGGCGCCCCGATGAGCAGGGAGTCGACCAGCCGGAACCGCACCCGGGTGGCGGGCAGCAACATCTCGATGTCGGCCCGGGGTACGTTCTGGAACTGCTTGAGCGACACGTGGTCCGGTACCAGGTTTCGCTTGGCCAGGTTGATGTTGCGCTCATCAAACCAGCTTTGGGGCTTGATCCGGGTGTACACCACGACCCGTTCGTAAACAGTGATCGCCTTTTCTTCGGACCGCAGCCCCATCCATTTCGGGATCTCGACAGTGTCCCGCTGGCTGCCGCGACGGTAGATGAGCAGTTCGTCATAGTCGTCGAGGTCGACCTCGAGCCGCACTTGGATCAAAGACTCGTTGGCCAGCGCGTAGTCGAGTTCGGCCATCGTGACCGGGGTGTAGTTCGCTCCGTCGAGCAGGCCGGTGAGTTCGGCGGCCACAAGGGAGGCCGCCCCCGGGTCGTCGCCGACTCGCTCCCAAGCCTCAGTGACAACCTGCTCGCGGTCGTGGAACTCGTAGTGGTACAGCGCCGACGTCAGCCGGCTGAAGGAGCGAAACTGCTCGGCCCCGTCGTGATCCTCGGGCCACGGCAGGCCGCACAGGTCCGTGGTGAGCTGCCCGATCCGCTGAGGTATGAAACGTTCCCGGCCTGCCATGGGCACAGGGTAGGAAGCCAGGACCAGGACCGTCAGCGGCGGGTCGCAATTGACCGTTGCAATACCGGAGGCCTGAGGAGCGTCTCGGTGTCGATTGTTTCCGCCCGCTCTGGAATGCTGTCCTGTGCGGGCGCTTCTGTTCGCGGTGTTCCAGATGGGAATCTTGCGCTCCCGTGTGGAGACGCGTTGCTTGTGTCCGACACTGCACCGAAATCACGCTCTTTTCGCGTAAGGTTCTCTCGGTTTCCGTTGAGGAGAGACCGATGCTGGAAGGGTCAGCGCTTACGGCCGTACGCATTGCCGGGATCGTGGTGGGGGCGTTCGTCGTCAACTTTGCACTCGGGATCGCGCTCGGCCGATTCTTCAGGCGTGCCGAGCGTGGGGATGCGGAGCGGATCGCGTCGCTCCGGCATGTGGCGCGCACCGCCCAGAGAGTGGTGCTCACCATCATCGCCGGGCTACTGATCCTCGACACGCTTGGAATCAAAATCACCGCGCTCGTGGCCGCCCTTGGCGTCGTCGGCCTTGCGATCTCGTTTGGAGCACAACCGCTCATCCGGGACATCATTGGCTATGTCTCGTTCGTGTTTGCCGACAACTTCCGTGCCGGTGAAGATGTGGCAATGGACGGAAAACGCGGCGAGGTCCTCAAGTTCGAATTGCGTGGTGTCGTGCTGAAAGTAGATGACGATGCGGGCGAACGGCTCGCCTACGTGCCGTACAGCAAGATCGGTACGGTCGAGAACTTCGATCGTGCGATCGAGGATGCCTAGTGCTCTGTCCAGTGACGTTGGCGATGTTGAGGGCGAGTCAGGGGCGGCGCTGGGAAGGACGCAGGACGAAGGCGCACTTGACGTGCGTCGAGGACGAGGACGCATCCAGCGGC
>CAXMOO010000111.1:0-5909 GCA_964195005.1 uncultured Gammaproteobacteria bacterium
GACTCGAACCTCCACGCCCTATTAGGGCACTAGGCCCTCAACCTCGATTCCGACGTGGATTCCGCTTCGCTGAGGTGCATCTCCGTGCCCGCCCTGACGCCGTGAGGGCGGGCGGTGCAACTCCCGAGAACATCCCCTCGGGCGCCGAGGTGCCACGCGAGGTGTCCGCAGGGGGGGGCATCTCGGCTGGGATGTAGGAGGCGACTCACTGCTCAGCAGGATGACCGTCGGGTCGCTGGGAAGTAGGCAGGCCGCTGCCGGATTCCTCGTGCTTGTCTTGGAGAATCTTCCAAAACTCTGCGGCGGAGTGGGCGTCGTTCAACTATTGGATGGTCACGTAGCTGTCGACCACCGCGCTGGCCTCGCCGTCGAGTTTCATCCAGAACTGCTTGTTTTCGGGGTCTCCAGGGCTGAACAGGTGGTCGTACTTGAGGCGATCTTCCCCCGGTGGCATTCTGTCGACGGCCCGAGCCATGAACTCGGCCAGTTGACGAGCGTTCGCCAGGTAGGGGGTAACGGACAGGTAGTACAGAGCCGCCTTTTCCGCGGCGCGAATAGTCGAGCCACTGCGAGCAGCTGCTTGCCGCGCCTGGCTGAGTGCGACGAGGATCTGGTCGCCGACTCCTAACGGTGCGACGACGAACTCATTGTCGGTGGGGGTCCGGCTGAGGAGGTCGGCGCCTTTGGGACGAGATCCGATGGCATGCTTCATCGCATCGATCGAAGCCCCTGAGCTGCCCGCCATCACGAATACAACGTGGCCACCCCTGTCCACATTTACGTCGAGGAACGGCAGCAGTACCTCATAAGGCCAGGAAGCGTCCGGCTTCGCATCGACTTCGTCAATGAGAACGAGGCACGGCCCGTCACCGGAGGTGGCGTCGAGGAGTGCGGCACGAAACTCGTCCTCAGACAGGCGCGCCAGGTTGAGTTCGACGTATCGGACACCGTCGAGACCTGCCGCGATCTGCTCCACCAAGAAGGTCTTGCCGCTACCTGGTGCTGCCCAGACCAGATGGTTGTCACGGTTGCCTGTTGGCCTCACCAGCCCCGCTCCTATTCGTTGGCGAGCGTCAGCCAGACGGTTCCGGACGCCCTCGTCGAAACGGGCGTAGGCGCCCACCACCATGTATCGAGACAATGCGGCGATATCAAGGTTGGACAGCAGAGCAAGAGCTTCGGCACCCTGATCCGGGGCTGGCTCGTCCTCGCCGAGCAAGGCGCGAGCCTCCTTCAGATCGAGCCGAGCTTCGAGCTGCTCGAACTCAACAGCGGCTGCGCGAATCTCGAGCGTCGCCGCCTCCGCCGCTCCTGACTCGGCGAGCCTGCGACCAAGAGCCAGTCGGGCCCGCGCCGCGTCGTACGGGAGCCCGCAGGCCATCCATGTGGTGAGAGCAGACCGAAGACGGAGGGTTGCCTCTGCGAGATCACCGTCCTCGCCTGCCACGAGGCCGCGGGCATACGAAGCGGCCGCCCGCAACGCCGAAGACCCGAAGCGAGAAGCGATTCTCTCCATCTCATCAACGAGATCGCGTGCGTCGCCGATATCGCCACTCTCCAGGAACAATTCGACGGCTGACGGCAACAGCCGCGCTCGCGCCAACGAACCATCGGGTAGAGACTCCATCGCAGAACGTATCAACCCAGCCGCTACGACCGTCTGGCCCTGAGCACTGCGTAGAAGCGCCAACCCCGGCATCGCTGAATCTCCGAACTGGTGGGCCGTGGAGAACTCAGCCTCTGCCAGGTCAAGTTCCCCCCGCTGCAGGTGCACGTTCCCGATTTCGGCGTGAGCAGCAGCGGCGAAGGGAATGAAATTCTTTAGCTCCTGGGCAGCGCGGCGGGCCCCCTCCTCGGCAGCGTCGAGGAGACCTCGACGTCGATTGATTTCCGAGCGCCGTACGCGGCAGATGCCCGGGTAGCCCGAATCCGCTGACGCTCCCTCGCACCATCGCTCCGCCTGATCGGTCCATTGAGCAGCCGCGCCATAATCGGCGGTGTCGAGACACGCGGCGATCATGTTGCAATAGATCTTGCCCACCGTGTTGGGAGTCAACTCGCCAGACGCAGCCGCCAGCATCGCCTCCTCCATCAAAGGCATACCTTCTTCCAGAAGCCCCATCGTCACCATGATCTGCCCCCGATCGTGGGTGACGAGCATCTCTAGGTCCCGATCACCGACCTGACGAGCGATGCGGAGCGCCTCATCGATGTGGATGAGAGCAGACTCGGGATCGCCATCTCCGTCAAGGGCGGCGCGCGCTTGCCAGCGGGCCATGTGGGCAGCGGCCGCTGACTCCGGGTGCGAGACCAAGAGGCGTCGAGCTCTGTTCACCCAGGCGTTGGAGACGGCCTCGCGCATCTTCAACGCGTGGTCGTGCGCCAACTCGAGCGCAAGCAGGGCTGCTGCGTGGTCGTCTCCGCCATCTCGATACACGCTGAACGCCCTCTCCCGAGCGGCAATAGTGGTGTCAAGGTCATTGACCCAAAAAGCCGCCTGTCCAAGAGCAATGAACTGGCCAGCCGTGGCGTCTGAGTTGGGATCAAGGATCCCTTCGAACAGGTCGCAAGCCTCTACCCAGTCGCTACGCTCGACCGCAGCTACACCAAGTTCCCATTGTTCGAAAGACATCTGGCCTCACACTAGAACGCCGCCCGGCAGCGTAACCTCGCAGGCACCTCAACACTGCTCGTCGGACTGATTGGAACGGTCCTACGAGCACTCGAGAGTGTCTGAGGGGGTTGATCGTGGCATCACTCCACCGTCGGCCACCGCTCCTCACCGGAAGTTGGTTGCCAGAGGTCGGCGCCCTCCAAGCCTGGAGAATCACCAAACGGACTAGTTCTGAGGCCTCGTGACGGGTACTAGGTCTTTGACCTAGTGGGTCTTGCCCCGGAAGCGCTGCCGCGGTGCGGTTTTCGGTGGCGACAGCTCCCCGGGGTGCCGGTTGAGGTGCCCGATTTAGTCCCTCAACCTGGGTCCCCTCCTGAAGTTCCCCTGTCCTGGGTGCAACTCCATTCCCGTCCTTTCGCAGTGAGGACGCCTGGTGCAACTTCCGAGAACATTCCACGTCGGTTCGAGGTGCCGTGCGAGGTGCCTGTCTGGCCGAGTCGACTCGGCTATAGACTTGACGGCCGTGACTGCCACACGTTACGCAGCAGGTGACAAGGGCAACCTTGCATACCAAGTAGTTGGGGAAGGCCCGCGAGATCTGGTCTATGTACCAGGGTGGGTTTCGAACATCGAAGTGATGTGGGAGGAGCCATCGATGGCCCGGTTCCTTCGAAGGCTCGTCTCATTCTCGCGTCTGATCTTGTTTGACAAGCGCGGGACAGGCATGTCCGATCGGGTGCCGCTCGACGAGATGCCCACGCTTGAGGAGCGTATGGATGACGTGCGCGCCGTTATGGATGCAGTGGATTCCGAGAAGGCAACCCTCCTTGGACACTCTGAAGGCGGAAGCATGTGCATTCTCTTCGCCGCGACGTACCCAGAAAGGACAGAGGGTCTGATACTCGCCGGCAGCTATGCGAGAAGAACTCCGTCCGAGGATTATCCATGGGCGCCGTCCGTTGAAGATCGTGCGGCCGAGATCGAGGAGGTTGAGCGGACATTCGGTGACCCCGACGCCCTTCCATTCTGGCTCGCGCCGAGCCGAATGCACGACGATGCCTTCAGACAGTGGATGGCGAAGTATTTGCGGCTTGGGTCGAGCCCGAAGGCAGCGGCTCACCTCTTGGAGATGAACACACAGATTGACACCACCCAGATCTTGTCCAGCATCCAGGTGCCCACGCTCTGCCTCTATCGCACCGAGGACCAGGATGTCAAGGTCGATGAGGGCCGCTGGATCGCATCACAAATCCCCAACTCCAGGTTCGTAGAGATCCCGGGGGCGGACCATCTTCTCAACGCCGATGGCGCAGACTTGATCCTTGCCGAGATCGAGGAGTTCGTAACCGGCTACCGAGCTAGCCCCGAACCAGAACGAGCTGTCGCGACCATTCTCTTCACGGACATCGTCGGGTCCACGGAGATGGCCGCCGAGATGGGAGACCACGCCTGGCGGGAGCTGCTCGAGCGACACAATGCATTGGTTCGGTCCGAAGTGGAGAGTTTCCGGGGCAGAGTGATCGGCACTCAGGGCGATGGTGTAGTGGCCTTGATCGACGGGCCGGGTCGCGCCATCAGAGCAGCACACTCGATTGTCAAGACTTTGGAGCCTCTGGGAATCACCGTCCGAGCCGGCGTACACACCGGCGAGATCGAACTGGTGGGCGATGATGTTGCCGGGCTTGCGGTCCACATTGGAGCTCGCATCGCTGCGCTTGCCGGCCCCGGAGAGGTGTTCGTGTCACGAACTGTCAAAGATCTCGTTGCCGGGTCGGGAATCGAGTTTGAGGACCGAGGTGCCCAACTCCTCAAGGGCCTCCCGGACGAATGGCAGGTGTTTGAGGCTGTCTGACTTCGGCTATCACCGGTCATTTTGAAGCCCGTATTCCCAGCAGCGACGCCGAAGGTGCGCTCGGGTTTGTCGATTGTCGCCTCGTATGCCGTTGAGCGTCTCCTTCTCTACGGCTTGCGACCTCGGAAGGCGTAGCCGTAGGTGCCGAATCGGCGGGCGTTGCTCTCCCCACTTGCGCCCGCATACGTGTCTACTTGAGCGCCGAACTCGACGTCCAGTAGGCAGACACCCTCGAGGATCGCCTTCCAGCCTGCGCACGGCAGGCCTCCTGCGATTCACCCAGTCCACAGGTCTATGTCACGCTTGGCCGATTCCGGAACCGGCTTGTCAACGCAGATGTCTCCGATCTGGATTCGCCCTCCGGGACGCAAGATCCTCATGACCTCCTTGTAGGCACCGACCTTGTCGGGTACCAGGTTGAGGACGCCGTTGGAGATGACCAGGTCGGCCCAGCCATCCTCGACCGGAAGATCCTCAGCCAATCCCTGGCGGAACTCCACATTTGAAATCCCCGCCTCGGCTGCGGTGCGTCGTGCCAGTTCCAGCATCTCGGAGGTCATGTCAACGCCGATGACGCTGCCGCCATCGCCAACTGCTCGGGCAGCGATCATCGCATCCGTGCCGCTGCCAGATCCGATGTCGACAACCTTTTCGCCTAGATCCGGAAGACCGAAGTGAAACGGGTGTGCGATGCCGGCAAAGGCCTCCAGCGCCTGGTAGGGAACGCCGTCGAGCACGTCGGCGTCGTAGCCGACCTGAAGGGCGGCCCGCCTGCCGGTGTGGAAGTGGTACTCCTCACTCGGGGCGACGGCGACCTGGGCGTAGTGGTGCCGAACCTCCTCCCGCAATACGGCCACATCGACACCGAATTCGCCGGTGCTCGCCGCCGACTCCTCAGTGGTCTCTCGTGTGTCGTCGGTCATGATGTTTCTCCTTGCTACACCAGTTTCATGGAGGGCGCCCACTGCGGGTTCCGCTCCTCCCCAATCAAATCACCAGCGCCCCCGTATCGACGATAGACGATGATCGTCGAGGGAGCGCTCGGACGGCTCTGGCGCCCCGATACCTCCGATCCGATGCACCGGGCGGAGAAAGACGCTCCTCGGCACAAGACACCTGCCTACTCGTAAACGCGGATGAGACCCGGAAGTCCGGGCCTCTTGGCAGTTAGGTGCAGTCTGAGAGCACTCGGTGCAGTGGTGTCGGAGAGAGGACTCGAACCTCCACGCCCTATTAGGGCACTAGGCCCTCAACCTAGCGCGTCTGCCAATTCCGCCACTCCGACGTGGGGACCGAGATTATACGCCCCGCTGGGGCCAGCTCTTGCATGATCTCTGCGGCCTCTTCTGTCTCTAGGAGGCGGTACGTCACCCGGCGACGCGGCTCCATCTCTCAGCCCTAGGGATGTAGTGACTTCCCTCTTGAACCTGTGGCTCCTGGCTA
>CAXMOO010000112.1:0-15955 GCA_964195005.1 uncultured Gammaproteobacteria bacterium
TCTCGGGATCGACCGGACACTCCTCGACCTCGACGAGCCGGACGAGGCCCCGGCCCTGGACGCCTTTATCGTGGTGGCCGACGAGGCCCGATGGGAACAGGCTCTGGGTCTGTTGGCAGAACTGCGGTCGGCCGGTATCAGATCCGACCTCGATCTGGGCCGCCGCAGCGTCAAAGCGCAGTTCAAGGCCGCCGATCGGCGCCGCTCCGCGGCCGCGGTGGTCGTCGGGGACGAATGGGACGAGGATCAAGTCACGGCCAAGAACCTCCTGACCGGCTCGGAGGAGCGCGTCGCCCGGGACAAGATCGCCGCCTGGCTGCAAAGCCTGGACGGCTGAAGCCATGACCTTTCGCGACACCTATGCCGGCACGATCTCGGCGGAGCAAACCGGGGACACCGTGCAGGTAGCCGGCTGGGTCGATCGGGTCCGGGACCAGGGCGGGGTGGTCTTTGTGGATCTGCGCGACGCATCGGGGATCGTGCAGGTCGTCATCGACCCCGGGGAGCTTGCTACCGCCGGCGACCTTCGCCGCGAGTTCTGCATCTCGGTGACGGGCACGGTTCAGCGTCGCCCGGCCGGGAGTGAGAACGCTGAGTTGGAGACCGGTGACAGCGAAATCGCGGTGTCCCGCCTGGAGATACTGTCTCCGGCCGAAGCGCTCCCTTTCCAACTCGATGAGCGGTCCGGAGTGGACGAGCTGGTGCGCCTCAAGTATCGCTACCTCGACCTGCGGCGCCCGCATATGGCGGCAAGCCTTCGAGCCCGGTCCGCAGCCGTCGGGGCGATGCGAAGTGTGCTGGACGAGCGGGGATTCCTCGACGTCGAAACGCCGACGCTGATCAAGTCGACTCCGGAGGGAGCCCGCGACGTGCTGGTTCCAAGCCGGCATCAACACGGCCACTTCTATGCCCTGCCGCAGAGCCCGCAGCTCTTCAAGCAGCTGCTCATGATCGGCGGTGTCGACCGCTACTACCAGATCGCTCGCTGTTATCGGGACGAGGATTTCCGGGCCGATCGGCAGCTCGAATTCACCCAGCTCGACCTCGAAGGGGCCTTCTGGGGGCGGGAGGACGTTTTCGAGACCATCGAGGCTGTGATGGTGGGGGTCGTCAAAGCCGTGCGAGGCGAGGAGTTGGCGACCCCTATTCGTCGGATCAGCTACCAGGAATCGATGGCTCGCTACGGCACCGACAAGCCCGATCTGCGCTTCGACATGGCGATCGAGGAGCTGTCGGACATCTTCGCCACCACGGAGTTCAAAGCGTTCTCCGGTGCTCTAGAAGCCGGTTCTGTCATTCGTGGCATCAATGTCGGCCAGCAGGAGATGAGTCGCTCCGCGTTGGACGGACTTGTCGACGAGGCCAAAGAGGCGGGTGCCAGGGGCCTGGTCTGGGCGGTCGTGCAGGCAGACGAGACACTCCGCTCACCAGTTGCCAAGTTCCTCAGCGGCGAGGAAGTGAGCGGGATTCGCCGTCTGCTGCAGGCGGGCCCCGGCGATCATCTATTGATCGTGGCCGATTCCGCAAGGGTGGTCGGCGAAGTCCTCGGCAAGCAGCGGCTGAAGTTCGGTAGCCCCGACGACCATGAGGTGCTCGAATTCGTCTGGGTGACAGACTTTCCCGTCTTCGAGGAAACAGCCGACGGAGGCCTGGTTGCTGCCCACCATCCGTTTACGGCGCCGGTCGACGTCGAGGAGTTGGTCAACAATCCGCGAGAGGCGGTGGCGCAAGCGTACGACCTGGTTCTCAACGGCCTCGAGCTCGGTTCCGGCAGCGTTCGCATCCATGATCCCGAAACCCAACGAAGAGTCTTTCAAGTGCTCGGCATCGACGACGAGACCGCCGAACAACGTTTCGGCTGGTTCCTAACCGCGTTGTCGTACGGCACCCCGCCCCACGCCGGGTTTGCGGTGGGTCTCGATCGGCTGGTGAGCGTGCTGCAAAACGAGGTCAACATTCGCGAGGTGATTCCCTTTCCCAAGACGCAGACCGGCGTGGACCCTTTGACCGGGTCACCTTCACCTGTTGACGAGACCCAGCTCGCCGAACTCGGAATCGACCTGCGGCCCGAGGTTCGCGCCGAGCGCGAGTCCTGATGGCAGATCTATTCGAAGCGGAGCGCGAAGAACGGCGGCGGTCGGCTCAGCCACTGGCTGCTCGCATGCGTCCACTGAGCCTGGATGAGGTGGTGGGGCAGCCCGAGTTGCTGGCTCCCGGCGCGGCCTTCCGCACCATTGTCGAAGGGGGCGAGCCCCGCTCAATGATCCTGTGGGGACCTCCGGGAAGTGGCAAGACAACCCTGGCCCGGCTCATCGCATCGACCACCGGTGCCTTCTTCGAGCAGCTGTCTGCCACTTCGGCCGGTATCAAGGACGTCCGCGACGTTCTGGCCAAGGCCAGCGAGAGGCTCGGCGAAGGCCTGGGGCGGACTGTGCTTTTTCTGGACGAGATTCATCGGTTCAACAAGGCCCAACAGGACGGCTTGCTCCCCGGTGTCGAGGACGGAATCATCATTCTGCTCGGCGCCACCACGGAGAATCCTTTCTTTGAGGTCAACTCGCCCCTCATCAGCCGCTCCAGCCTTTTTCGACTCACGGCTCTGGACGCGTCCGCGGTCAGAACCCTGTTGGAACGGGCGATGCAAGACAGGGATCGGGGTCTGGGTGCTCTCGGCATGAAGCTCGACGAGGACGCGCTTCTCGAGTTGTCGGAACGAGTGGGGGGTGATGCTCGCCTGGCTCTCAATTCGCTCGAGACGGCCGCTACGTTGGCGGCGGGGCGGGGAGCCGCTTCCGTTAGCAGCGCCGACGTCGAAGAAGCTCTCCAGCGACGCATAATTCGCTATGACAAGGGAGGCGACCGCCATTACGACGTCATCTCTGCCTTCATCAAGAGCTTGCGTGGCTCGGATCCCGATGCAGCCGTCTATTGGCTGCACGTGATGCTGGAAGCCGGGGAAGATCCGGAGTTCATTGCCCGCCGCATGATCATCCTCGCCTCTGAGGATGTCGGTCTGGCCGATTCGCAAGCCCTGTCGGTGGCTACCGCGGCGGCCTATGCGCTGGTCTATGTTGGATTGCCGGAAGCCGCCTATGCCCTCACTCATGCTGCGCTCTATCTGGCGACGGCACCCAAGTCGAACTCTGTTGCCAGGGCTATCTCGGCTGGCAAAGGGGTGGTCCGGAGCCAAACGGGAACCGAGGTGCCCATGCATTTACGAAGCGCCGGGTATCCGGGAGCCGAGCAGCTCGGGCACGGGGCCGGATATCTGTATCCCCATGAATATCAAGATGGAGTGGTGGCTCAGCAATACCTGCCGGATGGCTTGGCCGACGAAGTGATTTACACCCCCGGCGATCAGGGCGATGAGGCCGAGGGAGCTGCCCGGCAGAGTCGTAACGACCAGAAGCTCGGCAAACGGGAGCGCAGACAAGACCGCTGAGCCTTGAGGTGGGGATTGACGGACCCCCACTAACCTGCTGATCCGAATGGACAGCAACACCATCCGCCAGAAGTTCATTGACTTTTTCGTCGCCCGGGACCACACCCATGTCCCCAGCGCCTCGCTGATTCCGGTCGACCCCACCCTGTTGCTCACCAACGCCGGCATGGTTCAGTTCAAGCCGTACATGTTGGGAGAAGAGCCACCACCGTTTCGGCGGGCGGTGACGGTGCAGAAGATCGCTCGCACCAGTGATATCGACATTATCGGGTCAACGGATCGCCATCTGACGTTCTTCGAAATGCTCGGCAATTTCAGCTTTGGGGATTACTTCAAGGAGAAGGCCATCCCCTGGGCCTATGAGTTCATCACCGAGCACCTCGAGCTCGATCCCCAGCGTCTGTGGTACACCGTGTATCTGGACGACGATGAAGCTGCCGAAATCTGGATCGACCAGGTGGGCGTTCCGGCGGATCGCGTCCAGCGCCGGGATCGCGACAATTTCTGGCAGATGGGAGTCCCGGGGCCGTGCGGGCCTTCGTCGGAGGTGTTCTACGACCGGGGGCCCGAACATGGCCCGGACGGCGGCCCGCTTGTGGATGAGGAACGCTTCACCGAGTTCTGGAACCTGGTCTTCATGCAGAACATCCAGGACGAGCCCTACCACGTGGTGGGGGACCTCCCGGCCAAGAACATAGATACCGGGGCCGGGTTGGACCGGGTCGCGGCATTGATTCAAGGGGCGGGCTCCGTCTTCGAAATCGACAACATCTGGCCGGTGCTGCAGGCCGGTGCCACTTACGTCGGTCGCCAGTACGGGGAGAGTCGCGATGTCGACGTCAGTTTGCGAATCCTGGCTGATCACGGAAGAACGCTGACCTTCCTCATCTCCGACGGAGTGGTTCCATCCAACGACGGGCGGGGCTACGTGCTGCGCCGTCTGATACGCCGGGCAGTGCGCCACGCCTGGATGTATGGCGGTGAGGAACTGGTTACGCCCGGGCTTGTAGAAGCGACTCTTGCCGTGATGGGCGACTTCTACGGTGACCTGCGTCGGAATCGGGACCTGATCCTGGAAACCGCGGAACGCGAAGAAGTCAACTTTCGTCGCACCCTCGAAACCGGCATGGCTTTGCTCGACGACGAACTGGAGGGTGTCACCTCCGTAATCCCGGGATCGATTGCCTTCAAGTTGCACGACACCTACGGCTTCCCTATCGAGGTGACAACGGAAATTGCCTCCGAGCGAGGGCTAGAGGTGGATCGCGAAGGCTTCGATGCCGAAATGGGGAGCCAGCGCCGCCGGGCCAGGGATGCCTGGAAGGGAGGGGAGGCCGCGGCCGCCTCCGAGCAATATCTCAGCTTGCTGCAAGGAGTCGACCTGACTGAGTTTCTCGGGTACGAGCTCGAGGAATCGACCAGCAAGGTCGTCGCCTTGCTGCGAGACGGCGAGCCGGTCAATACGCTCCAAACCGGGGAGGAGGGCGAAGTGTTCCTCGACCGCAGCCCCTTCTATGGCGAAGCCGGCG
Source organism: uncultured Gammaproteobacteria bacterium (assembly GCA_964195005.1). Classification (GTDB taxonomy): domain Bacteria; phylum Actinomycetota; class Acidimicrobiia; order Spongiisociales; family SHLN01; genus JAUXLW01. The sequence continues at coordinate 4,972 of CAXMOO010000112.1, forward strand.
GACAGGTGGGAGACACCGGCGCTATCACCACCGAGACTGGAGGAGGTCGCGTCGAGGACACTCAGAATGCGATCCCCGGCCTCATAAGTCACCACGTGCGGATCACCTCGGGGGACATTCGGGTGGACCAGGACGCTACGGCCGAGATTGAGCACGATCGGCGGGAGCGGATTCGCAAAAGCCATACGGGGACCCACATCCTCCATTCTTCGCTGCGGCGGGTTCTCGGGGATCAAGCCAACCAGGCCGGATCACTGGTGGAATCAGGTCGGCTGCGCTTCGACTTCAGCCATCACCAGGCGGTCAATCCCGAGGAGCTGATGGAGGTGGAGCGTTTGGCCAATGAGCACATCATTGAGAACGCCAGGGTTCGAGTATTCGAGACCTCCAAGCAGGAGGCCGAGGCAATGGGGGCCATCGCATTCTTCGGAGACAAGTATGGGGAAGTAGTCCGGGTAGTGGAGACGGGCAGTTTCTCTCGCGAGCTGTGCGGTGGAACCCACACCGTCACCACCGGCCAGGTTGGGCCTTTGATAATCACCAACGAAGGCTCCATAGGCTCCAACATGAGGCGTTTCGAAGCCCTTACCGGCTCAACGGCTTACGCACACATCGTGTCCATGCGGCGCCAACTCGAGGGCACAGCCGAGGCGTTGCGGACCGGTGTCGAAAACATCGGCCCGGCGTTAGCTGCCTTGTTGGAACGCTCGCGCGACCAGGAGGAACGCCTCGGAGCGTTTGAAGACCAATATCGATCCGAGACCGGCCGCGGCCTAGCGGACGCCGCAGACTTGGTTGGCGATCACGCACTGGTGGTGGCGGCGATTCCCGGCGTAACCACCGAAGATCTCCGGCTTCTGGCTTTGGCTACGAGGGATATCGTGAAAGACGGAGTGGTGGTGCTCGGGTCTGAGCGAGACGGCAAGGCCCAGCTGGTCGCGGTGGTGTCCAGCTCTCTCACAAAGCGTGGCGTTTCCGCCCGTGACCTGATAAGTGGTCCGGCGCGAATAGTGGGGGGCGGCGGGGGCGGCGACGACGAAGTAGCTCAGGCCGGGGGACCGGGAGGCAGCTTGCTCGAAGAGGCGTTGGCAGAGGCCGGAACCGAAATCCGGACTCAGCTGGCAGGGCTGTGAGCCGAGTCGTCGGCATCGACTACGGAACCAAGCGCGTTGGTGTCGCGCTGTCGGACGAGAGCAGGATGATCGCTTCTCCCTACGGAGTAATCGAAGCCGCAGCCGCTATCGAGATGATTGAGCAGATTGTGGCCGAGGAAGATAGTGAGCTCGTGGTGGTGGGTCTTCCGACAGGCCTGGCAGGAAACGAAACCCCCTCCACTATCAGTGCGAGGGAGTTTGCGGAAGAGTTATCGGAGCGATTGACCGTGACTGTTGAGCTGGCTGATGAGCGTTTTACCAGCAAGGTGGCGGAGGATGTGCTCATCGAGGCCGGGATGACAAGAGAACGACGCCGCCAAATCCGCGACAAAATGGCTGCGACAGTTATGTTGCAGAGCTACCTAGATTCTCTGCGATGACCGTCATTCCTCAGCTTGATCCCATACCCCCGCGTCGCCACGTTTGGTTGGCTCCGCTTGTCGCGGCAGTCATTCTTCTTGTCGGCGGTTTCGCCACCGTTCGAGTTGGCCGCTGGGCAGGGGAGGCGGTTAGAGATGAAGTCACGGTGGTAGCCGCCGGGCTTCCAGTCAGCCTGGAGATTCCGAGCGGATCGACTGCTCGCAATATCGGCCAGCTCTTGAAAGATGAAGGCGTCATCTCGTCCGCGCAAGATTTCGTAAACGAGGTATCAGTGCGGGAACTGACCTCCGCGCTCAAGGCCGGGCCCTACGAATTCACCACCGGGATGAGCCTCGATGAAGTGCTGGATCAGCTGGTGGAGGGGCCGTTCTCGGGCGAAGTGTTTCGGGTAACGGTTATTGAGGGGTTATGGATCAATGAAGTGCTGGCTTCGCTCGCAACCCAGTCGGCCTTCACGAATGATCAGCTGGTCGAAGTACTTCTGTCGGGTCGGATAAGTTCCAGCCTGATGCCAGAGGAGGTGACCGGGAGCAAGCTATCAGATTGGGAGGGCCTGTTATTCCCCGATACATACGAGTTTTTTAACGATGTTTCGGCCGACACGATCGTTGGCACTCTGGTGTCGACAATGGAAGACAGAGTGGCGGCCGTCGATTGGTCTCGACTCGACCAGATCATGGTCAAGGATCCCGGCGACCTCGAGCTCCGCACGCCAACCCAGTACGAGGCGATCATCATCGCTTCTCTGATCGAGGCCGAAGCCAAGCTCGATGTGGATCGACCTCTGATCTCCAGCGTCATCTACAACCGCCTCGAGCTGGGCCAGGGACTGGATATCGATGCCGCGCTCGTTTACGCCAGAGGCGAGCGGGGGGTGCCGACAGCAGCCGATAAGGAGATCGACACTTTGTACAACACATATATCCATCGGGGATTGCCCCCCACTCCCATCGGTGCCGTCCGCCGCAAGTCGCTAGAGGCTGCCGCCAGCCCGGCCGATTCGGCTTTCTTCTACTACGTGCTGGTGTCGACGGACGGTAGCCACGGCTTTTCCACGACGCTGGAGGAACATCTCGCCAAAGTGGCGCAGGCGAGGGCAGACGGCGTTATCTAGTGGTCTGTCGTGAAAATAGCCCCCTTGACGCGGTGATTATTTGTGCGGCGGACCACTAGTGGTCTTTCTTGGAAATAGCGGTCGGTGAGGGGCACTAATGGTCCGTTTGGCTCTCCTCGGCGACCCGGTAGCCCACAGTTTGTCTCCGGTGATCCATGCAGCAGCCCTTCACGCGGCCGGGATTGCAGGGAGTTACGAGTCCCGGCGGGTCGACGCCGGCGGTGTATCCGAGGCTATCCAGCAACTGCGCGAGGGGCTGCTGGATGGTGCCAACGTCACAATGCCCCACAAGCGGCTGGCCGCAAGTCTGAGCGATCACCTGAGCGGGGTCGCCGGTCGGACCGGCAGCGTCAACACCCTGGTTCTTCGTGATGGGCTGGTTCATGGCGAGACGACCGATGTCGGAGGGGTTCGTTCTGCCTGGGGTGGGCTGCCTCCTGAGCCGATCCTTCTCCTCGGGGCCGGAGGAGCTGCCGCAGCAGCTCTCGTTGCACTCGAGGGTCGGGAGATCTTTGTAGCGACCCGCGACCCGGCCTCGGCGCGAGCCCTGGTCGATGCCGTGGGGGTGCAGGCTTCTTTTGTTGACTGGGGGAGCAGCGTCCCTGGTGCGGTGGTACTCAACGCCACCCCATTGGGGATGCACGGCGAATCGCTTCCCGCCGGCTTGCTGGTAGCTGCCAGCGGGTTGTTCGACATGGCCTATGGCCCGACAATCACCCCGGCGGTGTTTGAGGCGTCTGAGCGGGGCTTACCCAGTGTTGACGGGCGCCAAATGCTGGTGGCTCAGGCGGCGATTTCATTCCAAATCTGGACGGGTGTGGAGGCGTCGATCGAGGCGATGGCCGCCAGTCTCGGCTGAGCCTGCTTCCCATTCGGACGGCCGCTAAGAGCGGTCGAATTCCTCAAGACGGCCTGGCTCTTTGCCGAAATGAGGGGGACTTGTTAGAGGCAAGGAGAGGTTGTGACCACTGAAGCGCGCCATCTTGGGACGATGCTCGTTCAAGAGGGCCTTCTCGATCGAGCAGATCTTGATCGTGCGACTGAAATCCAGGGGGAGACGGGCATGCCTCTCGGGCGGATTCTGGTCGAAGAGGGGTTCGTCAAAGAGACCGATCTCGTCAAGACGCTGGCGCGCCACATCGGCCTGGAGTTTGTCGGCCTCGACGAAGTTACTATCGACCCGTCGGCTTCGGCCCTCATTCCCGAGCCGCTCGCCCGCCGCTACAACGCTATCCCGATCGCCTTCGAGGATGGCTCTTTGGTTGTGGCGATGGCCGACCCGGCCAATGTGCTGGCCATTGATGACATCCGGGCGATAACTGGTCTCGATATCCTTCCCCGGGTTGCCACGAAAACTGAAGTCGAAGACGCCATATCCCGGATGGCGCGATTCGATGATTCGGTATCCGACCTCGGCGAACTGCTCGACGATGAGGCTGAAGTCGAGGATCTTGGAGCTCTCGAGGCCTCGGTCGACGAGGCGCCGGTCGTCAAGCTCGTCAACACGATTATCACGCGGGCGATCAACGAGAGGGCCTCCGACATTCACATCGAGCCGGGTGAGAGGGACCTCAGGATTCGCTTCCGGATTGACGGTGTGCTTCACGAATCAATGTCCACTCCGCGGGCAATTGCCAACGCCATGGTGAGCCGCCTCAAGATCATGGCCGACATCAATATTGCCGAGCGCCGCATTCCGCAGGACGGCCGCATGAGCCTCAAAGTGGCCGGGAAACAGGTGGACCTTCGTGTGGCCACGCTTCCCTCGGTATACGGAGAGAAGGTCGTGCTGCGTATTCTTGATCGCAGCTCCGTGATGCTCGAGTTGACCGACCTCGGCTTCGGCGCAAGAAATCTGGAACGATTCCAGGAAGCCTACGAGCGCCCGTATGGAGCGATTCTGGTTACCGGCCCCACCGGTTCCGGTAAGTCGACGACACTGTACGCCACCCTCAACGTCCTCAACGACCCCAAGGTGAACATCATCACCGTTGAGGACCCTGTCGAGTATCGCCTTGGGGGAATCACGCAGATTCAGGTGAACCGTAAAGCCGGCCTGACGTTTGCTTCAGCTCTTCGTTCGATTCTGCGTGCCGACCCCGACGTTGTGCTCATCGGTGAGATCCGTGACCGGGAAACCGCCCAGATCGCCATCGAAGCCGCTCTCACCGGCCACCTCGTGCTGTCAACGCTGCACACCAACGATTCTTCTTCGAGCATCGGGCGCCTCATCGAAATGGAAGTAGAGCCATACCTGGTCGCCTCATCGATCGACGGGATTCTCGCTCAACGGCTGGCGCGCCGACTCTGTGAGAAGTGCAAGGTGACGGCGCCGCCTGCCGTCGAGGAATTCGAGAAGCTCGGTCTCGAAGCTCCCAAGGAAGTTTATGCGCCAGAAGGCTGCGGGAGCTGCGCCAATACTGGCTACCGCGGGCGTTTGGCTCTGCACGAGATCTTGCTGGTAAGCGAGGAGATCCAGCGTCTGGCGGTAGAGCGGCGACCCTCAGATGAGATCAAGGTTGCGGCCCTTGCCGCCGGCATGACCACCCTCTGGCAGGACGGTATTGAAAAGGTCGCCTCCGGAGTCACCTCCCTCGAGGAGATCATGCGAGTGGTGGCGTGAGCCGGGTAAGTCGGCAATTAGGAGACGCTCTCGTTAACAAGCATCGCCTGAGCCGTGACGCGCTGGAGCATCTGCTTGTCGAGGAGCAAGCCAATGGTGTCTCCCTCGTCAAGTTGCTCATCGGTGGTGGGTACGTATCCGATTCCGACCTGCTCGAGACGGTGGCCGAGCAGCTCGGTATCGACTTCATCAATCTCGAGATGGCGGTGATTCAACCGGATGCGCTGGATAAGTTAGACGCGGCGACGGCGCGGCAGTTCCAGGCGGTTCCAATCTCGGTCGAGGACCACGGGGTAGTGATCGCGGTCGCCGACCCCTTTGTCGAAAATCTGCGGGAAACACTCGAGACTGCCTGCGGAAGCCCGGTCTCAATGGGTCTCGCACCGAAGAAAGCCATCGACCGCGTCCTTGGTGACTACTTCACCTTCGACGGCGACGATATCGAGCCGCTCACCGTCGAGGAGGAGCTCCACCTGAACGACCTCCTCGTAATCCTCATGGAACGGAAGGGATCCGACCTCCACCTCACGGCCGGAGCCCATCCCCAGATACGGGTGAACGGGCTCCTAACCCCGCTCGAACATTTCCCGCCGATGATGCCCGCCGAGCTGCGGCGCATCATCTATGCGATTCTCACTGCCGAGCAGCGGCAGCGTCTCGAGGAGAATCGTGAGCTTGATGCCTCTCACCCCGTTCCAGGTCAGGGCCGCTTTCGGGTCAATGTGTTTTTCCAGCGAGATTCCGTGGGAGCGGTCCTGCGGGCCATTCCCAACGAGATCCAGCGACCGAGAGATCTCGGTATGCCCGAGATCGTCGACTCATTCGCCAAGCTCCACCGCGGCCTGGTGCTGGTGACCGGCCCCACCGGGTCAGGCAAATCCACGTCACTCGCCTCGATCGTGAATCTCATCAATGAGAACCGGGCCGTTCACATCATGACCATCGAGGACCCGATCGAGTTCCTGCATAAACACAAGGCGGCCATAGTCAACCAACGCGAAGTAGGAACCGACACGAAGGGCTTCAACGAGGCCCTCCGGCACGTCCTGCGTCAGGATCCAGACGTCATCCTTGTCGGCGAGATGCGAGACCTGGAAACGATCTCGGCCGCCCTCACCGCAGCTGAGACCGGCCACCTGGTCTTCGGAACCTTGCACACCCAGAGCGCCCCGAAATCGATAGATCGAGTGATCGACGTATTTCCCTCCCACCAGCAATCGCAGGTGAGGGTTCAGCTCGGCAGCTCCATCCAGGCCGTGGTGAGCCAGCAGTTGCTACCCACTGCCGATGGCAAGGGTCGGGTTGTCGCGGTCGAGGTGATGATGGCTACAGCCGCCATCCGCAATCAAATCCGCGATGGCAACGTCCATCAGATCCCTTCGTCGATGCAGGCCGGGTCTCAGTTCGGAATGCAGACGATGGACCAGTCGCTTGCCGACCTGGTAGCGCGGGGCAGGATCACCCGTGAGCTCGCTTTCGAGCGCTGTGCAGATCCTGAGGGTCTCAAGCGGCTGATGGCGGGTGGATGATGGCTGCTACAACGTTCACTTATCGGGCCCGGGATAGGTCTGGCAAGGTCCACGAAGGCGAAATCGAAGGGTCGTCGCGCGAGGCCGTAGTCAAAGCGCTGGGCGAGAAGGGTGTCATGCCCCTCGCCGTCGAGCAGAAGAAGACCGGCGGGCTCAAAACGGAGATCAACATCCCCGGCTTGAGCGGGCGGATCAAAGCCAAGGAAGTCGCGGTTTTCAGCCGTCAGTTCGCCACGATGATCAACGCCGGCCTTTCCCTTCTTCGCTCACTTTCAGTGCTGGAGGAACAGACCGACTCGTCTGCCTTACGCAAGATCCTCGGCGAGGTGCGACGCGATGTAGAACGCGGCGTTGGGCTCTCCACTGCCCTCGAAAAGCACCCGAAGGTTTTCAACAAGCTGTATACCTCCATGGTCAAAGCCGGTGAAGCCGGCGGTGTGTTGGACGACACCCTCATCAGGCTCGCCGATGCCCTCGAGGCGCAAGTGGCCCTGCGCAGCAAGGTCAAATCGGCGATGGCCTATCCCGTGGTTGTGCTCTCCATGGTCGGCCTCGTGGTTATCGGCATGATGATGTTCGTTGTTCCGATTTTCGTGGACCTGTATGCCGGTGCCGGGGGCGAGCTGCCACTGCCCACCAAGGTGCTGATCGGCGCCTCTGAGGCGTTCACCGGCTTCTGGTTCATCATCCTTCCCGGGATGGTGGGCGGGGCGATTGGCTTTCGTAAGTGGATCAACACAAAAGCCGGCCGCAATATTTGGGACCGTTTCAAGTTGAAGATGCCGGTTTTTGGTGGAGTGGTTCACAAGACGGCTATTAGCCGCTTCTCGTCGACCCTGGGCGTCCTCTTGCGTACCGGCGTTCCGATTCTGCAGGCCATGGAGATTGTCCAGGACGTCGCCGGCAACGTTGTGGTGGCCGATGCGGTTGCGGATGTTGCCAAATCCGTCAAAGACGGCGATTCGCTCGCCGTGCCACTCGAATCGCACAAGGTCTTTCCTCCGATGGTTGTGCAGATGATCGCAGTGGGCGAGGAGACGGGCGCCGTCGATTCAATGCTGGATAAAGTGGCCCAGTTCTACGACCAGGAAGTCAACGACACGGTCGACGCACTCACCAGTTTGCTCGAACCACTCCTCATCGCCTTCATGGGTATGACGGTCGGCGGAATCCTCGTAGCCCTCTACCTTCCCATGTTCAACCTCGTCAACGTGGTGGGGTGAGCCCCTCTCGCGGAGCGGAGTCTTCGGAGCGAGCAGGGGCGGGAGTGAAATCACCAAACGGCGGGAGAGGAACGTTCCTCTCCTGCGGAGTGGAGTCTTCGGAGCGGAGTGGGAGGGGTTAGGGGTGGGTGGTGCCCACCAACAGCGGGAATGCCAGAAGCTTGACTCCCCCCCACAATTGTTGCTTCCAGGTGACCTTGCACAAGGCGGTGCTCAACAATTAACTGCTGGTTCGGTGCGCGCCCGACCGGCTCGTGTTTCAACCCTCGGGTTTTACCAACGCTCTGCTCAGGACGCCGTTGTTGGAAACCACCCCCTCCCAACCTCCCCCACTTCGTTTCACTCCGTGGGAGAGGAGCTAATAGTCCCTCCGGGCCCTCACACTGCTCAAGAGTTCCCGTCCTGAACCGATATATCAAGGGTAAGGGGCCGGGGCTTTCCTCGGTCTAAAGCTTGCTTCAAGGAGAAACATCAGATGCTTAAGATGATGCGAACCCGCCTGAATAAGGATGAGGGTTTCACGCTTATCGAGCTGATGGTCGTGGTGTTGATTATTGCCATTTTGGTCGCCATTGCCATCCCCACCTTCCTGGGTCAGCGGAAGAATGCCCAGGACAGCGCCGCAAAGAGCAATGTCCGCAACGCCCTGGTGACGGAGAAGGCCTACTTCTCGACCAACCAGGTGTTCACGGAGACGACTGCCCTCCTGGCTGCCATTGAGCCGAACCTGTTCGGCACGGCTGCAGACCCGGTATCGGTGGTCATCGGCACCGCCGGCGTCTCGGTCTGCCTTACGCAGCAGAGCGCCGGAGGCGACTATTTCTCCGTCTGGGACGGAACTACCGCCGGAACGGTGTATCGCGTGGCTGCCACGGCCCCGGCCGTAGCTGACTGCCCCAAGGACACGCAGCCTGTGGCTGCGAACGGTTGGTCACCGGCCGGTTGGTAAATCCAGCTCGATAATTAGTCGAGAAGCGGGCCCTGCGGGGCCCGCTTCTCGCGAGCAGAGCCCGGTGGGCTTTTGCTCAAGCCCTCACCGGAGGGGCCGATTAATTGGGGTTGCCTAGAGGAGTCATAGTGATCAAGAAGGACGGCGGCTTCACACTCATCGAGCTCATGATCGTCGTACTGATTGTTGCCATTTTGGTCGCCATTGCCATCCCCACCTTCCTGGGTCAGCGCAAGGAGGCGGAGGATGCTGCTGCCAAGAGCAATCTCAGAAACGCTCTGACAACGGAGAAGGCGTATTACGCCGGTGCCGAAGTGTTCACTGCCGATCTCGACATTCTGTCGACCATCGAGCCCAACATCTTCAACGTGACGGGGGCCAGTCCGGCCGTCAACACTTTCGATCCGGTCGTGGTGAGTATCGACGGCGCCGGCGGGACGGTTTGCATTGTGGCGGTCACTCCTCGCGGGGACTTCGTGGCGGTCTGGGAGAACGCCAGCGTCGGTGCCACTCAATACGGCTTCCACACCAGCAACCCGTTCGGCTCCTGCACTTCTACCGTGCCGACGGTCGGTAGCTGGTCCACTGGAGGCTGGTAAGCCGGTCGCTAAGGTCCGGCTCGCATGGATGTCTCGGTAGCAGCGGCCCTCGCAGCAGTCTTTGGGCTGATAATCGGCTCGTTCGTCAACGTGGTTGCTTACCGCATCCCGGCAGGGAAGTCGGTGGTCTCCCCACCGTCGGCGTGCCCCTCCTGTGATCATCCGATCCGCAATCGCGACAACATCCCGGTTGTCTCGTGGTTGTTGTTGAAGGGCAGGTGCCGAGACTGCCGGGCTGCCATCAGTATCCGCTATCCGATTGTCGAGGCCACGACGGGAGCGCTGTTTGCCGCGACGGTCCTGGTGATCGGGCTCGAATGGTCTCTACCGGCCTATTTATGGTTCACAGGTGTGACGATGGCACTTGTGCTGACGGATTTCGACGTAAAACGCATTCCCAACCGCATCCTCTACCCCTCGACTGTCGTCGGCACCGCCCTCCTCCTGGGAGGAGCCGTGGCCGATGGAGACCCGGGCGACTTTTGGCGGGGGTTGGCCGGGGCGGGTATTTATTTCGCGCTTTTTCTTGTCATCGCTCTCATCGCCAGGGGCGGTTTTGGCTTCGGGGATGTGAAGCTGGCGTTCTTCCTGGGCGAGTACCTGGCTTTCCAATCGTGGGGAGTGTTAGGGGCTGGAGTAGCCCTGGGTATAACGATTGGCGGGCTTATTGCTCTCGGTTTGCTGGTACTGCGGAGAGCCGATCGCAAAACCCACATTCCCTTCGGGCCGGCCATGGTGGCCGGCGCCTACCTGGCCCTCGTGGTGGGTGAGTCCTTGGCAGATTGGTACATCGGCGGCTGACTTGATCTGCGCAGCGCGGTTGGTAGTGTGCCGAATAACATTCTTGTAATTACATGCGCGTGTGCTGCGCGTAAAGGGTGGAATACTTAAGTGGCAGTAAACGTCGGGCTGGACATCGGTTCCACCGGTGTCCGTGCGGTCGCACTCGACACGGGAAAGCAGCCTCCAGTCATCCGGCGCATCGGTCAGGTAGATATGCCTGAGGGGGCTGTGGTGGCGGGCGAGGTGGTCGACAGCCGGGCCGTAACCGTGGCAGTCAAGAGCCTCTGGAAGCAAAGCAAGCTTCCGAAGAGGCGAATCATTCTCGGTCTTGCCAATCAGCGGGTGATTGTCCGTCAAGTGGACGTTCCGCGGATGAGTGAAAGCGAGCTTGCCGAGGCGCTCCCGTTTCAAGTGCAGGAGCACATCCCGATTCCTATCGAGGAAACGTTTCTCGACTTCGTGCCGATCGAGGAATTCACCACCCCCGACGGAGAGCCCATGCTGTCTATCCTCGTCGTCGCCGCCCAGCAAGAAATGGTCAACGACTTACTAGGGGCAGTCGGAGAAGCCGGAGTGTCGGTGGTCGCTGTTGACTTGCAGCCCTTCGGGCTCATCCGGGCCCTCTTCTA
>CAXMOO010000113.1:0-11123 GCA_964195005.1 uncultured Gammaproteobacteria bacterium
GATCAACAGCAAGATCCTTGAGCGAATCGAGAACGATCGTCCCCACCCCAAGCTCAGTGCACCATTCGGCCAAGCGGGCGGGCTCTTGAGCCACATCGAAGTCGAGGGGCCCGGCGTGGAAAAGGACGTGCTTATCAAGAGCAGCTCGGTCGGCCTCTTTCACCATACGATGCAGGCTCCGCCGTATTTGAAGAGGACGATCTGCCGCTATGTACAGGATCGGCTTATCGGCCTGCGTGACCGGGTATCCCAGTAGCTCCTTCAGGCCGATCCCGGACCGGGCAAGGGTCAAACGAAGCGCAGCGGTTGACTTGCCGACAGCGGGCGGTCCCACGATGAAACAACTCTCACCCGCCGACCGGTTATCTGGAGGTTGGACCGCCGAAGACCAAGGCGGCGAATCGATCCGTAAGTCTCCCGAGGTTCATCGTGGATGAATTGGCTCTCCACCTTGAGAACCACGGCGGTGATCACGTTTTCACCTCGCCCGATGGCAAAGCGCTTCGCCGTCACAACTTTCGGCGTCGAGTTTGGCTACCCACCGTCAAGGCGGCCAGCCTCGACGGTCTTCGGTTTCACGACCTATGCCACAGCCACGCAGCCATGCTGATAGCCGCAGGTGAGCACCCGCGGTTAATAAGCGCTCGATTGGGTCATTCAACGATTAGGACCACGCTCGACGCCTACGGCCATTTGCTTCCTGGCCTGGATGAGGCCGCCGCAGACCGCCTGGATCAACTGTTTGCTGAAGGTCTTGGGGCAAATCGGGGGCAAATCAGAAGTTAAGACGTGTCAGTCTTTCCCTCTGAGATTCGAAAAACCCAGTAACTTACTGGGGTCTGAGTGGTGGAGCTGGAGGGATTCGAACCCTCGACCCCTTGCATGCCATGCAAGTGCTCTGCCGAGCTGAGCTACAGCCCCCGGGAAATGGGGAGTGTAGCGGGACGCGCTGCGACGCCCGGCGGATTCTCACGTCGAGACCGGCTGTTGCTCAGACGATCGGCGGGCCTAACGCTCCGGTGAGATTGAAGTCGATCGTGAAGTCGAAGGTATCGGCAGGCACAGTATCAACTGGACCGACATCCTTGAACTTGATATTGGTGCCCTCGCCGCGGGCATCGCGGAAGTCACCGGTGCCACCGGTGACACCACGTGGATCATCACTTTCGACTCCGGCAATCAAGATCTTCTCGCGCCCGTCAATGTCGAACTCTTGGTCCACGACACCAACTCCAGTGGAAGTGATGAACCCCCAGCAGTGAAAGGTCCCGATCGAACCACCGCTGTGCGCGCGACGGAAGATCGAACCTCCGACATAGAATGGGCCGAGCCCCTCGACCTTGGATGCCCGCCGCCTCGAAGGAACTCTCATCGACGTCGACGTCAAAGTTGAACGACTTTCCTCCTTTCGCCTCGGCGGTGCCGGTGAGGCCGGAAGCGGCCAGCGCGGCGACTACCAGTCCTCCTCCGATCGCAGTCTTCTTGAGCAGTTCCCGTCGTCCGACCCCCGCGTCGTCAACATAAGTGTCGGTCACAGCCCACCTCCTAACTCCTAGCAGCCCTTCATGGGCCCCCTACTCCCTGTCACAACCTACTCGTCTCCCCACCACGATGGGTGGTCGAGGAGTTCTTGACGGAGGAAGCTAGATCGCCCGCTCCTCCTGCGGTATGCCGGCATCGAGCCGGGGGGCGTCGCCCCACAGGCGCTCGAGCTCGTAGTAGGCCCTGGTGGGCGCGTCGAAAACGTGCACAACGATGTCGCCGTAATCGAGCAACACCCATTGAGCATCCTCCGTACCCTCCCGTCTGAGCGGTTTCCGCTCAGACTCCCGCAGGCGATGCTCCACTTCGTCCACGAGAGCTTTGACCTGGCGAGAAGTCGCCCCCGAGGCGATCACGAAAATATCGGTAATCACCAGCAGCTCGTGTACATCAAGTAACAGGACATCAACGGCCTTCTTGTCGTCCAGCGCGATCGCGGCGGCTTGGGCCAGAGCCGTGGTCTCTGCTGGAATTTCGATGTTTACCCCGCGCTGTCGGAAAGGTCTCGGCCCACAATGATACTGACATCCACCACGCTCGAGCCTGTGGTTTCCACCACAATGTCCCCCACGCCAAGCTCGGTGACGACGTCGAGCGCAGCCTGCTGATTGGGAACACCCTGGGCGATAACCAGCGTAGTGACCTGCGTCCCTAGCTGGGCGTTGTCGGTCTTCACCACACGGAACCCTTTTCTGATCAGTGTCTCCGCCAGCGGACGGGTGACGCCGGGAACCCTGGTCCCATTGAGAATCTCGATTCGCGGCCGGCCAGATGCCGACAAGGCGAAGGGGGCGATCCGATCGGCCAGCAGCTCCCCGTTCCGCGCCAGGACATACAACTCACTCGACCCGGTCCCCACCCGGTCAACCGGAAGCACCGTCACCAGCGCCCCGGCCATGTGGGGAGCGAGATCCTCGATACCGGGAACCGCCGAGCCAAAGCTCGGATTCTCGGCGAGGTGCCCGGCCAGCGCCTCCCACACGGCCCTCTGACGCTGCAGCCATTCCAGAGTCGAGTCGGGCCCCTGAGTAATCAGCAGCGTCTCTGCTGTGGCCGGAACGAAGAAGTCCGTGCCCGCAGCGGCTGTGACCACTCCCCCATCAGATGTCTCCACGATGAAAGGATTAGGAAGGGTGATCCGGACCGGCCCACCAAGCAACAGGGCGATGTCTCCTGAAGGGATGACCATTGTCTGGTCGATGCGGATTCCCAGTTCATTGATCAGCGCCAACTCGGTGAGGTTGGCTCCCTCGATTACCGAGGCATCCGCCAGCAAGCCATCCCCGTAACCGGGAAGTTGTATCGAAAGGGACGGCGGGAGAACGAACAAGCTGCGGTCTCCGGCATCGTTGTCGAGCACCAGCGCTAGCGACACCGCCCGTCCCTCACCATCCTCGACGACCAGCAACGTCGACGTGGGCTCCGGGACGACACCCGACACAGCGCCGGCTTCCACCGCCCCCTCGTCGCGGCTGGCGAGCCACGTGCCGAGGACTGTCGCTGCAACTATGAGAACGGCGAAAACAGTGGCCAGCAGGAGTGAAGACCGGGATTGTCTTCGGCGCTTGGGGGCCTCACGCGCCACCGGCCGCCGCTCTGTGGCCGGGGTCACCGGAGGCGCTTCCACCTCGGACAGTTCATCGTCAACAAGGGCGGGCGGCTCGGCGAGTTCAGTCGTACGGCGCTTAAGAAATGGCATATAGCTTTTCGTCGACAACGTAGCGCCACACCGGGTCGGGAACGAAGAAGCGAAGAGAGCGACCGGCTTCCACGCGCGCCCGCAACATCGTGGAGCTGATTGGGATCCCGGGTGTATCGAGCCACATGTAGGGGGCGCCGATAGCAGCAACCTCCTCCTCCGCCACACCGGGACGAGAAATTACCGCCACCGTTGTTCTGTCGACAACGTCCTTCCACCGATGCCAGGTGGGCAGACCCACCGCGGCGTCGGCTCCGAGTATCAGAAAGATCTCCTCATCATCGGGGAAGCTGTCCAGAGTATCCGCCATGTATGAGGGGCCCTCCCTCAACACTTCGCGGTCGTCGGCCTCGAAGTAATCAGTGCCCGAAACACCCAGCTCGGTGAGCCTCCACCGATGCTCCCGGGACGAAAGAGGCATCCCCGCCTTTTGATATGGGTCCCCGGCGGTGACAAAGGTCACGATGTCGAGATCGAGCAGGTTTGTTGCAGCCTCGCCAGCCATGAGGTGCACCACGTGAAGTGGGTCGAAAGTTCCTCCGAGTATGCCTCTCCGCACGGCCCACAGCATAAAGACTTGACCGGCTTGTAAACGAAACCAGCCACAGAGCCGAGCTCGGTGACGAGCGACAGCCAAAAAGCTGCATGGGATCTGCGTAGATATCCCCCAGCCGGAGCGAAAGGTGCCACGACGCTGTGCCGTGGGCCAGGCCACTCTCTCCGACCAGGTCGCCTCCATTCACAACCTCGCCCTGGCTCACCGCCAGTCTGGAAAGGAAGGAGTAGCTGGTTCGCATGCCGCCTCTGTGATGCACCGTCACCGAGAGGTTCTCAACGACAAGCCCCGAAAATGTAACTGTGCCCGGCAGCACAGCCCGTACCAGAGACCCGGGGAGAGCTCCGAAGTCGACGCCCCAGTGACCCGCATAGCGGCCCATCGGCGCGTAACCGGCCACAACCGGGCCTGGTGGGGACGAGCAGTCGGCAATCGGCGGCACCAGCAACGCCAAGGCGAGCAAGACAGGCACCCCAGCACCATATGGAAAACTGAGGGAGGTGACTAGACCCCCGTGTTACGCGGCCTGTGATTGCGTCAGGGACGCAACCGCGTCCCTGAAATCGGAGGGATCGAAGGGCTTGGAGAGGGCAAGGTTGGCGCCCTTGAGGTCGGCCTGGTCCTGGACGCTGGCACGGCCGTGAGCCGTCAACACCATCACAGGCATGTTCCTCGTCTCTTCGTCTGCGCGCAATGCTTCGAGGACTTCCCAGCCGTCCATCCCGGGAAGCCCGATGTCGAGGATCACCAGATCTGGGTGACTAGCCCGGGCTCGAACCAACCCATCCGTGCCGGAGCCACAGAACTCCACCTCATAGCCCGCCGGCTTGAGCGTCATCCCAATGAGACGTTGGATAACGGGTGAGTCTTCTACGACCAGAATGCGACTGGGCACGTTTGTTCCTGGTGGGTTGCAAAATATTTATCGACCGCTGAAATCAGATCTTTACCCTCGTTGAGTGAACTGTGCTGGCGATCGAGAGCCCCTCGATGAAACGCTCGAGTTGGCGCAGGGTTCTCACCTCGAAGACTCCGTCGCATAGATCGAGATACTCATGCATAACTGAATCGCCGGTGTTCCAAAAGCGGGTCGGCTCGGGATTCAGCCAGTAGGCGGCCCGCGCCCCGTCGGCCATCTTGTCCAGCACCTCGACACCAGCCGGCCGGTAGTTGGTGCGAGCGTCCCCCGTGATGATGAGGTTGCTGCGCGGAGTCAAGCTGTCGGAATATTGCTCCCAAAAGCGCTCGAAGACGTTTCCGTAGTCACTGTGCCCGTCGAAATGGACCACGTTCGCTTCCCGGCTTATCCGCACAACCGACTCGTGGAAATCCACTCCCGGGGCGAAAAATCCCGTCACCTCATCTACCCCGTCAATAAAGGCAAAGGCTCGCACCTTGGAAAACTGGCTGGACATTGCATAGGTGAGCTGCATGGTGAAATGGGCGAAAGCCGCCACTGATCCACTGATGTCGCATAGCAAGACGATCTCAGGCTTGGAGATCTTCGGAGTGCGAAAGCGGGGCTCAGCAAACGATCCTCCGGTGGAGAGGGAGCGTCGCACCGTACTCCGCACATCGAGGCGGCCCCGCCGAAGGTGGCGCCTGCGCTGAGCAAGACGTGAAGCCAGCTTGCGGGCGAGGGGCTGAATTACTCGTTCCATACGGTCGATCTCAGTCCGGCCGGCATGGGCCAGGTCGATATCCTCCAGCAGCTTGTGGCGAGTGGTCCGGGCAACCGCCTCGGGACCCCGATCATCCACCAGCCGGCGTTGAATCTCGTCCCTGACTGCATCCTCGAATCGGGTGATCCGTTGTCGATACTCGTCTTCGAGCAGTCGACGATCGAGGCCTGATGCCTCAGGATGCTGTTCCATCAGTCGATCGAGAAAACCCTCTACACCAAGGCGGCTCAACACCCGATAGCGGTAATAGCGGCCCCCCACCGGGCGTCCGGGCGCCATACCGGCCAGAAGACCCACCGATTGCCGGGCGATCAGCCGAACGCTGCCCCATTCCCCGACGGCCAATGCACCAAGCAGCCCATCGACGAGCTTGGCAATGTCAACCTCACCCTCTCCCCCTCCGCCACCCGGTAACAGTGGGCCCGCCGCCGGTTTGCCGTCGGCCCGAGAGTCATCCCCAACGCGGACCGAGAAGAAAGCGTCAAAGGCCGCGTCGAATGCATCGAGGTGATGCGAGTTCTTCACCAGGCACGCTGCCAGCGAATGTCGGAGGGCCTGGCGGTCCTCGAGCGGCACATGCTCCATGGCCCGGGCGGCGTCGATCGATTCCACCATCGAAACCGGTATCCCCACCTGGCGGAGCTCACCGACAAAAAGGGTGAGAACCCCGATCATGAGAGGTCGCCGGCAACCTTGTCGAGATCAGCCTGGTACTTCAGCAGAACATTGAGAGTGTCAACCGTCACGCCTTCGTTGACCTCGTCAATACCAAGAGCCAACAGCGTCCGGGCCCAATCAATCGATTCGCTCACCGAGGGCGGCTTCCGCAGAGGCAGGCTGCGGATATGGCGCACCACTCCGGCAATTTGCTCGGCGAGGCGCTGGGGAAGCTCGGGGACGCGGGTGAGGAGAATCTCTCGCTCTCTTTCGACATCGGGATAATCGATGTATAGAAACAGACAGCGGCGCTTGAGGGCATCGGACAACTCGCGGGTGTTGTTGGAGGTGAGCACCACAAGCGGCTGCGACTGGGCGACGATGGTGCCCAGCTCGGGGATCGAGGCTTGAAAGTCGGCCAGGACCTCCAGCAGCAGCGCCTCAGTCTCTATCTCCACCCGGTCTACTTCGTCGATGAGCAAGATCACCGGTTCGGCCGACCGCAGCGCCTCCAGCAGCGGACGCTCCAGGAGGAACGGTTCCGTGAAGATGTCGCCCTCGACCGTATCCCAGTCGCCGGTCTCGGCCTGGAGCCGAAGGAGCTGTTTGCGATAGTTCCACTCATAGAGGGCCTTTGATTCGTCAAGCCCCTCATAGCACTGCAAGCGGATCAGGCGTCGCTCATGAATCGCTGCCAGCGCCTTGGCGAGCTCAGTTTTGCCGACACCCGCCGGACCTTCGACAAGCACCGGCTTCTCGAGCCGTTCTGCCAGGAAGACAACCTGGCTGATTCGATCGGTCGACAGATAACCGGCCCCTTTCAGGGCATCGGCCACCTCTCCAGGAGATGCAAAAGTGGTCAACGAACCTGGCCCGTGCCGTACAGCACGTACCGCTCGCACGTCAGGGCTTCCAGGCCCATCGGTCCCCGGACATGGAGCTTCTGAGTTGAGATTCCGATCTCGGCTCCGAAGCCGAACTCTTCGCCGTCGGTGAAGCGGGTTGAGGCGTTGACCATGGTCACGGCCGAATCGACACCGCGCACGAAGGTGTCTATCGCTCCATAGTCCTCAGAGACGATGGCGTCGGTGTGTCCGCTGCCGTGTTCGAGAATGTGGTCGACGGCTGCCGCCACCGACGGCACCACTTTGATGGACATGATGAGGTCGTGGAACTCTGTCCCGTAGTCTTCGTCGCTGGCCTTGCCGGCTTGTGGGACAAGCTCCTGAGTCAGCTCGTCACCTCGCAGCTCAACTCCGTTCTCGATGAGCTCGGCAGCCACCTCGGGAATGAACTTGGCAGCCACCGCCTCATGCACCAGGAGGGATTCGGCGGCGTTGCACACAGCAGGCCGGGAGATCTTGGCGTTGACGGTGATGGCTTTGGCCTTTTCGAGATCGGCCGCCTCGTCTACGTAAACGTGGCAGTTGCCTGCCCCATCGATCACATACGGCACCGTCGCATTGTCGATCATCGCCTGGATGAGGCCCGGGCCACCACGCGGAACCAGCAGATCCACCCACTCAGTGGCCTGCATTAGCTCGGCGGCCGCCTCACGCGATGTGTCCTCGAGAAGCTGGATGGCGTCGGCCGGGAGGCCGGCCGACTCCAGACCAGAGCGAAGGGCCGCCGCGACGGCCTGATTCGAGCCCAGGGCATATGACGAGCCGCGGAGAATGGCTGCGTTGCCTGCCTTGAAGGCCAGGCCTCCGGCGTCGGCGGTGACGTTGGGGCGAGCTTCGTAGATCACGGCAACGACTCCGAGCGGAGCGCGCACGCGCTGCACCCGAATGTCGTTCGGCATCGTCCAACCGCCGGTGGCGACACCGATCGGATCTGGAAGGCCCGCCACTTTCCTCAGACCTGCGGCCATTGACGCGAGGCGGGCATCTGTCAGGGTCAGGCGATCCATCAGGGCGTCGCCGATCTCCAATGTGTGGGCCCGGGTCACGTCACCCGCGTTGGCCGCCAGGATCTCCTCTACCGAAGCCTCCAGAGCGGCTGCCATCGCTTCTAGAGCGTCGTTCTTTGTCGCCGTTGACGTTGTAGCGACAACGCGGGCGGCCTCCCGGGCTTGTCGGCCAATCTTCTCAATCATCGGGCCAGTTTACAGAAAGCGGCTGGTTCGACACGGCCCGCAGCGCCCCCCAACACGCTCATCCACCAGAAGGATCCACCAGGATGACGAGGTCGTCACGGTGAATTACCTCACCGCCCACCTCAGAGCTGTGCCGCCCTAATACCTCCGCCAGCTTCTGGGCGGAGAACCGCACCAGGCCCTTGCCGATGAGCGAGCCCCGCGCATCCTTCACTTCGACCGCAGCTCCCTCGGCGAAATCTCCGGCCAACGACTTGACACCCACCGCAAGCAGTGACTTACCCCCGGCCACCAAAGCCGTCACCGCCCCGTCGTCAACCTCGATGGTGCCCTCGGACGGCTGGCCAAAAGCGATCCACAGCTTGCGCGCCGGCAGACTCGAGTCCTGAGGATCAATCCACGTCCCCACCTCGGCACCGGAGACAGCCTGAAGGCCAACGTCTGGCTCTCGCGAGTCGGCAATCACCGTCGGAATGCCCGACCAGGCGGCGATGCGAGCCGCGGCCACTTTGGTGGCGGCTCCCCCCGATCCAAGCGGACCGGGCGCCCCGCGGATGACCTCGTCGAGAACCTCATCGTTGTGGCGCACTGCTGTGATCAGGCGGGCCTCATCATCGAATCGGGGGTCACCCGAAAACAGCCCAGGCGTGTCGGTGAGGACCACCAACAATCCGGCTCCGGCTAGATGGGAGACGACGGCCGCCAAACGATCGTTGTCGCCAAAGCGCAACTCTTCCACCCCGACGCTGTCGTTTTCGTTCACAACCGGTACCACTCCCAGCTCCAACATCCGCGACAGGGTTTCCCTGGCGGTGAGGTATTGCTGCCGGTTGGCTAAGACATCCTTGGTCAACAGGACCTGACCTGCGATCAAGCCCGATCGCTCGAAGTGGGCGATGTAGCTTTCCATGAGCCGGCTCTGCCCCACTGCCGCTGCTACCTGGAACCCTGCCAGGTCGGTTGGAGTCGTCCCGAGCACCGGTATCCCGGCTGCCACCGCTCCCGAGCTAACGAGGGCGGTTGGGTATCCCGCGCTCCAAAGGTTCGCCACCTGCTGGACAACGCGGCCTATCGCTTCGGAATCGAGGCCACCTCCCACGGCCGCCAGACTCGAAGAGCCCACTTTCACCACCACCGGCGTTCCCGGTTCTAGTCGGTACCTCACTCGATCTCGTCCTCCAACTCATCCTGAACGGGATAAAACTCGAACAACAATTCGCCGATGCGCACATCATCGCCGGTCACGGCTCCAGCCTCCTCGAGCGCCCGGATTATTCCGGCGCCGGCCAAGCGCGAGGCTACGAAGTCAAGGGCCTGCGAGGACGCCAGATCGTCGAGGTTCACTGCTCGTTCGGCCGCCCGTCCGCTCAACACCCAGGTGTCACCGTCGCGGACAACCGCGAACCCGTCATCCACCGGGCGATGCAGAACATATCCGAGTCGATCCGGCGCCTCACGCCGGTCGACTGCCACCGCCTCGAGAATCGCGCTCAATAGGGGCTTCACGCCGGCGCCGGTGACACCAGAGACCGGATAGAGCTGAATGCCGGCTGCGGCGGCCGCCTCTTCCAACTGGGGCAGCAGCTCGCCGACCTCACCGAGGTCGGTCTTGCTCACCATCACCAACCTGGTCCTGGCGGCCAAATCGGAGGAATGCTTGGCAAGCTCGTCAACCAGGACTGAATGTTGCTCCATGACATCCACCGTCTGTAGAGAGGAGGGATCGAGCATGATGACCAGGACCCGGGCCCTCTCGGCGTGGCGTAGAAAGGCCTGGCCTAGGCCCTTGCCTTCTGCTGCCCCCTCGATGAGGCCCGGGATGTCGGCCAGGACGAACTGGCGATCATCCAGCTCAACCACTCCCAGGTGGGGTTGGAGCGTCGTGAACGGGTAATCGGCGACCTTGGGCCGGGCCGCTGAGACGGCGGAAATGAAAGTGCTCTTTCCGGCATTGGGGAAGCCGATAAGGGCGGCATCTGCGATGAGCTTCACCTCAAGGCGGAGCGTGACCTCTTCTCCATACTCACCCTGCTCCGAGAACCCCGGAGACCGGAGACGAGGTGTGACCAGACCGGCATTTCCCCGTCCGGCCCTGCCTCCGGTGGCAGCCACGACCCGCTGGCCATGGTGCACTAGATCTGCCAGAACCCGGCCATCATCGAAGCGGGCAACCGTGCCGAGCGGGACCGGGACCACCAGGTCCTCGCCACTGCGACCGTGGCGAAGATCGCCCTCCCCGTGAGTGCCGGAGCCGGCCCGCCGATGAGGCCGCCGCTTGAGATCCAGCAAACTGGCGATGGACTCGTCGGCTTCAAGGATCACCGCGCCGCCCCGGCCGCCAGAGCCGCCCGCCGGTCTCCCGCCCGGCTTGCCGCGTATCTTCTCGAATGCCGCGACGCCGGCTCCCCCGTCACCGCCGCGCACATAGACGACAGCTTCGTCAATGAATACAGCTCCGCTACTCATGGTGCGCAGGCGCGGTCAGGCGGGTGGTTTAGCCGGCGACTATGTCGACGTGCCGCCGACCTTTGCGAGCACCGAATTTGACGGTTCCGTCTGCCTTCGCAAACAGCGAATCGTCACTCCCACGGCCGACATTGCGGCCGGGATGAATCCTGGTGCCTCGCTGACGCAACACGATTGACCCGGCAGTCACGAACTGACCGTCGAATACTTTCGTCCCCAGCCGCTTGGATTGGGAATCCCGGCCGTTTCTGGTAGATCCTGCACCTTTGGTTTTTGACATCTACTTGTCCTCCGCCTCGAGGGGCTTCTTCTTGGGCTTGGGTTTTGGCTCAGCTTCAGCGGCCGGCTTGGCAGCCGCTTTCTTGGTGGCCGGCTTGGCGGGCGCCTTGGCAGCCGCTTTCTTGGCAGGTGCCTTGGCCGGCG
>CAXMOO010000114.1:0-1502 GCA_964195005.1 uncultured Gammaproteobacteria bacterium
AACGTGCATCAGCTCATCATTGGGCACACGATGAGTAAAGAGCAGGCGGAGGAGAACATCTTGGTTACCTCGAGGCCCCTGGCAAGCCTTGAGGAGGCGCGCGCACTCGTAGGTCGCGTCGTCGGCGACCGCGTCATGGCAAGCCACGTCCTCTCAACAAGAACGGAGACGGGGCGCGAGGACATCTGCTCGCTTTCGACGTCCCGTGACCTCATTTCACAAGCCGCCGAGAAGATCCTCGCGGAGATCGTTTGACGCTAAGAGCGATTGCCGGCCGGTTGGGTTGGGTTCTGGTTAGGTCACGTACTGGAAGGTCCGGCGACCAGCGACGTGGGTGGAGTACCCCATGCTGGGAAACGCGAAGTGGCCGCCTGCCAGGAGTGCGTTCTCCTGCTCGGCGCGGTCGAGGATCATGTGGCGGCTCTTCGTCGACTCGACAGGGTCCAAGTCGAATCCCGGATACCAATCAGGCTCCGTGAGCTGCACGGGCTTATGAGCGGCGTCACCGAGAATATAGGCGCGCTTCCCGGCGCTGATGACTGCGAAAGACACGTGTCCCGGCGTGTGGCCTGGGGTCGGTACGGCCACTACTTCTCTGGTGGCGGTGTACTCGCCGCTCACGAGCTCTAGCCGGTCAGCGGCGATGATGGGTGCCAGCACGCGCTCGTAGTCGGGTGCGCTGGTCGTTTTGTCGCCGGGACCTGTCCAGTAGTCGAATTCCTTCTGCTGGACGACGTATCGGGCATTGGGGAAGGTCAGCTCGAAGGCGCCTTCCTCGCCCCGGGTATTCCACCCGGTGTGGTCCCAGTGCAGGTGCGTGAACAGGACGAGATCAATATCGCCCGCGGAGATCCCGGCCTCCTGCATGACCTTGAGCAGGGAGGGAGGTTGCTGCAGGTCCAGCGGATTGGGCCATTGGCCGAGGCCGGTGTCGACAAGCATGTTCTTCCCATGGCTGAGGATGAGGAAGCTACCGAAGTTGTGGGCCATCAACCCGTCGTCATCCAGCCACTCTCTATACGGCTCCCAGGCATCGGCGTCCACGCCCACGAAAAACCCGCCCGGTTCTCGCCTGATCCACGAATCCTGCAGTGCGATCAGCTCTGCTTCGCCCACGCTGATCTTGTGGAAATTGCCCAACGTCGCCTCCGGGAGCACAGCCACCCGACCTCTGGGCGGTGGGCCCTTGACAACCAGAGTAGCTATGTGTCGGGGGACGCCCCTCATGACAAGCAACCCCGACCAGAGGTACGTATCGGGGTCCATCACCCGACGAGATACCGAAACCGCCGGCTACTCGAGGAGAGCCGTCTCCTCAAACTGGCCCAACAAGAGGCGCTGTAGACCGCACAGAACAACGCCCCAGCGATCGCCCGACTCGACTCTCAGACGCACATAACCGGCTGGGAGGGATCATGTGGTTGTGGCGGCACCCACCTGTCGGCCGGACTGACGCCAGCTGAGCAGATAGCTCCAGCCTCGGTTGGGTCACGTCCCGTCGT
>CAXMOO010000115.1:0-4158 GCA_964195005.1 uncultured Gammaproteobacteria bacterium
AGGGGGACGGAGATGTAGAGAAGCGCTCTGTTGATGTCGGCGCGACCGACCTCTTCTACGCCGAGATACGGGAAGGGCTCAAAGAAGGCGACCGCATCCTCATAGCCAAGCCGGATGATGGGAACTCCTGACGCTCCCGCCGCGGTAAAGATACGCGACGTCCGCAAAATCTACGGTATCGAACCAGACCCGGTAGCCGCCCTAGACGGGGTTAGCCTGCAGATTGACTCGGGGGAGTTTGTTGCCATCACCGGCACGAGTGGAAGTGGCAAATCCACCCTAATGCATCTGATTGGTTGCCTTGACACCGCTACTTCCGGACACATTGCCATAGCGGGCGAAGATGTCAGTTCCGCCAGCTCTGACCGCCTCGCCCGACTGCGTAACCGAAGCATTGGTTTTGTCTTTCAAGCCTTCAACCTTCTCCCACGCTTGGATGTGCAGAGGAATATTGAGCTTCCCCTCGTGTACGCAGGGGTCTCGGCTGGGGAACGCCACCGCCGGGCGAGGGAAGCTGCCGCCAAAGTCAACCTGACCAGCCGCCTGACCCACCGTCCCTCGCAGCTTAGTGGAGGACAGTGCCAGCGTGTTGCCGTGGCTCGTGCCCTGGTTAATGAACCGGCCCTCATCCTAGCTGATGAACCAACCGGCAACCTCGATACCAGCAATGGGGCTGAAGTCCTCCAACTCCTAAGCGAGCTGCACCAGCTAGGACGCACCATTGTTTTGGTCACCCACGATCCTGCGGTGGCCGGCCGGGCTGCCCGGATCATCGAACTGAGTGACGGGCTCATCATCAAGGACTCTGCCCCATGAACTGGCTCGCCGGCGCTCTCATCGGGTTGCAGGAAATCCGCGAACACAAGTTCCGCAGTTTCCTTACCATGCTGGGTATTATTCTCGGGGTGGCCAGCCTCCTCGCCATGTTCGGGCTCACTGGGGGTATCGCCGCTGGCTGGCGCGAAACGATGCAGCAGATTGGAGGGCTGGAGCGAGTCGGGATTATCGACAAGGAGGTCTCCCTCGAACTGACCGATTTGGCCTCCCTCTCTCCGGGGCGAACCCTCGCTGATGCCGAGGCCCTCCGCGCCCAGACGGAACTCATTTCCCATGTCTCGCCGGAAATGCAGGCCGGAGGAACCCTCTCCGCTCCCAATGGCGAGACCATCACCGGGCGGGTCTCCGGAGCTTGGCCCGACCTTCTCCAGGTGATGCAGCACGAAGTAGCTCAGGGGCGCTTCCTTTCCGACCTCGATCTTGAAAGAGGCAGCCGAGTTGTCGTGCTAGGCGATGGCAAAGTCCGTGAGCTATGGCCCGCCGAATACGGAACAGGTGCGGACTTCACCGGACGGGTCATCACTATCAACGGCCGCCCCTTCACCGTGGCCGGCGTGCTGACTCTCTACGAACGAGAAAAAGATAAGCGTCGGCGCGAGGCCAGCTCAGGCAGCGGGCGCGGCGGGCGTCGACGCGACCCCTTTCGCTGGAAAAACGGGGCAGTTATCGTTCCTTTGACCACCTTCTACCACGAGTTTCGCTCCGGCGAAGAGGACGAACCCCCACTGGCTCTAGCCCAGTTGAACGACCTCAGTTTCCGTGTTCGTGATCTGAGCCGCTTCGAAGAAACCATTACCGAGGTCCAATCCATCCTCCAGCGAACCCGCCGTGGAATCGACGATTACGACTTCAAAACCCGCGAGGACTGGTTTGAGCGGATGGAAACCAGCCTGCGGGCGACCCAGTTGAGTGGCGGTCTCATTGCCGGAATCAGCCTGCTTGTCGGTGGCATCGGTATCGCCAACATTATGCTGGCCAGCGTGGCTACCCGGGTGCGCGAACTCGGGGTACGGCTTGCCGTGGGAGCCCGACGCCGCGACGTCTTCCTCCAAATCCTTGCCGAAAGTACCGTCATCGGAGTTCTTGGAGGGATCATCGGTCTGGGGGCCGGACTTATCCTGCTCCAAATCCTCGGCTTGATTGCTCCGATGGACAACCCTCCGGTAGTAGAGTTCCAAGCGGTGGTAATCAGCGTTATCTTCGCCACTTCGGTCGGAGTGCTCAGCGGCCTTTACCCAGCGTGGCGGGCTTCCCGCCTCGATCCTATTTCTGCCCTGCGCTACGAATAAAATGATGCCACGACACTTCCTTCTCATCGTCCTGCTGGGCTGGCCTCTCGCGGTCGGGGCAGCTTCAGATGGGCAATACGTCGCTAAGCTCAGCTATGCCGAAGCGGTGGAACTCTCTCTCCAGAAAAATTTCGACATCGAAGGCGCCTCCTACGATCCCCTGATCGGCCGAGCCAAGTTGCGCAGTTCCGAGGGAAAGTTCGACCCATCCCTCACCCTTGCCTACACCTACAATGAAAATGAGCAGGACTTGGCCGGGCTCAATGTGACCGACGGCCTGCTCCGACCGGGACTTTACACCCGGGATCTCCGCAACTTCGCCGACGCCAATATCGGCGGCACCACCCCCTGGGGAATGGACTACGAATTGGGGGTGACCGTGGAGAAAAGCCAGAGCTCCCAGAGCGACTACCTCAACCGCTACAGCAACTTTGCCGGCCTCAGCGTGACCCAGTCCGTCTTGCGGGGCTTCGGCACCGATGTCAACTTGGCCTCGGTACGACTGGCGCGAGCCGATGCCGCCATATCTACCTGGCAATACCGCAAACAGGTCATCCGTACGGTCACCCAAGTGGCCGAGATCTACAACGAGCTGTGGTTTTCCGCTGGCAATGTGGAGGTCGAGCGTCGTTCGCGATTTCTCGCGGCCCAACTGGCGGCAGACAACAACCGGCGGGCCGAGATCGGGGTGATGTCACCCCTCGACGTCCTCCAGGCCGAAACCGATGTGGCAGCGCGCGAGCAACTGGTTTTGGTGGCCGAGCGTCAGCAGGCCGACGACGAGAATTTCCTCAAGCAGCTGGTGACCAACCGGGTCGAGGATGTTCTCTCCATCCGCTTGGAGATCATTCCTCCTCCGAAGGCCCCAGGGATCAAGGCCAACCGCCGAGCCGATCTGGCCGCGGCGGTGCAGAATCGACCCGATTTCCGCCAAGCCATATTGGAACTGCAGAAAAGAGAAATCAACGTGGTCTTCACCCGCAATGCCGCCCTGCCTCAACTCGACCTCGTGGCTAGCCTTGGCAGCAATGGCCTCGACCGCAACTTTGCCAACAGCGTCAACCGTACGGTGGAGAGTGATACCTTGGCCTGGTCAGTCGGCGGCATCTTCAGCGTCCCCATCCCCAACCGCACCGGTCAAGGTAACCTCGAAACGGCCAAGCTTGAGGTAGCTCGCCAACTGGTCGAACTCAAGCGCCTCGAGCAGAGCATCCTTGTCGAAGCCGACAATGCCGCCGGACAGGTGGAGACAACCACTAAGCGGATTGAGGCGGCCCAGGTGGCCCGTCAACTTGCCAGCGAAACCCTTGCGGCAGGAGAGACCCGCCTGATGGCAGGAGCCACCACCACTTTCGAAATCCTCCAGTTCCAGCGTGACTTGGCTCGGGCCGAGATCTCGGAGATTCGGGCCATGGCCGACTACAATATCGCGGTGGCCCGCTACGAAGAGGCCACCGGCACAACCCTGCAACGTCACCGCATCAGCCTCGCCAGCCAGTAAAGGTCGAAGGCAACCAAGTTGGACTATCATAGCCCCATCGTTTGGGTCCTCGCGATCACCGCGGCCCTCTGTGTCGGCGCCGCCAAGACCGGATTCGGCGGCCTCGGTCTTGTTGCCATCCTCTTCGCCGCTGAGATCTTTCCTGCCAAAGAATCAACGGGAGTCATCCTTCCTCTCATGATTTTCGGCGACATCGTGGCGGTGTATCTCTATCGCCGTCACGCCAACTGGCAGGATCTGCTCAAGCTTCTGCCCACCACTTTGATTGGCGTCGTCTGCGGCTGGTGGATCATGCCGCATATCCCGGATGCGCAATTCACCCTCTTTCTCGGATGGCTCATCCTCGGTCTCATGCTGCTGACCATCCTGCAGCGCTGCTCTCCCGGAATGATGGGGGTGGTGATGCATCACCCCGCCCTCGGACTTATGGCCGGCTGGGTTACCGGGCTAGCCAGCATGATGGCCAACGCCGCCGGAGCCATCACCGCCTTCTATTTTCTTGCCCGCAAGAT
This sequence comes from uncultured Gammaproteobacteria bacterium, assembly GCA_964195005.1. Classification (GTDB taxonomy): domain Bacteria; phylum Actinomycetota; class Acidimicrobiia; order Spongiisociales; family SHLN01; genus JAUXLW01. The sequence continues at coordinate 4,140 of CAXMOO010000115.1, forward strand.
GGATAAGATGACGTTTGTC
>CAXMOO010000116.1:0-8353 GCA_964195005.1 uncultured Gammaproteobacteria bacterium
TGAAAACCATAGGGGACGCCATCATGGCCACTTTCGTGACTCCGGTTGACGCCGTCCGGGCAGCCATTGCCAGCCTGTCGGCACTGAAGGACTTCAACCAGACGAACTCCTCAAAGCTAATCCTCAAGATCGGCATCCATCGTGGCCATTCGATCGCCGTGTCCCTCAACGACCAGATCGACTACTTCGGCCAGTCGGTCAACATCGCCGCCCGGGTGCAACAACTGGCCGGCCCCGGTGAAATCGTTCTATCAGGAGATGTTTATGAGATGCCGGGGGTAGCAAGCCTCCTCTCGTCGTTCGACGTTGCCGAGACAAGCGAGATCGTGAAGGGCGTAGGAGAAACAGTCGGCGTCTTTGCCGTGCGGACGCTCGACCCTGACTGATTGACCTGCTGTCTGAGTCAAATTGGTGCCACACCTGCAGGCCTGCTTGCCCTCTATGCGCTTCAGAACCTCCAGGAGGCTGATACCAGCTCTGCATCATCCACGACCAGGATCCCGGTAACTGCTAGCTGCTCGAACCACCCGCAAGCGTGTCGTGGATGCGTCGATGTGGCGATCGCAAGATCGTCCTTGGTCGGGGCGTGCCCTCCGGCCACGGGCCTCCGGCTAAGCCGCATAGCGTCCCACGCGCCTCTTCCGGTCTGGTGGCATCGCCAAGGAGCCATCACTACTCTGGCCGAATCGCGAGAAGGAGGGTTCTTGGCCAAGACAACACGGATTCGCAACGGCGTGATTCAGACTCCGACCGGACCGCTTGAAGCAGACGTCCTAATCGAAGGCGAGCACATCTCCGCTCTATTGGCGAGGGACAGCGCGGTCACCGCCGACACCGACATCGATGCCAGCGACCTCTGGGTGCTTCCCGGTCTCATCGACCTGCACGCCCACACCCGCGAGCCCGGATACGAATACAAGGAAGACTTCGTGTCGTCCTCGCGGGCGGCCGCAGTGGGTGGATACACCACCTACGTGGACATGCCGAATGTCGAGCCCCCCACCACCACCGTGGAGCTGTTCGAGCAGAAACGGGCCCTTGCCGCCGAGAAGTGCCTCATCGACTGGGGCCACTTCGTCGGTCCGGTGCAGTTCGACCAGATCGAGGGCTTTGCCAAAGCCGGCGTGACCGGGTTCAAGATATTCCAGGTAACGGGCGGCTACCCACACGATCCCCGACTTGCGCTCGATGATCCCGGCCGGCTCTACCAGACGTTTCAAGCCATCGCCGAGACCGGCCTGCCCTGTGTAGTGCACCCATTCGCGCAAACACTCTTCGAGTATCTCTACGAGGAAGCCTCAGCGGGAGGTGCTCCGCGCGATATCCACACATTCAGTGCGGTGTACACGCGCGACGTTGTGTGGCGCACGGCGGTTGCCACGCTCCTCGAGCTACAGCGGGACACGGGAGTCCGACTCCAGGTTGTGCACACTCACGCTCCCGGCAGCCTCCGGTTGCTGCGGGAGGCCAAAGCGGCGGGCGTCGGGGTCACAGTGGCTGCCGACCCGAAGTATTTCCACCTCCGGGACGTCGACATCAAGGCCCAGGGAGCCCGCGCCATCCCGGGCGGCGCCGTCACCAAAGATGCCGATCGTATGGCCGAGATCTGGAGATCCATTGAAGATGGAACCATCGATATCATCGACTCCGATCACGCTCCCCACACCCTTGATGACCTCAAGCTCATGGAAGAGGATCCACTCATCGGGCCCTTCGGGGCGCCCCACTTCGACCACCTGTTGTCGGTGATGCTGACCGACGTGCAGAACGGCAACATCCGGCTGGAACGACTCGTACAGATGCTCACCGAGACGCCGGCTCGCATCATCGGGGTGTATCCCGAAAAGGGCGCGGTCCTACCCGGCTCGCAAGCCGACATCGTTCTGGTCGATCCGAACAAGAAGGTAGTGCCCAAGGACGAGGAGATGGAGTCCAAGTCGGCTTGGACGCCGTACGTCGACTGGGAGTTCACGGGTGCGCCAGTCCTGACCATGTTGCGGGGAACCGTCATAGCCAAAGACGGCAAGGTGCTGGGTGAGCCCGGGTTTGGGCGGTACATCGCCGGCCGGGCCCAGGATTGGGCACCGACCACCCCAACCCTCCATCAGGGCCTCTCACTCGAGCCCCGTCTGGTCACAGCCTGAGGAGACCGGGAAGGCGGTGAATGATTCCCGTCAGCATCGCCGCGCGGGGCACGAGACTGTCCAGGTCGATGTTTTCTTGCACAGTCATGAGGTCGGACCCGAGCGGGCCCAGGCCGTCCAGGGTCGGAGTCGACGATCGACGAAAGGCCGAGCTCCCGGCCGCCGCCGACTCGAAGGCTTCGATTGGAATGGACAGTTCACCCCCCACCTCCCGGGCCAGTTCCAACATCCGATCGGTGCCGCCTTCCCAAAGGACTCCCGGCCGATGGTTGTGCATGAGCAGCTCGATCCTGGCGCCACTCTTGTGCTCTTCTTCTTCGGCCAGGCTCCGCATCGCGGTGGTGACGGCCTCCCAGCGGTCCGGTGCTCGTGTACGGATATCTACGGTCGCCACCGCGTGGGCAGGGACGATGCTGCGGCGACGGCCGGACTCGACCATCGTGACGGTTACGAGAGTGCCGGCCTCAGGATCGGTGAGCCGGTTGAATGCGATCACAAGGCGGGCGACAGCCTCGAGCGCGTTGATACCCTCGCTTCGGGCACTGCCGGTGTGCGCCTCCACTCCCTTCACAATCAACCGTCCCACTCCAATGTGACCACGGGCCGCCATGAGCTTGCCTCCCCGGCGAGCGCACTCGACACACAAGCACCAGTCGACCCCCTCACTCGCACGCTCGATAACCGGTCGAGACCCGAGGCTGCCGGCCTGTTCATCGCCAGACAGCACCAGGTCAATGCCCGGCGTCGCCAAGTCGATGTGGTGGAGCGCCTCCAGGGCCGCTACCAGGACCACGAGACCGCCTTTCATGTCAGCAATGCCGGGCCCATAGGCGTTGTTGCCATCGACCCGGAAGGGAAAGTCGGCAAGCGTTCCTACGGGAAACGCAGTGTCGAGATCTCCAAGCAGCAGCAGCCTGCCTGCTCCGACTCCGGGACAACTCCCCGAATAGGTTGCACCGAGCCCGCTGTAAGACACGCCGGGTGAGAGGAGTTCTTCCAACCAATGGTCGGTCACCGGCAACGCCGACTGGGGCGTCCGCTCGAACTCAAAACCGAGCGGTGCCAATTCGGCTATCACCGTGTCGGCGACCAATGCGACTCCATCCGGGTGTGCGGCGTGGCTTTCAGTCGTCACCAGCTGCTCGAGGAGCTCGATATAATGGGGCCGCCGGGCCGCCAACCACTCTGCTGCTGCAAGGACGGGGTTCACGCTGGACTGAGCCTACGCCCACTTAGTAAGGTCTGGCGACCGCCTAACAGGAGTATGAGACATGTCGAAGAAGCCGGAGTTCGGAGTACGACTCCCCGTGGCAGGCCCGCTAGCGAACACCGAAGACATTCGTCGGAGTGCCGTCCGTACGGAGGAGCTCGGGTTTGATGCCCTCTGGGTGCATGATTTCATCGCCTGGACAACGTTTCAAGATCAGCATCATGTTTCGTGCGGCTCTCGTGAAGCAATCGAGGCGGCCGACGCTCCACCGACATTCTTCGAGTCACTCACCAACCTGGCGTTCCTGGCCGGAATCACGAGCGACATCCGCCTCGGCATCGCCGTGTTGTGCTTGCCGTACCGCAATCCGATCGTTGCGGCCAAGCAAGTAGCCAACATCGACGTGCTCAGCGACGGGCGTCTCATTCTGGGAATCGGAACCGGAGCTCCCGCCAGCACTCACAACGTCGACTTCGAGGTGCTCGGTGTTGAGCGAAAGACCAAGTACCACGTCACCCGGGACTACCTGCGGGCGATGAAGGCGATCTGGACACAAGACGCTCCGTCCTACCAGGGGGAGTACATCAGCTTTGAGGAGACGGAGATCTGGCCGAAACCGGTCCAGAAGCCGTATCCGCCGATATGGACCGGGGGACACGGGCCGACCGCCATGGATATCACCGCCGAATTCTCCAGCGGATGGATCCCGCCCTGGATTCCACCCGAGGAGTACCCGGGCCGAATCGCCGCGTTGAACGAGCTGGCAGAGGAAAAGGGCAGGGGCGGAATTGAATTCGACATCGCCACTGAGGTCTACGTCTCACTTGCAGAGACCCGCGACGAGGCTATCTCCTCGGCCGAGAAGACACTCAACGTGCTGACCGAGGGCTTCGACCACACTGCCACCCAGGAGGCGATCGCCAACGCCGGTCTGATCGGCAGTGCCGATGACGTCGGTGAAAAGATCGCCAGATACGTCGAGGCCGGCGTCAATCATTACGAGATGAAGTTCATCTATCACACGGTGGATCACTTGCTCGAGCAACTCGAGCAATTCGCGTCGGCCGTCACGCCGGCCTTCCGCTAGACCCTCGAAGGGAGACACATGAAATTCGCATGGCTATGTAGCCACGAGTCCTATCAGCCAGAGGTCCTGGTCGACCAGGCGGTGTTGGCCGAAGAGGTTGGCTTTGACGTTGTGCTCGGATCGGATCATTTTCATCCGTGGGTGGATGACGTCTCTGCTGCCGGGTTCGTGTGGTCGTGGTTCGGGTCGGTGGCGGCCCGAACCAGTCATGTGGAACTTGCGACTTCTGTCACGTGCCCGTTGTTTCACTACCACCCGGCGCTCATCGCCCAGGCGGCTGCAACCGTAGACCGGCTTTCGGGGGGACGGTTCATCCTCGGTGTCGGCACGGGAGAGAATATCAACGAGGGTCCGATGGGCTTTGAGTTCCCCGGCTACAAAGAGCGCATCGGGCGGATGCAAGAAGCGCTCGAGATCATGCATCGGCTATTTGACGGCGAGAAGCTCGATTTCGCAGGTGAGTACTACGTGGCCGACAAAGCCAAGCTGTACAGCCCCCCGGTCAGTCGTATCCCGATCTGGATGGCGGCGGGCGGGCCCAAGTCGGCTACGTTCGCGGGCGGCCACGCAGATGGGTTGATCACCAGCGTCAAGGTCCCAGCCGAAACTCAAGAAAGAGTCATCGATCCTTTCCACGCAGGAACCAAGGAAAAGGGCAAGGAAGAGGGACACATCATGGCCACCCGCTGGTGTGTCCTGGCACAGGACCACGACGAAGCCTGGGAAGCTCTTGGCAGCATGCGAGGCCTGCGCGCCCCGGGACGGCTGCAGGCGGTCGACCCCAAGGACCTCCGTGAGCAGGCAGACGCCATGGACCGGAACGAGATTCTCGGCAAGTATTCAATCGTCAACTCGGTCGACGAGTTGTTGGAGATGTACCGGCCACTTGTCGAGATGGGAGCCGACTACGTGGCCGTCCAGATCGCAAGCACCGACCCCGACGGCACCCTTGCGCTGGTGGGTTCAGAACTGCTCCCGGAGTTGCGCAAGTTGGCCAACTGAGGAGGCAGCCGGCTAGCCGGCCAGGTCAGGCCGCGCCGGGGGCTTCGCCTGCATGACACGACCCTCGCGGTCGAATATACGGAGGCCGGCCTGGATGACATGCCCGACTCCGAAAGCCACGAGCAGGGTGCCGACTCCTACCGTACCGCCGAGCAGCATGCCGAGTACCAACACGAGACCTTCGATGATGGTTCTTATCAACCGGATGCTCCATCCGAGCCGGTGATGGAGTCCGGTTGTCAGACCGTCACGAGGCCCAGGCCCGAGATCGGCTGCCAGGTACAGCGCCACTCCGATACCGAGCACAATCACGCCAAGCGACGTCATGGGAAGACGCACCCACATCGCCTGTGGCTCAGGGAGTATCGCCCGTCCGGCGTTGATCATCAGCCCCACTCCCAATGCGCTGACGAGCGTGCCAATCCCCGGTTGCTCGCGGACGATAAGCCACCCGAACAGGATCGGGATGCCAAGCAGAATATCGGCGGTGCCAAGCCCGATGCCGGCTTGTTCGCCGACTCCCTCGGCTAACACCGACCAGGGCCCGAACCCGAGCCGGCCAGACGCCATGAGGGCGACACCGAATCCGAGCAGGCTCGAGCCGATCACCACCTGAGGAAGCTTGGTGACTACACGCCTGGAGAACCAGCGCTCAAGTGGTGTACGGTCGGGGTTGCTTGTCGTGTCCTGCACTAGTGACGTAAGCCGGGCCTGACCGTACTGAGGTAAGCGCGCGTCTGCTCACTGCCGACCACGGAGGCGTACTTTTGGCTCATTTCGAACAAGTTGACTCGATGGGAAGTTGGGCTCCGGTCGAACGTGGCTTCGGCGATCACGAACGGATTGAAGTTCCAGGAGAACGCATCGACCACCGTTGCCCGCACGCACCCACTAGTTGAGCCTCCAGCTACCAAGACCGTGTCGACGCCCAGCTTGACCAGCCAGGTGGCCAACGGAGTAGCAAAGAATGCACTCGGTTTGGCCTTGGTCACGACTAGCTCGCCGGAAAGGGGAGCAATCTCATCCACGATGTGATGGGAGCGGGGTGGCTCCTCGCCCGATTCGAGCTTGGCCGACCATCCGCCCGCCTCCGCATCGGTCCTCCGGGATGAGTTACGCGAATAGATCACGGGCACATCGGCCCCGCGGGCGGCTGCCAGCAAACTTCTAATCTGGTCGATTGCCTCCCATGCTGCCCCACCACAAGAGAGTGGATACGCCTCTTCACCGGCGCGATCGCCGGTAAATGCGTAGGTGACATCCACAACCAGAAGCGCCGGACGGGACCCCGGCCTGGCTTGTTGTCCGTATCCGGCCGCCCGGTAGGCACCGAGCTCCTCGTCACTGAAGATACCGGCCGCCAACTCCAGCGGATCTATCGGGTCCAGCCCAACTCCCTCCGTCATCGCTTGAGCTCGTCCAGTCCGACCTCAGCCAGCAGCTCGAGCTGTTCAAGGTATCGGGGAAAATCGAGCCGTAGATCGAGCACGACGTAGTCGAGCCCTCGTTCGGCAAACTTCGCCAGCTCGTGCTTGCATTCCTGCGGCGTTCCCGCGATCACCAGACCTTCCAGATCCTCGATGGTGCTGAATGAGCCGGAAGCGGGAGGGAGCCAGAACTTAGCGCCGGACGAGCTCTTGGCAAGAGCAGCAACGTCAATGCCGGTTCGCGCTTCCTCACGATCCCGATGGACCTTTACGATCGGCACAACTCCGACCATCAGACTCTTGCCCGCTGCTGCACTGTGCTCCTCGAGATATCTAAGCCGGGCATCGAGTGTGGCAAGGGGGATCCGGCCCGGCATCCAGCCGTCCATGTGTGTCAGGGCACGCCGGATCGAAGCCTGGGTAGTTCCGCCGTACACAAGCGGGATCGGTGCCACCGGTTTCGGCTCGAGCGTTATGTGCTCCAAGGTGAAGACCTTGCCCTGGTAGGACACGTCGTCCGACGTCCACACGGCTCGCATGATGTCGACGGTCTCCGCAAATATCTCTTCCCGGTCTTCCCGCCGGAAGCCGGCAGCGCCAAACTCGGCCGGGTCGTTACCGAGACCGTAACCGCCGATCACGCGGCCGTTGGACAAGACGCTAAGGGCCGCCAGGTTTTGCGCGACTTTGAGGGGCCAGCGGATGGGTATGAGCACGGCCATGCCCAGTTTCACACGGGTGGTGACGGCGCTGACTGCTGCCAGCGTCATCAACGGTTCGATGAACGTCCTATCCGAACCTTCCATCTCGTGGGGCGTCCAGAGGATGTGGTCACGCACCCACAGCGAGTCATAGCCCATGTCCTCGACGAGGCGGCTTCCCTCGATGAGTGTTTCAACCCTGGCGTGCTCTCCAAAGTGAGGAAGCAGAACACCGATCTCCATCAACCGGGCCCTTCGTCTTCAACTACGTGAAAGTCGTTCCCGGCCGGAGCGTAGACCTCGATGAACCGTGCGGTGTCCTCTCCCGGGTTGCTGGTTCGGTGCACCATGCCGGGAGGGATAAACAGGACGTCATCGCGCTCGAGATGCCGAACCTCCCCCGCCACCTCGACGTCCAAGCATCCCGCGAGCACGACGTATATGTTCTCAGCGCGCTCGTGGTAGTGAGCCGGTCCCGGGCCGGAGTCGGGCGCCAGATAGTTGACGTGGATGTCAACATTGCGGGCCGAACCCTGTTCCTCGTCGACCAGGCGGACCGACTCACCACGTTTGCCCCGCAGCGGTCGCCGCGGAGCCTCATGCAGGTTGGTTACGAAAGGGCGCAGATATTTCATCGGATCCCGTTGGGTCGACCTGCGGAACTCTAGACCCGGTACCGCGCCGGAGACCTCGGTACAGTCGAGTACACACGAGCACGGTGCCAATGGAAACCGTTCACTTCTTTACAACGCCCGGAGTCCGGCTGGCCGCCGACCTCTATG
>CAXMOO010000117.1:0-16552 GCA_964195005.1 uncultured Gammaproteobacteria bacterium
GATCCAAACCGCAAAAGTGCCGGTGCGCTCCTTGGACCACGTCACGTCGATCATACGCTCAGCGCGGGTCGTCAAGTCGCCGACGTTGGTGCAGTCGGTCCGGTGAACCGACACTCCCCCGCCCACGGTGACAAACCCAACCAGCCCGTCCCCCGGCACGGGAGCGCAGCAGCGGGCGATGCGTACGGCCAAATCCTGCTGTCCTTCGACGATTATCGCCGGGGTGAGCCTTTGCGCGGTTCGCGGCCGCGGTGGCTCCAGGAGGTCGGCTTCAGTGGCGTCCTCGTCCGACTCGGGGCGGACTTCACGGGCGAGGCGGGCGGCCACCGAGTGAGCCGAGACGTTCCCCTCCCCCACCGCGGCATACAGGGAGTCGAGGTCCTGATAGCTCAGCCCGTGGCCAACTTCCTCCAGCAGTCGATCACGACGGGCGGCCTTGAGGCCCAGTCCCTCTCGCGAAACCGCGTCGTGGATCTGCTCCTTGCCTTTGGCGACGGTCGCCTCGCGGCGCTCCCGATTGAACCATTGGCGGATCTTGGCGGCAGCTCGCGAGGTCTTGGCGAACTTGAGCCAGTCCTGGCTCGGGTGGGCCTGAGCCGACTTGGACGTTGTGATCTGGACGATGTCGCCCGAGCTCAGTTCGGTGCTCAGCGCAACCAGCCTGCCGTTGACCTTGGCTCCAACACACCGGTGACCTACCTCGGTGTGGATTGCATAGGCAAAGTCGACGGGCGTGGCCCCCTTGGGAAGAGTCACGACTTTGCCAAGCGGCGTGACGGCGAAAACCTCATCCCGATACAGCTCGATCTTGAGGCCGGCTAAGAACTCCTCGGGATCGGCGAAGGTGTCCCGCAGAAAGTGGATGTCCGCCATCCACGGCAGGTCGCCACTGTCGGCCCCTTCCTTGTAGCTCCAATGGGCGGCTACTCCTCGCTCGGCTCTGGCATGCATCTCCTCAGTACGGATCTGGATCTCGAGTGGCTTGCCTCCTGGCCCGACCACTGTGGTGTGGAGGCTCTGGTAGAGGTTGAACTTTGGAGTGGCGATGTAGTCCTTGAAGCGTCCGTGGACGGGAGGCCACAGAGTGTGAATCACGCCGAGAGCCGCATAGCAATCCGCGATGTTGCCGGTGATGATGCGGATGCCGAGCAGGTCATGAATCTGCTCGAAGTCATGGCCGGTCTCCACCATCTTGCGATAGATCGAGTAGGGGTGTTTGGGACGCCCTGCGATCTCCGCCTTGACATCTGCGGCACTCAGCGCGGCAGACACCTCCCGGGTAGCGGCCTCAATAACGCCTTCCCGAGCCGGAGCCCGCCTGGCCAGCAGCTCAGAGATCTCTTCGTTACGCCGGGGATGGAGAATCGCGAACGCTCGATCCTCCATCTCGTGCTTTATCTCTTGCATGCCCAATCGGTGGGCAAGCGGCGAGTAGATATCGAGCGTCTCTTTAGCGATTCGCTCTTGTTTGGCCTGGTCGAACGGGGCCAGGGTGCGGACGTTGTGGAGCCTGTCGGCCAACTTGAGCACCAGGACGCGTACATCGTCCGCCATCGCGATCACCATCTTGCGGATGTTGGCCGCCTGGGCCTCGTCACGGTCCTCAAAGTCGATCCGGTCGAGTTTGGTGACGCCGTCGATGAGATCGGCCACCATGGAACCGAAGCGATCTCGTAGCTCGTCGAGCGTGACCCCGGTGTCCTCCACGGTGTCGTGCAGAAGGGCGGCTACCAGAGTGTCCTCGTCGAGCCCATAGTCGGCAATCATCTCGGCAACTGCCAGCGGATGGAAGATGAAGTCCTCTCCGGTGCGCCTGGTCTGGCCGGCATGGGCCTCGCTCGCCAACGCGAAAGCATCCTCGAGTCGTTCTGTGCTCACCCCGGGATGGTGCCGCACATATGCCTCGAGAACCAGGGCGTAAACGCTCTCAACCGTGTCAGGTTCAACAGTCATGATGACCTGACCCCTTTGCGGGAACCTGAGCCCTGCGGATGAACTCGGTTAGGCGCTTCATCACAGGAGTCTATCTCTTGCGCCTACGACCCTTCCGGGGGGGCCGGGGTATCGCGCCCCCACCCGGGGCCGGTGGGCGGGCCGGCGCCTTCTTCGGCAAATCCACTTCGTCTGGCGAAACGGGAGGCTTGGACGGCAACTTCTTGGCAGGCTTCTCTGCCGTCTTCTCAGACCGGGGGGTTGCTGCGGTCCGGCTCTTCTTGGGCTTGGGTGGTGAAGCAATGACGGCAGGGGCAACGGTGACTCCCTCGAGCTCACGCCATTCCGGTTCCCGGCTCTTCCATGTCGCCAGGAGCGGCGCGGCAATGAAGATGGAGGAGTAGGTGCCGGCCGCGATGCCAACGAAAAGCGCCAGGGCAAATTCGCGCAGTGTGGTGGCTCCCAGCAGGAACGAACCGACGAAGAGCAGGCTCCCGACGGGCAACAAGCTCGTGAGTGATGTATTGAGTGATCGCATCAACACGGTGTTCATCGATCCGTTGATAACTCCCGACAGCGAGGACCTCCCCTCGCTGATCTGAACTGTTTCGACAATCTTGTCGAACACCACCACCGTGTCGTAGAGCGAATAACCGAGGATGGTGAGAATAGCTATGACCGTAGAGGGTGTGACCTCAAACTGGGTAACCGAGTACACGCCCGCCGTGAGCAGGAGGTCATGCAGCAGTGCCGTGAGCGCGGCCAGAGCCATCTTCCACTCGAAGCGCCAGGTGATAAAGGCCGCCACTACCAGGAGGAAAATGACGAGAGCCTTCACCGCCGAGCGAGTCACCTCGCGACCGAACGATGGCCCCACTGAGGTGACAGAAGCATCGTTGGAGTCGACACCGGCCTCCGCGGCGATCGCAGCCACAACCAGGCTCTCTTGAGCAGGCTCAATCACCACCGTCTCGACCCGGACGCCGCTGACGTTGCCACCGCTCGTCAACTGAATCGTGGCCGACTCGAGGCCGAACTCGCGCAGGACATCTCTGATATCCGTAACAGAGGCATCGGCCGGGTTCTCGACCTCGATCACCGTCCCCCCCTCGAAATCGACGCCAAGATTCAACCCGAGCGTCACCAGCGAAACCACCGAGACGCTCAAGAGCACAGTGGAGATAATGAAACCGATGCGTTTGCGGCCTACGAAGTCGAAGGTGGTTTCGCCCCGGTACAAGCGTGAGAAGAGGCTCATGGGGAAGCCTCCGCCAGCTCGACGCCGCTCGCGCCCCGCATACTGAACCGTCCGCCGTCGCCGAACCGTGACTCCGACAATATCGCCACCGCCGGCCTGGTGAAAAAGTAGGCAACGATCACGTCGACCACCGTCGCCAGACCCAACGCGAGGGCGAAGCCCTTCACCGGCCCGATGGCGAGGAACCACAACAGGATGGCTCCGGTGAACGACACGAAGTCGGCAGTGAGGATGGTGCGAAAGGCTCGGCTGAAGCCGTCGCCGGCGGCATCTTCGACGGTGCGCCCGTGGCGGATCTCTTCCTTGACCCTCTCGAAATACACAATGTAAGAGTCAGACGTTATGCCTACCGACACGATGATCCCGGCCACACTGGCCAACGTCAGCGTCAGCCCCTGGGTCGATCCGAGGACCGAGTAAGCGACGAAAACCAGTGACCCGAAGATCGACAGGCCCACCACGGTGATTACCCCGAGAACGCGGTAGTAGAACACCATCGCGATTGCCACCAGTGCCAGCCCACCGAAGCCGGCGACCAATCCGGCGTTCAGCGAGTCCTTACCGAGAGAGGCGGACACGAACTGGTCCTGCTCGCGCTCGAGCACTATCGGCAGCGCACCGAATTTGAGAACAATCTCGAGATCCTTGGCCTCGGCCTCGGGATCCTCAGCCCCTCCCATCGTGATCTGGGCGTTCCCGCCGGAAATCCCCTCGTCGGGAGCCACCCGGGGCGCGGAAATCACAACCCCGTCGAGGACGATGGCGAACCTCCTGCGGAGATCATCGGCAGGGAACGACCCCAGTTCCCTGGTAGCTACGGCGAACTTGTCGGCTCCGTCGGATGTAAAGGAAACCGAGACCGACCACTCCAGATTCACAAACTGCGCATCGGCAGACCTGATGTCACTCCCCAGGGCGAAGGCAGGGCCCACGAGCAGGTCAGGCTGGGGGACGCCATCGCTGTCGACCTGGGCAAGGACGGCCTCACTGTTGGGATCGTCGCTGGCAGGATCGATCGGCTCACCCAGGTCAGAAAAGAGCGAATCAGCCAAGACCTTCCTGAAGGAGAGCTGGCCGGTCGAGCCGATCGCCTCGAGGGCCCGCTCCCGGTCCGTTACGCCCGGGAGTTGAACCAGCACGCTGTTACCGCCCCCAACTTGAATCTCGGGCTCCTGCACGTTCCCGAGGGCCTCGATGCGATTGCGCATGACCGCCACCGCCTGGTCAAGCTGATCGCTGGTGGCACCCTCTGGAGCGCGGAGCACGACTGAGAAACCACCCGCCAGGTCGAGGCCCAGCTTGGGAGTCGACCCGGAGCCGACAACTGCGGCCAGCCCTCCCCACGCCACGGTCACCATCACCAGCACTGAAACGATCCTCCGAAGCGTTACATTCTTAACCGGCTCGTCATCGCGCGCCCGGCTCTCCTGCCAGGCAGTCACGGGTTTTCGACTCTGGCCGCGATGGCCGCCCTGACTACTCGGAGCCGGGTGTTTTCGCTCACAATCACGAGATATTCGTCATCGATACTGACGATCTCCCCCACAACCCCACCATAAGTGCGCACCTCGTCCCCGGACTTCAAGGTGGAAAGAAACTCGTTACGCTCCCGCCCTCGCTTTCGCTGGCGGTAGCTCATAAACATGAACAGGCCGCCAAAGATGACAACGATCACCACGAGATTGGTGAAGCCTGAGCCGCTGGATGAGCTTTGTGCGATGAACATTGCGCCTCGATCGTAGGCTAGGACTGGCGTTGAGTGGCGCGTTCGCGCCTGAACTCTTCGAAGCGACCGGCTTTGATCACCTCTCTGGCCGCAGCCATCAGGTCGAGCGTGTAATGCAAATTGTGCAAGCTGAGGAGACGATGGGCCGACAGCTCGCTGGTTACCCGCAAATGACGCAGATAGGCCCGCGAGTACCGGCGGCAAGTGAGGCAACCACATCCGACTTCGAGCGGCTCCGGGTCGGCAGCATTTTCGGCGCGCTTGATCGAATAATCTCCGCCCGCACTGAGCACCTTCCCGTGGCGGGCTAGTCGGGTTGGCCACACGCAATCGAACAAGTCAACGCCGCGCGCTACCGCATCGAGAACTCCATCGGTGTCACCCACGCCCATCAAGTAGCGGACTTTGTCGGCGGGAAGATGCTCGACCGCGGCCGTCAAAGCTTGATTGCGCTCTGCCGGCGGCTCGCCGACCGAAAGGCCGCCAATCCCAAAGCCGGCGAATCCCAACGCGGCGGTTGCTTGGGCGCTGCGAGCTCGCAGCTCGGGGTCGGTGCCGCCCTGCACGATGCCGAACAGGGCCTGGTCATCGCGACTATGCGCCGCCAGCGAGCGCTCTCCCCAACGCAGCGTCCGCTCCATAGCCCCCTCCAGCTTGTCACGATCAGCCGGCAGCCCCACCAGCACGTCCAACTGCATGGCTATGTCCGCTCCGAGCAACTCCTGGACCGCCACCGCCTCCTCGGGGCGAAGGTGCACCCGGGAACCGTCATAGGTTGACCGAAAGGCCACCCCGTCTTCGTCAACCTGCGGCGACAGCGAGAAGACCTGGTAGCCGCCGGAGTCGGTGAGGATCGGGCCGTCCCAGCTCGCGAAGCCGTGCAATCCCCCCAGCGCGGCGATGATGTCCGCCCCGGGACGTAACATCAGGTGATAAGTGTTGGCGAGCACCATTTGCACCGAAAGCTCTTCGAGGTCTCGGCTGTCAAGCGCTCGCACACTCGCCCGGGTCCCCACCGGCATGAATGCCGGTGTGTCGACAACACCATGGAAAGTGTGGAGCCGGCCCAGCCGGGCCAAGCCGTCGCGGCCTGCCGACTCCCACTTGCCGGTCATGGGAGACGGGGAATGAACATGGCGTCCCCGAAAGACAAGAACCGGTAGCCCTCGGCCACAGCATGCTCATAGGCCTGGCGCCATGCCGGGTACAAAGCCGCCACCATAACCAGGAGGCTCGAGCGCGGCATGTGGAAATTGGTTACCAGGGCATCGACCACCCGCGGCTTGAACCCGGGCCTGATGAACAGGTCGGTGGACCCGGCTCCGACCGCCACTCCGTTGCCGGAAGCCGCAGATTCCAGAGCCCGCACAACTGTGGTTCCCACCGCTACGATCCGTCGTCCGTCCGTTTTCGCCGCCGCGATACGCCCGGCGGCAAGTGGCGGAATCTCATAACTCTCGGAGTGCATCACGTGGTCCTCCAGCCGGGAGGTGGTGATCGGCCGAAACGTGTCGAGACCGATGTTGAGATAGATCGAGACAAGTTCTATCCCCCCATCTTCCAGGCGTCCCAGCAGCTCCGTGGTGAAATGCAACCCGGCCGTCGGGGCCGCCGCCGAGGCTGTGCGGTCACCGTAGATGGTCTGGTACCGCTCGGGATCGGTCGGCCCGCTTCTGATGTAAGGCGGGTAGGGGGCGCTCCCGGCCCGGGCGATGGCGGCTTCCACGGTCGGCTGACCTCGCAGATGAACCACCACTCTTCCCCCGGTATCCAGGGCCACGACCTCACCGGTGACTTCGCCAAAGTCGAGGGCTTGTCCCGGAGCCAACTTGCGAGCCGGCCTGGCCAGCGCCTCCCAGTCATCTCCCCGCGGGGCCAGCAAGAGCAGCTCAACCGCTCTCCCGGAAGGGCGCCGGCCGACCAGGCGGGCAGCTCGCACCCGGGTGGCGTTGACCACCAGCAGATCTCCGGCCTGTAGGAAGCCGGGGAGCTTGCCGAAGCTGGCATCTTGCAGCGGATCAGTAACGAGTAGACGCGAGGCATCCCGGTGTTGGAGCGGTACCTGGGCTATCGCTTCCCGGGGCAGGTCGTAGTCAAAGTTATCCACCAGCATCGGCCTCAGAGTAGAAGGGCGGCTACAGGAGGGTGGATTGGCCTGCCTCGGGCGGGGCAACGCCCAGGTGTCGATAGGCGGAGGTGGTAGCCACCCGTCCCCGGGGTGTCCTCTGTAGGAAGCCGCGCTGTAGAAGGAACGGCTCGTATGCGTCCTCCAGAGACTCGGGCTCCTCGCCGACTGCGATGGCCAGTGTGGTGAGCCCAACCGGCCCACCACCGAATTTCTCAACAATGGCTAAGAGAATGGCCCGATCGACCCGATCGAGACCTGCCTCGTCCACCTCGAAAGCCTTCAAACCGAGATCGGCAGATGTCTCGTCGATCACGCCGTCGCCCCGAACCGCTGCGTAATCCCGCACCCTCCGCAGCAAGCGATTGGCGATGCGAGGAGTGCCCCGGCTTCGCCCGGCAATCAGGGCGGCCCCTTCGGTAGTGGTCTCCACGCCGATGATCGCCGCAGAACGCTCGACAATGCACCGGAGGTCGTCGTCTTCGTAGTAATCCAGTCGATCGACGAAACCGAACCGGTCTCGCAGCGGAGAGGAGACTCGTCCCAGCCGGGTGGTGGCACCCACCAGTGTGAACCTCGGCAGATCGAGCCTGATCGACCTCGCGGCCGGGCCCTTACCGACCACGATGTCCAGCGCAAAGTCCTCCAGCGCCGGGTACAAGACCTCTTCCACCGTGCGGGGCAAGCGGTGGATCTCATCGATGAACAGCACATCACCCTGATCGAGATTGGTAATGACCGCTGCTAGATCGCCGGGGCGCTCCAACGCGGGTCCCGAGGTAATCCGAAACTGGGCGTCCATGCTGTTGGCGAGGATCCCCGCCAAAGTGGTCTTGCCAAGGCCCGGTGGCCCTGAAAGTAAAACGTGGTCGAGCGGCTCCCCCCGAGCTTGTGCCGCCTCGATGACAATCCTGAGCCGCTCCTTGAACGCCTCCTGCCCGATGAACTCATCGAGGTCACGGGGGCGCAAGCCAACCTCGAAATGCGAGTCTTCGGGAAGCGGGGTCCCGGCAAGGAGGCCCTCCTCCTTCATGTGCGCCCTAACTCCTGGAGCGCTTGCTGCAGCAAATCTTCGGCGGGTGCGTCGGCGGGAAGGGCCCGCAAGACCTCCCGAACCTCGCCGCTGCCAAAGCCAAGGGCGTCGAGAGCGTCGCGCACCTCGGCCAGCCCGGTGCCTGCTCCGGGAAGCTCACCTTCGCCGAGCTCGAGCCGGGGCCGTAGCTCGAGGATTAGCTTCTGAGCAGTTCGCTTTCCAACTCCGGGGACCGACTCGAGGGCCGTGACGTCATCGGACGCCACGGCTCCGCGGAGATCAGCCGGAGGCAGGGTCGCCAATATTGCCATCGCCAGCTTGGGACCCACCCCGCTGGCGCCAAGCAGCGCACGGAACATGTCTCGCTCGTAGTCGGAGCCGAAGCCAAAAAGTACCTGCTGATCTTCTCGCACATGCAGGTGGGTGTGGAGAACCGCTTCCTCTCCCACAGCGGGCAAATCGACCAGGGCCCGGGGAGTAACCGTGATTTCGTATCCGAGGCCTCCGGCCTCGAGCAATACCGACTCGGCCCCTCGTTTCACCACGGTTCCGCGTACCCGGCCGATCATCGCGCCTCCGTGGCGGCTTTGATCCTCGCCATTCCCTTGCCTTGCTGCGAGTGGCACAGCGCTACCGCCAGCGCATCGGCGGCATCTGCCTGCTCCGGCTCAGCCGGGAGCCGTAGTCGGCTCGCAACCGCATATCGAATCTGATCCTTGGAGGCTCCGCCGTAGCCGGCCACCGCTGCCTTCACCGCGGAAGGTGTGTATTCGAAGACCGGGATGCCGGCCTGGGCAGCCACCAGGAGCGCAACACCGGAGGCGCGGCCGACCGAAATCGCCGTCATCAGGTTGCGGTTGGTGAATGTCTGCTCGATAGCCATCGCCTCAGGCTGGTGCTCTGACGTTAGGGCACTCAGATCTCGATGAAGCTCATTGAGGCGCTCGGCAACAGAACGGGACCCGTCTGTGCGCATGACTCCGGCGGCAATCGCCCTGTCTCCACTGGCTAGATGCTCGATCACGCCGTAGCCGCAAACCGACAACCCGGGATCGATTCCCAATACGAACATATGTTTGGGAGCATAGACGGGGCCCGTGACGTGACCAAGGAACATCAGCGGGATTGGAACCTCTATCGACCAGATGTCCTGGTGGAGAACCTCTCAAACTGACCACTGAGCGTGACGAAAGTATCGGTATGTGCACGAAAGCATGTACTCAGGTGAAGAACCCGGACACGCAGGAGTTGCTGGAAGCCTTCGAAATAGTCGCCCATGATGCTTTAGCTTTCCTCGGGCCCGACCACCACTTGCACCCCGTCCCGGCGGCGACTTTCAACCTCGAAGACGGCGAGCCGGTTGCCGTCTCGCCATCGATGGCCCGGTTTCCTTTCCGGGCGGTCCTCGAGTATTCCGGGCCCGAGCATCCGGTCCGACTCCGCTACGGCGACCGCGAGTATCAGCTGGCGATCGACATCGCCCTCAACGACAGCGGCTATCAGCCCCTGCAGGCCTGGCTCGACTCCCTTGGGATTGATCACGATTTGTCCGACGACGCCTGGATCAACACTCCCAGCTCGCTGGCCCGACACACTCGCAGGCTCGCTCACGCTTTACGCGACAACTTCGACCACATCATTGCGGCCGCCCCCGGGGCCCCTCCTGCGTAGCGCAGCGGAGTGGGAGGGGAAAGCGAGCGAAGCGAGCAGGGGTGGGTCCAACTACCAACGGCACCCTGAGAAGAGTGTTGTACGCGTCGCATCGATGACACACAATCAGGCACCGCGCGCACCAAGCCCCAACGCACACAAGGTCGGACAAAAAAGTGCGTTGAAAGTTCACCCCGCGGCCAGCGTGAAACGTGCAGCAACGATCTTCCCCGGATCAGTGCCCTCTCACGACCGCCGTTGTTGGGAACCACCCCCCTCCCAGCCTCCCCCACTCCGTGGTGGAGGAGAAGAAACACAACCGCCGCTGCTAAGAATCAGCTATCCCACCCCTTACCCAAAAGACCCCTCCTGCGTAGCGCAGCGGAGTGGGAGGGGAAAGCGAGCGAAGCGAGCAGGGGTGGGTGGTGCCCACCAACGGCCCCCTCCGAAGAGTGTTGGACGCGTGGCATCGATGACACACAATGAGGCACCGCGCGCACCAAGCCCTCAGCGCACACAAGGCCGGACAAAAAAGTGGGTTGACGGTGCACCACCCGACCAGCGTGAAACGTGCAGCAACGATCTTCCCCGGATCAGTGCTCGCTCACGACTGCCTTTGTTGAGAACGACCCACCCCGACCCCTCCCCAAGCCAAGGGAGGGGCGCACCCAATCGCTAAAGAACCTCCGCCATTACCTCGTCGGGTATGTCGAAGTTGGCGTAGACCGCCTGGACATCATCGAGATCATCAAGCGCATCCACCAGTCTGAGCACTTGTGCTGCCGAAGATGCATCTACGGGCACGTCGGTTGACGGCATCTGAGTGATGTCGGCGCTCTCGATTCCCAGGCCGGCGGCCTCGATGGCCGCTCTGACTGCCGGTAGATCGCCTGGGCTCGTCAGAACCTCCCATTGCGTTCCCGAGGGCCGGACGTCTTCGGCTCCGCCTTCAAGTGCAGCGAGCATGACGTCGTCTTCCGAACCAGATACCAGCAGGTAGCCACGCTGCGTAAAGAGATAGGCGACCGAGCCCGGCTCCCCGAGGCTTCCGCCGTTGCGGGTGAATGTCGAGCGAACATCCGACGTCGCCCGGTTGCGGTTGTCGGTCAGGCACTGGACGTAAAGGGCCACCCCACTCGGGGCGTAACCCTCGTACCAGATCTCTTCGTAGATCACCCCTTCAACGTCACCGGTGGCACGCTTGATGGCGCGCTCGATGTTGTCGCTTGGAACGCTCTGGTCCTTCGCCTTCTGAATGGCATTGGCCAGCGCCGGGTTTCCTTCCGGGTCGGCACCCCCTTCCCTGGCAGCTATCTCGATTGCCTTTGTCAACTTGCCAAATATCTTGCCCCGCTTGACGTCCTTCGCACCCTTCTTGTGCTTGATGGACGACCATTTGGAATGACCAGACATCAGTTTCCTCCCAGGAATGCCAGGCGATGAATGCGATCCTCGCCGGTGAGCTCAGGGTGAAACGAGGTGGCCACAATGTTGTCCCGCCGCACCATCACCGGTTGGTCGCCGACCACGGCCAGGACCTCGACCTCAGCTCCCACCTTCTCCACCACCGGGGCGCGAATGAAGACCGCGTGAACTGGTTCGACCAACCCGGCCACGTTCAGGTCGGTCTCAAACGACTCCAATTGGCGCCCGAAGGCGTTGCGCTCCACGACAATGTCCAGGACTCCAAGCTGGACCTGAGCGGGACCGGTGGTTGCGCCGGCAAGGAAGATCATCCCGGCACAGGTTCCCAGAGTCGGCATTCCAGAGTTGACGGCGTCACGCAGCGGCCCAACCAGGCCGAAACGATCTGCCAGTTTTCCGATTGTGGTTGATTCCCCACCGGGGATTACCAAACCATCTAATGAGTCGAGTTCCTCGGCTCGACGCACCAGGACGGTTTCCAGGCCCATTCGCTTGATGAGCTCGGCGTGCTCCCGAAAATCTCCCTGCAGAGCAAGAACTCCCAGGCGCACCGCTACCAGCCCCGGTCGGCCAGGCGCTCGCCTTCCGGAAGTTGGTCGACGTTGATTCCGACCATCGGCTCGCCGAGGTCACGTGAGACCTTGGCGACGATGTTGGGGTCTGCGAAGAACGTGGTGGCCTCAACAATCGCCTTCGCCCGGGGGGCGGGATCGGCGCTCTTGAAGATGCCTGAGCCTACGAATACCCCATCGACTCCCAGCTGCATCATCAGGGCGGCGTCGGCCGGAGTGGCCAAACCGCCGGCGGCAAAGTTGACCACCGGCAGCTTCCCGGTTGCGGCAACTTCCAGCACCAGTTCGTGCGGGGCCCGCAAGTCTCGAGCGGCCGCCATCAGTTCTTCATCTTTGAGGGTGGTCAGTCGGGCAATCTCGCCCGAGATAGCCCGAAAATGCCGGACCGCCTCAACCACATCGCCGGTGCCGGCCTCACCCTTGGTACGGATCATCGCCGCACCCTCGCCGATCCTACGGAGGGCCTCACCAAGATTGCGTGCGCCACATACGAAAGGAACCTGGAATGCCCATTTGTCGATGTGGTGCTCCTCGTCGGCCGGCGTTAGCACTTCGCTTTCGTCGACGTAATCGACACCGAGCGCCTGCAACACTTGCGCCTCTACAAAGTGTCCGATTCGAGCCTTGGCCATTACGGGAATCGACACAGCAGATTGGATGCGCTCCACCATGGCCGGGTCGGACATGCGAGCAACGCCGCCGTCCGCCCGGATGTCGGCCGGAACCCGTTCCAGTGCCATAACCGCCACGGCCCCGGCTTCCTCGGCAATCACCGCCTGATCCGGGGTGACGACGTCCATGATGACGCCACCTTTGAGCATTTCGGCGAGACCACGCTTTACCCGGTCGGTTCCTTTTTCCATCCACTGATGTTACCGAACCCCCGCAGATCTGGTGAGGAAGCAGTCAGCAATCGGCCAGAATCTGTGCCGACTGCTGACTGCTGACTAAATCAATACGAAACTGTGCCCTCTAGCGGGGTCACGTGGATCCAGGTGCGGCCGGGAGGAAGGGACAGCGGACGGCCGGCGAGGTCGACGAACCTGAAGAACTCCTCCTGCGTGTCGCGAATCCATGCCCCCTCGAAGGCCTGCCCGCCACGGAAGAGCACCATGTCGCCGGTGCCGGTGACCTCGTAGTCCTTGACTTCGGCCAGAGCCGAATCCTTGCGCCCGGTGTCAAGGGTTTCCACGAAGATCACGACCACGGAATCGGCCGAGATCGGCTTGTCGAACGCGTCGACGGCGTCGCGGCCGTCTTGATAGCGGCGATAGGCGCCGTGGTCGAAATCCCAACCGACCTGGTTGGCGCCGGACATCACTACCTGAATGCCCTCGGCCGGCGACCCTCCAACCGGCGTGCGGGAGTCAAAGTCGAGAAGCGGCAGGACTTCGCCGCCCCAGTTGTTGTCCGGCAGTTGGGTCGCGTCGTACATGAGCGAGTACACGTATTCGCGGCCCGGCTCACGAAAATAGCCGGCGATCCTCCCATCACCCTCATCCGACGCCACCTCGGCGATCGACCGCCGCACCGACGACACCCCACCGCTGTGCAAGACTCGAGCATCGAATGGCGCGATCAGCTTGGGATCGACCTCGCGCAGGCTGCGGACCGGCCCCACGATCTCCGGATAGTCGGTGTGGAAGACAGCCAGCCAGCGCCCCACCCCACCCTCGACGATTACTTCCATCACCAGGTCGGCATCGTTGATGCCACGCTGCGGACGGGCCGCCGACGCATTAGACATCTTGACGATCAGCACTTGTCGATCAACCCCGTCGCCCACCAATCCGGTTAGCGGCTGAAACAGGCCGGGATCGATCGTCGTGGTGGTAGTGGGCGGCAGCGTCGTCGTAGTCGTCGTAGTCGTGGTTGCTGTGGTGACAGTGGCGCCGGCAGGTGGCCCCGGGTTGGTTACCGGTTCGGTAGCCGCGTCGGCTCCGGGACCACACGCTGCGGCCACCAGAGTTAACGATATGAGGAGGAAGCGCATTCTCACAAGTAAGGGGGGAGGTTACCTGCCTGCAATTTCGACGGCCTCGGCGTAAACCTTTAGATAGTCGGAAACAACCTGGCGCCGATCGAAAGCCCTCACCCGGTCCTTCGAGCGACGCTGGTACTCCGATCGGACATCCTGGTCGCGCAGAATGGTTCCCAAAGTCCTCGCAAGTGCAGGTGCGTCCCCGGGCGGGCTGTAGGTGGCGGCGTCCCCGGCGACGTAATGAAAAGACGCCAAATCCGAAGCCACGATCGCGCATCCGACTGCCATCGCCTCCAGAAGGATCAATCCGAAGCTTTCTCCGCCCGTGTTGGGTGCAACGAACACCGCGGCCGCTGCCAGCTCTTGCATCTTCGCTGCATCGTCAACTTCACCGAGGAAACGAACTCCGGACCGGGCCTCTCGCCGGGACCCCATGACCACCAGCTCGGCCCCGGGAACCAGGTGACGCACTGCCGGCCACGCCTCGAGGACGACCCCGAGGCCCTTGCGGGGCTCGTCGCGTCCCAGGAAGGCGACGCGCAGAGGGTGGCGGGTGACTTGCACCGTGAGCTCACCTAGGTCTATGGCATTGGGAATGATCCGCACCGGGCCAACGATCGAGCTCACGGCTTCAGCCGCCACCGGGCTCACGGCGGTGGCGACCGATAGATTCCCCGCCAGGCTCGACCAGCGCCGACGCAACAGCGAGTAGAGAAAGCGAACTCCACGTCCCGGGTCGGCATGAAAGGTGCCCACCTTGGCTATCGCGGGCACACGCAGCGCCCCCAGCGCCACGGCCGGCACGAACGGCTCATGGATATGAACGACGTCGGCGCCGGCAATCGCCTTTTCGACCGCCGCGGCCGTGCCTCGAGACAGCCTTACCGGTGCCACCGATCGATTGGTTCGGACGCCCACCGCATGCCCCAGATACACCGTCCCCTCAGGGCCACCTTTCGAGCCCGGCGCCACGAGCCAGGCTTCCTGGCCCTCGGAGCGCAGCCATCCCACGAGGAGCCCGGCCTGCGCTTGCACGCCCCCGGGGTGATCAAGGCTGTACGGCGACACCATTGCGATCCTCAAGAACGATCCGTTCGATCCGAGGGCCATAGCGGCTGCAGCACATGCCATTGAGTCGGCCGGGCCCGAATGAAGTCTTCGAAGTGCCCGGCCAGCTCCTGGGCCATGTCCTCAATGGTGCCCTCCCGCAATGGTGGTCGAACAACAAACTCATGCCCTCGTCCGGTCTCACGAAAATACGTCGCGACGGGGACCACCCGGGCCCCGGTCCGTTTGGAAAGCACAAAAGGCCCTGCCGGAAAGGTGGTCTCCTCTTCAAAGAACTTGACCGCCACCCCCCTGCCGCTCAGATCGCGATCGGAGGGCAGCGCCAACGTCCTGCCGCTTTGCAGCAGGCTCAACAATCTGGTGGAAGCTCCCTTTTCCACCAGAACAACGTCGATTCCGAACAGCGCCCTCTGGTCGATGAACCATCTGCTGATCAGCGGATTGGGCAGAGCTTCGGCCGCCGCCACCAAATCCAGGTTGTCGGCAGCCCCCTGGAGGCCGGCTGCCTCCCAATTTCCCAGATGCGGCAGCGCCAGGATGACCCCGCCATGTTTTCTGAGCTCGCGGATGTGCTCCATTCCTTCGACGCTGGTGTGACTCATCATCTCGTCCAGGCGCCGGGGACGCACCCAGAAGGTTTCGGCCCAATAGCGCCCGTACGAAGCAAACAGCTGGCGAGTCAATCGGCGCAGTGGCCCGTCGGGGCCCACCACCCGACGCATATTGGCCTCCGCTATGCGTCTTCGCCCGGGCGCCAGGTAGAAGGCCACGATGCCAAGCACCTCTCCAGTCTTGCGCATGGCCGGCTCTGGAAGCAGCCCGAACAAGCCGGAAAAGATCCGGTAAGCCAGATACCCCGGATAGTGCCGCAGGCGGTTCATGACGAAAGCTGTGACCAGGACTTCCAATAGCGCTGCAGAACCGTTATCCCGGTCAGGACCACCATGGGCCACAACATCGCTTCCATCCCCCACCAGTCCAGGCCGACAGGCCCCGCGAGCGCACAAAACAGAATGATGCGCTCGGCCCGGCCCATGAGGCCCCCTTTGCCTTCGCCTCCCGCTGCTTCGGCCTTCGACCGGATGTAGGGAATCAGCATCGAGTTCCCGAGCGTGAGCACCGTAAGCAGGACGAGGGTGGCGTCTTCGGCAACGAACCAGGCCACGCCACCGAACATAGCCAGCTCGCCGATGCGGTCCGAGACTGTGTCGAGAAAGGCCCCCCGGTCAGATGCGGTGCCGGTGAGCCGGGCCACGGCGCCGTCGATACCGTCGAGTAGCGAGCCGAGGCCTATGAAAATTACGCCGGTCACCGGGTGCCCCAGGCCCAGGATCACAGCACCGGAGACCACCAGCAGCAATCCGCTCACAGTGACCGTGGGTGCACTCAACCCCACCCACACCAGGAGCCTGGCAATGGGGTCGATCAAGTACTTATTGAAGAAGGGTCTGGCTCTTTGGTCAATCACTATGGGCCTACGAGGGGGAGCAGCATTGTCGGAGTTAGTATTGCCGCACCGGGCCGAATGTGTCGCCTCCAGCCCGCAAGGAGAATGAATGTTTAACACCTCCGAGGGAGAGCTGAAAATCACCGCCGACGGTGGCAAGAAGGTCAACTTCGCGACTCTGACCGGATCGGAAGGAGACGTCGGCATCGACGTTGGCAAGCTGCGGGCTGAGCACCACCTGGTCACACTCGATTACGGCTTCGCCAATACCGCCGGATGCCAGAGCGCCATCAGCTTCGTCGACGGAGATGCTGGTGAGCTGCGGTACCGCGGGT
>CAXMOO010000118.1:0-27816 GCA_964195005.1 uncultured Gammaproteobacteria bacterium
ACCGGGACGAGGGGTTGCATGGCCTCCTGCTCGCCCAGTTTGCCGGCCTGGAATTAGCCGATCTTGCATCAAAGCTCGACGAGGCTGCTTTCGTCGAGCTGGAGGCCTACGTGCGCGATGTCGTCGACATGGACCTGGGGACCGCCGATGAGCTCCTGCCGCTGGTCAGCTCGGCTCGCGATGTGAGTGGTGCTCGTCAATCGGCTGCAGAGCGGATCCGCACAATGATCAAAGGCATCGGGAGCCTGGGCGGATCCTCCGGTGGATTAGCGGGCCGGCTGCGAGAAGAGCTCAAAGGTCACGAGGAGATGGGGCTCTACGTCCTCACCACGCTGATGGAGGTCGAGGAGCGCAGCAGCCGCTTGCGGCCCTTACTGGAGGCGTGGTGTGAGCGGATCGAGCAATTTGTTCGCGCCGGGGATTTCGATGCCGCCGCGACCCAGCTAGGCGCTGGAAGAAAAGGCGCTACGACGCAACACAAGACAGAACTCCTGGAGGAGGCGCTCGGTGAATTCGTCGCATCCGAAATCGAGCTCTTGGTTGATAGCTTCCAGAACGAGGAGCGGCGGCCGGCGCTGGTCGGACTTCTTGCCGGGTTCGGAGAGCCAACGACAGCTCGACTGATGCAGCGCCTGGCAGAGGAGGAAAGCCCGGTGGCCCGTCGAGCCTTAATCGGAATCTTGGCCGGCGTCGCCGCAGTTCATCCGGCTCCCATGGTCCGCTTCTTTACCGCAGAGCAGTGGTACGTAGTGCGAAACGCCGTGACCGTTGCCACCAAGATTGGAGGCACGAGATGGGTCGGGCGGATTCGGCCCCTCACGGCCCACGAAGACTATCGGGTCGTAGTTGAGTCTCTGCGGGCGCTTGCCTTGATTGCGCCACAGGAGGCAACGACCGAATTGATCCGGTCTTTGAGTCACCCCAACGACAGGGTGGTCGAAACGGCCCTCCTGCTTCTCCGCGCCAGCAACGCGACGAACCTCGAGGAAGAGCTGGTGGCCGCAATGCTCATCCGCCGCATGGACCGTGCCCGGCCCGAGATAGCCGAAGTTCTGTTCAACCTGGATACTCCAGGTGCCCTTCAGGCCCTCGAGGACATGGCCCGTCGCCCTCTGTTGATCGCCTCTCATCGCCGGGCCGCCCGGCGGGCGGCCCGGACGGTACTGGGGAGTGCAGCATGAAAGAGGACGCCGTTCAGGACTTCCTCAAGGGTTTGCGGGCCGCGGTTAGTCAGCTATCGCTGTACCCGCTCGAGCATCCCAACTGCCAAACATCCTTCAAGCGGGGGAGGGCGGCGGCCGAGAACCTGGCGGACGCTTCAGAGGTAGTGGTGGCTCTGAAGGGATACGCCTTCTTTCTGAATGGCACATTGCTGGCGTACACCTCGCTGATGTTTGCCAACCTTTATCAGGACTTGAGCGACCGGGATATTGAATCCATCACCCTGGTCGGTCCCACCGATGCCAAGGATTATGTGGCGCTGGCGAGCTTCGTGGCAGGGCTGGACACGGACTTTGAGTCTGGAGGCTCGATTCGACTCAACGAGAGTCACCTCACCCACGGGGAGGACGACTCGGCGTTCTCAGACCTTCGCTTCTCCTACACCGGCATGGTCGGCACGCTTCGAAATCTCGATCACCGGGTAGCCCGCGAGGGGACCTTCGAAATGAGCCCGGTAATGGAAGCGGTGGAGGATCTGATCGAGCAGGCAATCAGCTCATCGGGCGCCTCCCTCCTACTGTCAACGGTCAAGAGTCATGACGAGTACACCTTCTACCACTCCGTCAACACCTGCTTGATGGCGGTGGCCACCGGCCACTATTTCGGCCTCACCCGGAAGGACCTCATCCCCATTGGTGCCGGAGCTCTCCTTCACGACATCGGCAAGGTGGCGGTCTCGCAACAGATCCTCAACTATCCCGGCCGGCTCGACCGGGAGCAATGGAAGGAGATCACTCTCCATCCTCAAGAAGGGGCCCAGGCAATTCTGGCGGCCGGCGGACCGGGGCATGAGATCGCCTCCACGATCGCCCTCGAACACCACGCCCGATTCGATGGCCTCGGCTATCCGCGACTGTCTGCTTCCCCCCAGCCTCACCTCTTCAGTCGCCTGGTGTCCGTGTCGGACGTCTACGATGCCATCACCACCCGCCGGGCATACCGCCGCGCAGAAACTCCGCATCGGGCGCTCCAGCTTCTTCTCCAGGGTGCCGGTGGTGCCTTCGACCCCGACATCGTCAGATCGTTCATCTCCCTCATGGGGATCTTTCCCCCGGGGTCGATCTTGCGGCTGCTGAGCGGTGAGTTGGTCGTTATCAGTCATCACACCGGAGACCTCGAAGAATTGCAGGCAGTGGTTGTTCGAAACAACGCCGGTGAGGACATTGAGCCCGAGCCGAGAATCGTCAACATCGACGAAGTTGGTTCGCAGGTGCTCGCTGAGGCGGCCGGGATCGAGCCGGCGGCGCTTCTCGAGGAGGCGGGTGTCGCCAGCCAGCTGATGGCAGTCACCTCAGCCGGCCCTGAGGAGGGTGGCATGGAGCGTTCTGGCGTTGACGAGCAAGAGCTACGTGACCAGGCCACCCGTTCGCTGTCCTCCATCTACGAGCGCGACTAGTCGGTCACCTCCCCCACGGTGACCGGGGTTAGGCACCGTGCTAGCAACTAGTTGTTAGGCACCGCCCCCAGCAAGCTCACCTTGAAAGCAACAATCTCCCACCTAGCGAGCTGGCGGCATTCCTGCTGTTGTTGGGCACCACCCACCCCCAGCCCCTCCCGTTCCGGGAGGGGTGACCTGGGGTCGAGCAGGTTGCCTTCCTTTGGTCACCTCCTCTACGCGCCTGTCTACGGTTACCTCCCCACGCGCTTCCTTACAGTCACCTCCCCAACGTCAGTGGGGGAGGCCGGGAGGGTGGTGGGCTCAACAACGGCACCCCGAGCTGGCTCATCGTCAGAGGTGATTGTTGATGACCGAGACGCTCAGACACGCACCCGACCAACAAGTAGTTGTTAGGCACCGCCGGTAGCAAGCTCACCTGAAAGCAACAATGTCCGGGTGCAGCAGGCTGGCGACATTCCCGCTGTTGGTAGGCACCACCCACCCCCGCCCCCTCCCGTTTCCGGGAGGGGTGACCGGGGTCGGGCACCGTCGCCTACCTTCGGTCACCTTCCCAACGACCTACCCCCCGGCCGGGGTCTAACATCGCTCCCAAATACGAGGAGCATGATGCCCCAGCGCAGCCGATTGCCGGAAGTCGAGATCCCCGACTCCCACCTGACCCCGGTGGTGATGAGGAAGGCCGACTCATTAGCCGCCCAGGCCGCGATGATTGACGGCCCTACCGGCCGGATTGTGACCTATGCCGAACTGGTCGACGGAGTCATGCGGATGGCGGGCGGGTTGGCTGCCAGAGGCTTCGGGCATGGTGATGTTCTTGCAATCATGGCCCCCAACATTCCCGAGTACGCGGTGATCTTTCACGGGGTTGCCGCCGTTGGGGGAATTAACACCACCATCAATCCGACATATACGGCCGAGGAAGTCGAACATCAGCTGGTGGATTCGGGTGCCCGCTACCTCGTGACCACCTCAGCATTTCTGGGCACGGCTTCCTCGGCAGCAGCCGCGGCTGAGGTCGAAGAGATTTTTGTAATTGACGAAGCACCAGGGACCTCTTCTCTCGCCGACTTGTTGGCCGGTGAACCGGTAACCGGTTACGCCGCAGTCGACTCCGGGGAGGATGTGGTGGTGCTTCCTTATTCGAGTGGTACCACCGGGTTGCCCAAAGGAGTGATGCTCACCCATCGCAACCTCGTAGCCAACCTCGTCCAGGGAGAAGCGGCCCTGGGGGTGGAGCAAGGCGAGGTTGCCGTGGCGGTCCTTCCCTTCTTTCACATATATGGCATGCAGGTGCTGATGAACGCCGTGCTCTATGCCGGGGCGACCTCGGTCACCATGCCCCGCTTCGATCTCGAGGAGTTTCTGCGAATAATCCAGGACCATTCGGTGACAAAGGCCTATCTCGTGCCGCCGATCGTCCTGGCGCTCGCCAAGCACCCGCTGGTGGACAACTACGACCTTTCCAGCCTCAAGTCGGTCTTCTCGGGAGCGGCTCCTCTGAGTGCCGAACTCGCCCTGGCCGCCAGCGAACGAGTTGGCTGTGAGGTTGTTCAGGGTTATGGGCTTACCGAGACCAGTCCGGTTACTCATGCCACGCCGGAAGGCGAGTTCAAGCCGGGGTCAATCGGTCTGGCCTTGCCGAACACCGAGTGCCGCGTAGTCGACCCGGTGAGCGGCGAAGACCTCGGAGTCGACGAGGATGGCGAGATCTGGATTCGGGGCCCGCAGGTGATGAAGGGGTATCTCAATGAGCCCGAAGCCACCGCGGCCGCGATCGACGAAGACGGCTGGCTCCGCACCGGAGACATTGGCCACTTCGACTCGGAGGGCCACTGGTACATAGTTGATCGACTCAAAGAGTTGATCAAGTACAAGGGTTTTCAGGTAGCTCCGGCAGAGCTGGAGGGCCTGCTGCTTACACATCCGGCCGTGGCCGATGCGGCCGTCATCCCGGTGGCAGACGAAGAGGCGGGCGAGGTCCCCAAGGGGTTTGTGGTGCTCAAAGCGGATTCTCAGGCCACGCCGCAAGAGCTGATGGATTTCGTCGCCGAGCACGTTGCCCATTACAAGAAGATCCGGGTGCTCGAAATCATCGACGAGATTCCCAAGTCGGCGTCCGGGAAGATCCTCCGCAGGGTGCTCAAGGATCGAGAGGCGGGTTAGTTCCCACCGGCTTGAGCGGTGGGCGGTCTACGCTTGCGCCTGATGCAGGAACGACGCAAGACTCGACAGGTGCGGGTGGGCTCGGTTGCCGTAGGTGGCGATGCCCCTGTCACCGTTCAATCCATGACGACGACCAAGACTCATGACGTTGAGGCGACCCTGGCTCAGGTCTATGCGCTGAACGGAGCGGGGGCCGACATAGTTCGCATCACTTGCAACACCGCGGAGGCTGCCGAGGGGTTGGCCGAGATCGTCCCCCGGTCGCCGGTTCCCATCATTGCCGACATCCACTTTCAATACCGTCTGGCTCTGGCTGCGCTCGAGGCCGGGGTTCATGGTCTGCGGTTGAACCCGGGGAATATAAGAAAGCCGGACCAGATCCGTGCTGTTGCCCGTGATGCGAAGGATCGCGCCATTCCCATCAGGGTGGGAGTCAATGCCGGTTCACTCGATAAGAGTCTGCTCGAAAAGTACGGGGCGCCGGTTCCAGAAGCGCTGGTTGAGTCGGCCTTGTACGAGATCGGTTTATTCGAGGACGAGGGCTTCGATCTCATCAAGATCTCCGTGAAACATTCCAACGTTCCCACCATGGTTGCCTCGTACCAGCTGCTGTCAGAAAAGGTCGACTATCCGCTTCATCTGGGCGTCACCGAGGCCGGGCCGCCTCCGGGGGGGCTTATCAAGTCGGTGGCGGGCATTGCTTCGCTTCTTCTCGAGGGCATTGGCGACACGATCCGCTTCTCGCTCACCACCGATCCCGTTGAAGAAGCCAAGGCGGGCCGCAAACTGCTCGAGTATCTGGGCCTGCGGGAGCGCAAGGGTCTCGACCTGATCGCCTGCCCGTCATGTGGTCGAGCCGAGGTAGATGTGTTCAAGGTGGCGCAGGAGGCCCAGGAAGTGCTCGAGAATGAGAAGCTACCGATTCAGGTGGCCGTTATGGGATGCGTCGTCAACGGTCCGGGGGAGGCCCGGGAGGCCGACATTGGAATCGCCGCCGGCCGGGGGAGGGGACACCTCTTCATCAAAGGTCAGGTGGTGCGAGTGGTGCCGGAAGCGGAGATGGTCGACGCTCTGCTCGATGAAGCTCGCAAGCTGGTTGAGGAAGGCGTCGAGGCCAGGCTGGCTGCTGCCGAAGCAGGTGCCGATGAGGAGGCGCAGAAGGAGGCGGCCCTACTGCGTGAATTGCGGGGTGATGCCAACCAGGCGGTGGCCAGGAGGGCTGCCGTCTCTCAGGTGGTTCGCGGAGACGAGTAACCGGCGCCGCCACTTACCGCGGCAGCACTCCCTGGATGAGCTGGGGGATTAACACCGCGGTGGTGTTTTCGAGGTCGATGGTGCCGGTCTGCACGAGTTGAAACATCGCCACCATGTTGACTGCACCCATCAGGGCGATAGCCGTGGTGTTCGCATCCTCGATGACGAGCTCGCCGGTGGCCTTGCCCTCGATGAGCAACTCCCTGAAGGGGGCCAACATGACGCGCTCGGCTTCGTTCACGACCTCGGCGTATTTGGCAGCTTCCTTGATGGCACCCGGCATTTCTGTGCAGAGCGCGGGATGCTCCATCATCACCTCCAAAAGGGCCGCCAATGTGTTCTCGAGCCGCTCCACCACGGTGCCCTCGCCGGCTACCGCCTTCCCAATTGCTACCGACGCTCGATGCAGCTTGTCGGAAAGGAAGAAAGAGATGAGGTCTTCTTTCCCTGAGAAGTAGTAGTAGAGCGTGGCTCGGGGCACATCGGCCATCTTGGCGATGTCGTCAATGCTGACGTCGAGGTCGGTGCCGCTCAGCTGATCGGAGACAGCCAACAGCTTCTCGGCAAGTTCTTCAGGTGGCCGCTTCATGTTCCCTTCCTTCTCGGGTCCTCATAAGCGGACCCTCCTGGGGGTTGGTTCCTCAGGGACTCTTGTCATCTTATTTGAAATATTGTCTCGATCCGGGAATAGACTCGTGCCTAAAGTTGTACTCATGTCTATATGAACGTTGGGACGAGAGAATAGATTCCCGTCCGAAGGAGGCAAATCGGAGATGGAAACGACAGTGAGTAGAACTGGAGCGGAGGTGCGGAAGTGGTGGGTGCTGGCGGTCATGTCGGTAGGCACGCTCATCATTTTCCTCGACAACACGGTCGTGAACACCGCCCTTCCGGCTATTTCGGTGGACCTGGAGGCGTCTACGTCGACGCTCCAGTGGGTCATCGACAGTTACGTGCTCATCCTGGCCGGGTTGCTGCTGCTGGGTGGTTCAATCGGCGACCGCTTTGGACGCAAGCGCTGGATGATTATCGGTCTGGTTATCTTCGGAGCGGGAGCCGTTGCCGGAGCACTGGCGGGAAGCGCCACCGAACTCATCGTGGCCCGTGGAATCCAGGGCCTGGGAGCAGCTCTCGTGCTTCCGGC
Organism: uncultured Gammaproteobacteria bacterium; assembly: GCA_964195005.1. Lineage (GTDB taxonomy): Bacteria > Actinomycetota > Acidimicrobiia > Spongiisociales > SHLN01 > JAUXLW01. The sequence continues at coordinate 7,182 of CAXMOO010000118.1, forward strand.
GACTCTGTCGATCATCACGAACGTCTTTCCTCGCGGTGAGCGTGCCAGGGCGATTGCCATTTGGACTGCCGTCGGCGCTCTTGGAATTGGCGTCGGCCCGGCGTTGGGCGGCTATCTGGTAGACGAGGCGGGGTGGGCTTCGGTCTTTTGGTTGCACGTGCCGGTCGTGGCCGTCGCGCTGGTAGGCATGCTGATTGTGCCGAGGTCTCGCGACGAACGAGGTCTCAGGCTTGACGTGCCCGGCGCAGTGCTCGGAACCACCGGTCTCATTGCCCTGGTCTACGGCATCATCCAGGGCTCCGAAGCCGGCTGGATGTCGGCCGAGATTCTCGGATCGTTTGGAGTAGCCGTCGCCCTGCTTACCGCCTTTGCGGTGGCCGAGTTGCGCTCCGACCACCCGATGTTGCCTTTGCGGTTCTTCCGTCAGAAGGACTTCACCGGGGCCGTGTTGGCGATCGGTCTCATCTTGTTTGGCATGCTGGTGACGTTCTTCTTCCTCACGCAATTCTTCCAGATTGTTCAGGGGCGGAGCGCACTTGAAGCCGGGCTTCTCATCGTTCCCACTTCGCTGGCCATGATGTTCGCAGCGCCGCTTTCGGGGACGCTGGTGAGCAAGATCGGCCCCCGGTACCTGGTGCTGGCCATGGCCTTAGCGATGGTTACCGGTGTGCTGCTCCTGACGTCGCTTGAAGTGGGGTCGTCGGCTCTGGCAGCCGTCATCCCTCTAACCATTTTCGGCTTCGGAGCAGGGCTGGGGATGCCGGCCCTCACAGATACCGTGATGGCGGCTGTTCCAGAGGAGGACGCCGGAATAGGCTCGGCTGTGAACGATGTGAGTCGCGAGCTGGGCGGTGCCCTCGGCATTGCCACCATTGGCAGCGTTGTCTCCAGCCTGTACCGGGCGAACATCGACGATGCTCTCGTTGGGCTGCCGCCCGATGTCGCTGAGCTTGCCGGCGAGAGCGTGGGTGTGGCGGCGATCGCCGCCCAACAACTTCCCGCCGAGTTAGGTGGGAGTGTGCTCGAAGCTGCCAACACGGCCTTTGTGGACGCAATGACCACAGGGTTCCAGATTTCTGCTGCAATCCTGCTGATGGCCGTCGTGATTGCATTCACGCTGATCCCGAGGAGGATGCGAGCCGTTCAGGCGGAGGTCGAGGAGGATGCCCCGGCGCCGGTGTTCGGTTCGGAGCTCATTCCCGAGGCTGCACCTGCCTGAGTCGCGCCCGCCAAGGCCGCGTTCGTTTGAGGCCCCGCTTCGGCGGGGCCTCAGCGCGTGGCTCAGAGGTGATTGAATCGGTCGAGGCCCAATAGTTCGCGCCACTCCTTGGTGCGTTTGAGTGTCCCCTTACCGACCGGCATCCCCGTGGCATCGGCTACCCGGTTCATCATCTGAAAGTTGCCGACTACTGCGGCCGCGTCGACTAACGAAGCGGAACCCATATCCTCGAGCAACTTCTCTCTGGCCCGGATCAGGTCGGCCTCAGACCCCACGAGGAGGGCATCGACAAAATCAAGCAGGGCGATTCCGTGAGGGAGAAGCGGGTCGAGTGACCGATCCGTAATTGCTCTGGGCTCGAGAGGTGTTGTGGTGACTTGCGCGCTCGCACGGAGCATCTGGCTGTGCGCGAGCACTCAGTAGAAGCACTCGTTGATGGCCGAGGTGCGGGCCGCCACCAGCTCCATTTGAGCTCGGCTCAACCCGGCGACGTAGTCCATCATCGCCATTCCCTCGTAGGACAGGTAGAGCGGCCCGTGCAGGTCCTCCTGGGCGACTGCTTCGGGGTCGACCAGGCTCAAAGCCTGAGTGATGCTGGCGCCGCCCACCATGGGGACCCAGGCAGCCCCCGGCCGGGCCAGCGGCTCCGCGGTGCGGCTCGGCTCTCCTGGTTCGGGCTCTGGTAGCGGCTCGCGTTCTACTCCAATGCCGTCGTGGACCGTGTCGATAGCCACCAGGCGGCTGGCGATGCCCGTTATTTCGATGTAGCGCGGGTAGCCGAGTTTTCCGGCGACACTCTCGACCCAGGGCCGACGCACAGTGGCGGGTTGAACACCTATAACCCGGGCTGCTTCCCTGGCGGACTCGGAGAGTGTGCGGTCCTTGTGGTCGGTGCCGTAGCGGGCGGACCGAACCTCGGCGGCGATTGCCACTCGCTCGGAACCGCTCCACCACGTGCCGGGGAGTGCCAGCCGGTTCCAATCTCGGCGAAAGGCCTGTCCCAGATCCGAGCGAACAGGTACCTGGGAGCCGGAGAAATCGAACACGTCCCATTGAACCACAGGCGGCCGTCTACAACCTACGCTGCGTTGTCTGCCAACTCCGTGATCGCAGCCTGGGCCGCGGCCAGCCTGGCTACAGGAACCCGGAAGGGCGAGCAACTTACGTAATCGAGACCGAGATTGTGACAAAAGGCGATGGACTCCGGATCGCCGCCATGTTCACCACATATCCCTACTTCGAGGCCAGGTCGGGCCTCACGTCCGGCGTCCACCGCCATGCGCATGAGTGCCCCGACGCCGCTCCGGTCGATCGTGGCGAAAGGATTCTGGGGGAGGATCCCCTCGGCCAGGTATTCGAGGAGGAAGCCCCTCTCGGCATCATCGCGGCTGATCCCAAAAGTAGTTTGGGTCAGATCGTTAGTCCCAAAGGACAGGAATTCAGCGAACTCGACGATCTCGCCTGCCGTGAGAGCTGCTCGGGGGATCTCGATCATCGTCCCGAACTTATAGGTGATGGCCAGATCTTGCTCTTCCATGACTGCTCGCGCTTCGGCTTCGAGCACCTCACGCTGCCGCTTTACCTCGTTCACGTGGCTGGTGAGCGGGAGCATGATTTCCGGTAGCACCGTCACTCCCTCTCTCGTAACGGAACAGGCGGCTTCGAAAATAGCTCGCACCTGCATCCTGGTCAGAGCCGGTATCAGGATCCCCAGCCGGACTCCGCGCAAACCGAGCATGGGGTTGGCCTCCCGCAGTACTTCGACCCGGGCGAGCATGGTTCGCTTGGTTGTCAATTCATCGATGATCAAGTCGACGTCGGCGAGCTTGCCAGCGTCGGTGAGCCGAATCTTGAGGTCGGCCAGGTCGGTCGTCAACTCCTCGAAGCTCGGAAGGAACTCATGAAGGGGTGGGTCTATCAACCTCACGATCACAGGGAGGCCGTCCATGGCTTTGAACAGGCCCTCGAAGTCGGCCCGCTGGAAGGGCAGGAGGGCGTCTATAGCCTCGCGCTGCTCGCGGGCGGAGTCGGTCATGATCATCTTCTGGATCAAGGGGAGCCGCTCTGCTTCGAAGAACATGTGCTCGGTGCGGCACAAGCCGATACCTTCGGCGCCAAGTTCCCGGGCCCGAATTGCGTCCTGCGGATAATCGGCGTTAGCCCAGACCCCGAGTCGGCGCCTGTCGTCGGCCCACGCCAGAAGTTTCTTGAGCCACAAATCCTGGACATCGGGAATAACCGTTTCGAGCTCACCGCCGAACACTTCGCCGGTGGTCCCATCGATCGAAATCGTGCTTCCCTCTGGTAGCTCGAAGTCGCCCACCGACATTGTCCTGGCGGAAATATCCACGTGTATTTCCGTAGCCCCCACCACAGCCGGCTTGCCGAACTGCCGTGCCACCAGCGCGGCATGGCTTGTGCGCCCGCCGGCCGACGTCAGGATCCCTTTGGCTGCCAACATCCCATGCACATCCTGCGGCTTGGTCTCGGGGCGGACCATGATGACTGATTTACCCTCGCCGGCCCATCGCTCGGCAAGGTCGGCGTCGAAAGCCACTATCCCCACGGCGGCACCCGGCGAGACATTGAGGCCTCTTGCCAGGACCTGAGCACCCGCCCTCGTCTCGGGTGAAAACTGAGGATGAAGAAAGAAGTCCACCTGGCTCGGTTGGATTCGCATGATGGCCTCGTCCCGGCTTATGAGGCCCTCATCGACCATGTCGACCGCGATACGAACGGCTGCCTGCGCTGTGCGTTTGCCGTCCCTGGTCTGCAGCACCCAGAGCTTGCCTTCCTGGATGGTGAACTCCATGTCCTGCATATCCCGGTAGTGCCTTTCGAGCACCCGGGCGAGGTCGGCGAACTCGTCATACAGCTGCGGCATCTCGGTCTTCAGCTGACTTATTGGTTTAGTGGCGCGTATGCCGGCTACAACATCCTCGCCCTGGGCATTTGTGAGATAGTCACCTTCCATTATGTTTTCGCCGGTAGTGGCATTGCGGGACATGGCGACCCCGGTTGCACAGTCGGGTCCGAGGTTTCCGAAAACCATGGCTTGCACATTCACAGCGGTGCCGAGCTCATGGGAGATATGTGAAGCCGTCCGGTAATCACGGGCCCGTTTGCCGTTCCACGATTTGAACACTGCTTCCGTGGCGAGCCTCAGCTGAACGTAGGGATCCGCCGGGAAGTCGACATTGGCGTATTGCTTCACGATCGCCTTGAACGCGTTGACTGCTCCCGTCAGGTCTTCAACGGTTAGTTCGGCATCGGTTTCTACGGAGCGCGCTTCCCGAAGCCCGGCCAGGGTTTCCTCGAAGGGCTCATCGCGGATGCCAAGCACTACCGAACCGAACATCTGGATGAGTCGCCGATAGGAGTCGTAGAGGGACCGGGCGTTATCGAGAGTTGGTGCCAGCCTTTCGACAACCTCATCGTTGAGTCCGATGTCGAGGACCGTGTCCATCATCCCCGGCATGGAGAACCTGGCGCCCGACCGACACGAAACCAGCAGGGGCCGCTCCGACGCCCCGAAGCGCCGGCCCGTGTCCCGTTCCATGGTCGTCAGCGCCTCCAGCACTTGATCCCACATCCCGGGTGGGAAGCCTTCGCCGCCCGCCAGGTAGGCGTTGCAAGCCTCGGTTAAAATCGTGAATCCTGGTGGCACCGGCACGCCAATGCGAGTCATCTCCCCGAGGTTGGCGCCCTTGCCCCCTAGCAAGCCTCGCACGGCCTCCCAGTCGTTATCCACGATCTTCTCTGCTGCCTCGATCTCGTCGAAGCCGTAAACCCACTTCTTGACCATGTCGGGATTCTCTCCGGTCCCGTCGACGTTTTCAAATTGATTGTCGGCTGGATTCACCTTCGACCATAGGGTCCTGGGTCCCGGCGTTCTTGCCAGCCTCCTCTAGTGGTCACCCGTGGTCCTTTGGGCGTCGCTCCAGTGCTCCCTCGCCTCGAGGAAGGCGAGTAGCGCTACTGCCAGGGCGGCGACCGGATCCGCCCACCACCAGCCGAATGCCGAGTTGAGCGCCAATGCTGCAAGGACTCCAACCGCCAGGGCGGAATCGAGAAAAGTGACATGCGCTTCCGCAAGCAGTGGCTCGCTCTCCAGTGCGGTTCCCGTACGTCGCTTGAGGATCGCCAGCCTGAGCATCACCACCGCGGTCACCGCCAGATAGGCAATCCCCAGGGGCGAGTCGCCGGGGACAGTCCCGGCCAGCAGCCTTACCACTGCGCCGACCACCAGCACCAATCCGAGAATCAGGAAGGCGGCCGCAATGAGCTGAAGCGAACGCCGGGTGCGGCGGATCTCGGCGTGGAGGTCGCTGGTGTGCCATACGACAACCAGCGAGGCAAACACTTCGATCATCGAGTCGGTGCCAAATGCGATCAACGCGATGGACCCGGCGGCTACGCCCAGGCCAATGGTTACGAACACCTCAACGACGTTCCAGGCGATTGTCAGCCAGACGAGTTGCAGGCCTCTACGCCGCAGCGAGGCTCGAGAGGTTGACATGCTGTGACCTTAGGCCACCGACCGCCGGGGACTCGCGAAAGCTCTCCGGCTAGGCGGGGGGCGGTTCCGGATTGGAGTCGGGCGTCTCGCCGATTTCCTCAACGGTCTCGACCTCCGCCACTCGACCCCTGACGCTGTCGGCGAGCTCCTCAAAGCGAGCGTCATCCGCTTGCTGCTCCTCGAGGATCATGTCGATGCGCTCCTCGGGAGTCGCAGCCAGCTCGCGCTCTTTCCTCGCGAGCTCCTCGTCGAGCGCCCGACCCGCCTTAGCAAGGCCTTCCTTGACGTCGTGAGCCTCTCGCTTGAAGAAACTCTTGATGCGGTCAAACCAGGGCATGGCCAGACCTTACCCTGCCCGCCTATGGCTCTTCGGCACACGGCTCCTGCGGAGCCTGCCTCATCGCGGTGTCGATGGGGCCCCAGCCCCATCGACCGCGAGCATGCTCTGACTGCTGACTGCTATTCGTCAGCCTCCCTGAAAGTCGAACGCTCGGCTAAACTCTCGATTGATGGTGGCAATTCGCCCCATTCGGTGATCCCTTTTTCCGGTCGAGCCTGTGGACTAGGGCGCGGAGTGGGCGGTTTTCCCCAGTATTTGACTATCTAAGGGCATGAAATGGCCAATTCAGACGACGTTTTCAGGGCGCAGGGTGAGGTTCTCGCCACGCTCCGCAATGCCAGTTTCAAGGTGCGCCTCGATTCGGGACAGGAAGTTCTCGCTAGAGCTGCCGGCAAGATGCGCAAGGGTCGGCTCATCAAGATCATTCCCGGAGATCGAGTCGAGCTGGAGGTTTCGACGTACGACCCCACTAAGGGCCGGATCGTCTGGCGCTACCGCTAACGCGTCGGCATATCCTCCACTACGACGGATTCGGGCATCGGGCCGCGCCCGTGTTGCTCAAACCAAGCGCCGTAGCGCTCCGACAAGAAGACCGCGCTGACGCCATGTAGGAAGACACTGGCCATCACAGTCCAGACGACAACGAGCAGGAGGTCGTCACCCACTGGGAGCTCGGCTTCTTCGAGGATGAAAAGCCCAAAGAGGATCGATGCCAGCCCCCGCGGGCCAAACCAGCCGATGTAGGCAAGGGTGGGAAGTCTGAGACCGGACCCGATCAGGCCGATTGCCACCGGCAGCATGCGGACCACAGTCAGGCTGAGGAGGGCATACAGGGCTATCCGCCATGTGAGGTCCCCGATGGCCGGTCCGGCCAGGGCCACCCCAAAGAACAGGAAAGTCAGTAACGCCAGCAGCTGGCCCTCATCTTCAGCGAAGTCGTATGCCCCCTGGCATTCCTCACGAGCGGCCTGACCGAAGGCGAGTCCGGCCACAAACGCAGCCACAAAGCCGTTTCCGGCGATGGACTCGGCCAGAGCGAAAGCCCCCACGCCCACCGCGAGCGTGGCCAGCTGACGGAAGGCGCCGTCTATGAAATCGCGGGAAGCGAACCAATGAATTAGTCGGCCACCGCCGTAGCCAACGACGGCACCTATCAGTAATCCGTATCCGATCTGCTTGGCCACGAACTCTGACCAGTATGCAGTGCTTTCGATATCGTCTGTAGCGGCGGCGAGCGCCAGGAACAGGGTGATGACCGGCAGCATGATTCCGTCGTTCAGGCCGCTTTCCACGTTCAACGCCTGGCGGATGCGAACTGGCACCCGGGGATTCGAGACCACAGCCCGGCCGAGAGCCGCGTCGGTGGGCGACAGAATCGCCGCAACCAGGGCGGCTTCCCAGAAATTGAGGCCTGACAGGAGCACGAGGGCCAGTACGGTGCCGCCGGCCACCGTGAGCGGAAGCCCAATCCCAAGAAGCCGGGCGGGTAAATGGAGTTGGGCGCGCAGCCGGTATAGGTCGATGCGAATAGCGTCGGTGAAGAGCAGAAGAACCAACGTGGCCTCGGCCAGGACTCGCACGGCACCCTCGCTCATTTCCATCTCGAAGATCTCCCAGCCCGATGCATGGAGAAACATGCCGAAACCCACAAACACCATGGGGCCGGTTATCGGAGTGGTCTCCAGCCTCCGCGACACGAGGGAGTAGGCCAGAACGAACCCGGCTATCAGGGCGATGTCGTCGAATTCCACGGTGCTCTCCTCGGAGTGTCAGGTTAGGAGGCCGCAATCGGCGTCGGGGTCAGCGCCTGAGTGCTCTCCACACCCCAAGCACGCTCATCCCGACCGTCAATGCCAGCTTCGTCATATCGATGATGGGCCGAATCTCGGTCCGATCGTTGCTGATGCGGATTATCGCTACGGGCCGCCCCTGGGAGGCACCGCCCCCGCCACCTCCGGCTCCGCCGCCGGAGTCTCCTCCGGGGTCGGTACTGCTGCCGCCACCGAAACCGAAACCCCCGGCCCGCTCCCAGGCGGCCGCGGTGATGACAAAGTCTTCGCCCACCTGTTCGGGTCGAGAAAAGACTGCATCGGGGGAGGCTTCACGCAATATCGACGCCAGCCCTTCGATCACCTGCCCAGAAACCTGCTCGAGCTCATTGCCCCGATCTGCCTCAGTCATTCCTCAGCCTCCGTGCCAACATTGCCAATGTCAACAGGGCCAGGGCCCCCAGCCGGGCCAACATCAAATAATCGTGGATTTGCCTTGGGGGCTCGTCGTCGGCTTCCAGGCGGTGGGGTCGTTGGTAATCGGCTCCTAAACCGAACCAGGGAGTCTGGAACGAAAAGGCCCAGGTCCGGCTAACCAGGGTGAAGGCGCGGCCGGAGAGTGCCAGGTCCTCGCGGGCGTCGGTTTTGGTGAGGCTGATCATGAAACGAGGCTATCGCGTCGAGCTCCGGTTTCTTACCCAGAAAAGGCGGCACCTCGCCCGTCCGAGGGGACACCGGTAAATGGCCCCGGAGGAGCGAGGTTTACCCCGCCGCCCGTTCTTCCCCTGAGGGGAGATCTGAAAACTCAGGGCATATGGGCAATGTCCGCCATAGCCGGGGCGGCCAGCGCCAGGAATGTCATTACCGAAACCGCGAATATTGAAAGCCGACGCATCTACCTACTCCTTGATTGTGCGGGGTAGGTATCCCACAGGGCTATCTGCGCGCTATCTCACAATCACGGACGCCGGCCCAGACCGTGCGCTCATGGGCATGGAGCTAGTGGCTTCCCCGGGTCCGGACCTTATGTCCGGCAGCGCGTAGTGCGGCTAGATCTCTGCGAATGGTGGCCGGGCTGACTTCGAGGGCAATCGCCAGGTCGCGGACCGCCGCACGGGCGTAATGGGCGGAAGATTCCTGGATCAACCTCAGCAGCTGCCGGCCTCGCCGCTGGGGCCCTGCCGGCAGGTGCAGATCGAGCGCATGTTCCACAGTCCACGTGACGTCGACCATCTCGTCGGCCCGCGGGGCGCGTCCGGTAGGAGCATCGGCGGCCGCGAGTCTCACAGTGAGATGTCGGGGCTTGGCTTGCTGCCATGCCTCGCTCAGCTGTCGCTGGACTGGTACAGCTCGCAGAGCAAGCTCGCCGTCCGAATCGCTGAGTCCTTCCAGCCTGGCCGACAGCCGTCGATTGGCTTCGACCAACGTTTCGTATGCGGCCGCCGCGTCGCCCATCGCCGACTGAGCCTGCCAGCGCCAATAAAGCAATGCCGCGGCTTCATCAGTCGAATCGACCTGGTCGGTGGCTGCCATACAGGCGTCGAGGTCGCCCAACTCAAATAGGGCGCGGGCCTGTGTTACCCGTAGGGTTGGAAGCACCCCGGTGATACCCAGATCGAGGCAGCGTTTTATCGCCCCGTCGATGATCTCGAGTGCGTCTTCCTTTCTGCCCTGGTCGATTCGCAGGTGGGCCAGGGTCCGGAGCGACTGCAAGCCAAGAAACTCGGCATCGGCCCCTACCAGCAACACCCGGGCCTGGTCGATTGTCTCCTCGACGACCTCGTGCTGGCTCCGGCGTAGCGCAATCTGCGCGAGGGTCCCCAGGCACTGAGCCTGGCCCCGCGGGTGTACTAGCTCCTCAAAGATGGCCAACGCCGCCCGGCTTTCACGTTCGGCGGCCTGGTCGTCTCCCAAGAGCTGGTGGAACAGGCTGGCGAGGTTGGCTCGGGCGTGGGCTTCTCCCCGCCGGTTGCCGAGGCCCATGAAGATGTCGCGAGCGCTCTCAAAGGCCGCCAGCGCGGCTGCCGGCCGGCCTCGGAGATTCTCGGCAGCACCGAGATTGACCTGGTTACGGCCCTCTCCATAGCTATACCCGATCGATCTGCACAGCTGAATCGCTTGTTGGTAATTCGAGACTGCCTGGTCGAGAGAGCCGGATTCTCCCTGGATGATTGCTGAGGATCCCAGGGCGCCTGCCAGGCCGCGGAGATCATGCATCTCGTTGTAGATCTCCATGGCGATGTCGATCTCGGCACGGGCTTCCGCATAACGATGGCATTCCGTGAGGGCGTTACTCAACGCGTGGCGGCACTCGGCCTCCGACCCGGGGTTCCCGCTGGCGAGGCGGATTGCCTCCGAGAGCAAAGGCAAAGCGGTTTCTGGTCTTCCCGACCATGTCTCGAGCGTCCCCAGCAGATGCAGGTTGCGGGCAAGCCCTTGTTCCAGGCCAAGTTGCTGATTGAGTGTTCTGGCCGCTTCGGCCTTAGCGGTGGCGATGGTGAACTTACTGGAATGTGCCGCCAGCCAACCTTGCCGCTCGAGAACCTTGGCGGTCTTGCCGGGGTCTCCTGATGTGAGCACCGCCAGCTGGTCCAGGAGTCGACTCTGACCCTCCCTGTCGCCAAGCACATCGAGAACTTCTTCATAGTTCAGGCAGAGCCTGGTCAGCTGGTATTCCTCCCAATCGGCCTTTTGCGCCTCCTGCAACGCTCTCGAGTAATGAGCAGCAGCCGTGGCATACGCCCGTACCTCGACCGCCTGTCGGCCGGCGATTTCCAGATAGGTTGCTGCCCTGGAAGATCCGGCCGCGCTGAAGTGATAGGCGAGCGATTCGATGTCCTTCGGTTCGTGAGATTCCAGCCCGAGCCCCACGCGTTCGTGGAGGTAGCGCTTCTCCGATTCGGGGAGGTCTCCACTGGCTACCCGGCCCAATTGGTCGTGGGTGAGGGAATACACGTCCGCACGCGCGTCGACCATTCCGGCGGAAATCAGAACGCCGAGAGCATCGAGCAACTCAGGCCGGGCCAGATCCGACACCGAAGTGAGAAAATCAATGTCCCTGCTTCCCCCGGCGACGGCCAACACGTTGACGGCGTGACGAGCGTTTCCAGAGAGACGGTCTAATCGCATCGAAAGCAGTCGGGAAACGGTTTCTGAGATCGGGAAGTCTTCAATCTCGAATGCGGCGCTCTCGTGTTCTTTGAGGGCCTCTTCCACCTGATGTTCGTGCAAGGCGCGCAAGGTTTCCAGGATGAAGAGCGGGTTGCCGCCCGTTTCTTCTTGCAGCCGCCGGGATAGTTCAGGCTTGGGGCCATCGGGCATCACCCGTCGCACATATTCGGCGGTTTCTTGCGAGGACAGCTGGCCCAGCCTGATCACGTTTGACGAGATCCCCTCGCCGAGGGAGCGCAGAAGGCTCCACAGGGCCGGCCGCGCCTCCATTTCCTCCCGGCGATAGGCAAGACAGACCACAAGGGGGAATTCGTCCAGCCGGCGGATCGTCGAGCGCAGCGCCCAAAAAGAGTCCTCATCTGCCTGGTGGATGTTGTCGAGGACGAGCATGGTCGGCGTCAGCTCGGCTAGGGCGCGAAAAGTTCGATAAAATGCTTGCTGCACCCTGGCCCGCTCTTCTTCGGGTTTTAGGGGGATGTCCTCCGGCAGGGTGGCCACCCAATCATCAAGACCGGGGATCAACGGGGTCAGCGCCCTTAGCCAAACCCCCTCAACTCTCTCGGCCAGTTGCTGTACCCGGAGGGGCGTCAATCCGTCGGCGAGGGCTTCCACCAATCCGGCGAAGGGACGGGTCGGCCCGTCGGCTGGGAAGTTGCCCCACAGCACTGTCAAGCCCCGCCAGTTGGCATCCTCGGCACACTCGACCAGCAACCGGGTCTTGCCTATGCCGGCTTCCCCCTCCACAACCGCGAGACCCCCCGATCCGGAGAGGGCCCGTTCGAGGCGAGCAGTGATCTCGGACCTTTCCGCGACGCGGCCCACCAGGGGGATGTGGTCTGACGCTTCAAAGAGCCGGGATCGGGCAGCCTGGGAGAAGGGAATGATCGACGATTCGCGGCCGCTGGCGATGTCGTTTCGGAGAGCGGTGGTCTCGGAGTCGGGCCCTGTTCCCAGCTCTGAGGCGAGGATTGAGCCCAAGCGCTCATACTGCTGGAGCGCCTCGTTGGGCCGCCCTAACAAATAAGAGAGGCGCATGACCTCCCGGTGGGCTTCTTCCCGCAGCGTATCCTGCATGGCAAGCCGGCGGGCGTAGAGGAGGGCCTGATCGAAGTCACCGCGGCTCTTGTTGAGACGAATAATGTGGTTGAGTGCCGAGAAGAGGCCCTGACGAAGCCGTTCTTGCTCGAGAACGATCCAGTCGTCATAGAAGCCTGCGAGGAAATCTCCCCGGTATAGCTCGATCGCCGCGGTGAGTTGATTGAGGCCATCCGCTGCCGGGTCAAGTGAGCTATGACCGGCCGATTTCAGTTCAGCCAGCGCCTCGTCGAATTGTTCCACATCCAGCCAATAGTCGGCCTCGGGGTTGAAGCGAACCGAGGTGGGGCTGGCAATCACATGATTGTCGATCCCGCCTAACTCCGTGAGAACGTTTTGGATCTGCCACAAGGCATGGCTGAGCCGTCGCCGGGCCTGAGTTTCGGCTATCTCCGGCCAAAACAGGCCTGCGAGCAGATCGCGAGTTGGAGCCGTATCGCGATGGGTGACCAGGTAAGCGAAGAGGGAGCGCCCGGCCCGCGATGGGATCTGCGGCAAGTTTCCGGCGTCGGACTCGAGCGCCAATCCGCCGAACATCGAAATCCGCAGTTTTGCCATAAGACCAATGTAGTCGCCCGGCTTTGGGCTGGGTCAGCGGTGATCCTGGTGGGACGCGGCCGTGAGGATCGTCCTCGCAAGGGCTGTGGCCCGGGTGTGGATCAGGGCGTGGCCTACGCTCATCACGGTGTGTATCTCGACGGGCCCGCTGATGAGATCGGCTGCTCGAGCCGCGATCGCTCCATACTTGTCGTCGTGTTCACCAACAATGAAGGTCACCGGCATCAGCAACTCACCGAGTCGTTCCCACACGGACGGTTGGCTGCCCTGGCCGAGGCGGCGGAGCTGGCTCGCGATCTGGGATGGAGATGAGAGCCGGTGCCTGCGGATGCTCTCGGAAGGCACATCTCCGAATATGGGCTGTTGGGCCCAGCGGTCGACGAACTCATCCAGGCTGTGATTCTCGATCCAGGCGGCCAGCTCTTCGTCGGCGTCGCGTCGGGCCCGGCGTTCCCCGGGATCGGCGATTCCCGGACCGGACGAGACCAGAATCAGGTGCTCGACTGTGGCCGGCTGTTCGAGTGCCAGGTACAGCGCGAGTCGGCCTCCCATGGAGTACCCGGCATAGAGCCCGGGCCCACCCGATATTCCGAGTGCCATAGCAGTTGTGGCGAAGTCCGGCTCATCGGGAACCTCGAGCGCAGCAGCCTCGACTGCAAGCTGCCCGATGGTGGCGTCCCAAACGCTGCCGGTCTGGGCAAAGCCCGGAACCAACAACACGCGCACGGAATGGGCTCAGCTATTCGTGGCGATGAAAGACAGCACCCGTTCCCAGGCGTCGTCAGACTCCGTCGAGAACTGTTCGGCGGCCCGGTCGAAGAATGAGTGCGGAGCCCCCGGGTAGGAATGAAGCTCGTGTTCAACGCCGGCTGAACTCAGGGCAGCATCGAATTCGGCGATCGCTTCAGGGGGGATGGAGTCGTCGGCGCCGCCCATCAAGCCCAAAACCGGACACTCAAACCCGGGGGCCGCGGCGACGGGAGCGTCGAACCCCGGTCGAGCATCCGTGGGCTTTCCATAGAACCCGATTACCCCGCTGAGGCCGTGACCGGCCACGGCCTGAAGCCACGAGCCTGACCCGCCAAAACAGAACCCGATAGTGAAGATGGGGCGATCCTCATTGTCTTGCCTTTCGCGAAGCAAGGCGATACCGGCAGCGACGTCTGCCGTCACACCTTCCTGGGTGGTCTTGTCGACGTGAGGCCAAAAGTCGAAGTCGGGGCTGCGCGGATCGAGGCCGGCCGTTCTGCCGAAGTAGTCGATGGCCACTGCGTCGATGCCACGCTCGGCGAACCGCTCTGCCAGTTCTTCGTAGAAGGCGAAGAGTCCGCGAACATCGGGCATGACCACCACCGCCGCGCTACCAGGAACTCCGGCCCGGGCTCCGTACGCCATGAACTCGGTGCCGTCGTCGGCCGTCAGGGTTGTTCGCTCTGTCTCGAAGCTGGCCCCGGAAACGGAGCTAATGGGGGGATGGGCGTCGTGGTCGAAACACATATCGGATCCGCTCCTGGTGGTCGAGGGCGAACGTTACCCGGAAGCTGCCGTCGCCGACCTCCTCACGACCTATCTGTACTCGGGGTTCTCGAAGTCGAAGCGGCACCCGGCGTCCCACAAAGCTCGTTGATTGCCGTGGGCCGGCATCCCCCCGGCGTCCTTCAACAAGCGGGCCAGGTGCATGAGGTTCCACGTCATGAAGGTCGTATTACGGTTGGTGAAATCGTTTTCGGGCCCCCCCGAGCCCTCGTCCAGGTAGCTGGGCCCGGGTCCGGCCTCTCCAAGCCAGCCGGCGTCCGCCTGTGGAGGTATGACGTACCCGAGGTGTTGAAGTGAATAGAGGATGTTCATCGAAGCATGCTTTGCTCCGTCCTCGTTGCCGGTTATGAGGCACCCCCCGGTCTTGCCGTAGTAGGCGTATTGACCGGCTTCGTTCAATCGCGACGAGTTTCCGTAGAGCCGTTCGATGACCCTGGTGCAAACGGACGTTTTCTCTCCGAGCCAGATTGCCGAGCCGAGGACGAGGATGTCGGCCGCGTGAACTTTCTCATAAATGCCAGGCCAATCGTCACGATCCCAGCCGTGCTCAGTCATGTCGGGCCAGACCCCGGTCGCGATCTCGTGATCGATGGCTCGGATGCTCTCTACCGTCACCCCGTTCTTCTCCATGATCGCAGTCGAGAGATCCATCAAGCCCCCGGTGTGTGATCGTTGTGGTGACCGCTTGAGGGTGCAGTTGATGAACAGGGCTTTGAGGTCGGAGAAGTCCCATTGGCTGGATGCGGTCATCTCGTCCATGCGATCGGTCATCGTCATTTAGTACCTCCTGGGGCGAAGCTAATCCTGAGTGCGGCCACTTTCCACCCGCACTACAGTTCCGGGCCAATGACAACCAGCCTCACCTCGAGAATCCGTCGGGTAGTCACTGTGCTGCGGCGCCCGATGAAGACTGACTACTGGACGATCAGGTTCTGGGAGCGTCACTATCGGACGGGTGGCAAATCCGGGGAGGGGAGTTACGGCCGGCTCGCCGAGTTCAAGGCCCGAGTCATCAAGGACATCCTGGCTGAGCATGAGGTGGAGTCGGTTGTCGAGCTCGGTTGCGGGGATGGCAACCAGCTCGCCATGATCGACTATCCCCGTTACGTCGGTCTCGATGTATCGCCGGCGGCAATCAACCGCTGCCGTGATCGGTTCTCAGCCGATCCCGGCAAGGAATTCCACGTCTACGTGCCTGGTGCCAAGCTGGGAGCCGCAGCCGAGATGGCCGTATCGCTCGACGTTGTCTATCACCTCATCGAGGATGATCTGTACGACCGGTATATGAGAGACCTCTTTGGTGCCGCCGCCAAATTGGTCGTGATCTACTCCTCGGATGAGGAACGGTCCAGCCAGTGGCCCGAGGTACGCCACCGACGTTTCTCGGACTGGGTGGCACGAGAGGCCCCGGGATGGCGACTGGCCGAACGGATCGACCAGCTCTACCCGTACGTCGCGGGAGAGCATGAGACGTCCTGGTCCGACTTCTTCGTGTACCTGCGCTCGGGGGACTCAGCCGCTCACTGAAGTTGCAGTGGGGCGTGTCGCCCGTCGCACCACTAAAAGTGGCCGCATGATGCACTGGCCGGCAACCGGGGGCCCTGGACGTCGCTCGCCGAGTTCAACGTTCTCGGGTTCACAACGAATGTCGCCGCGGCAGCGGTCCAGGGCAACACGGTCACCTGGCAGCCGGCCACCGACTCCATCCCCGGTTCGCCTTCTTGCTCAATTGTCTCTGGTTCGGGTGTGCCATCCGGGATTGAGGGCGGGCCGGCGTTCCCGGCGGATGTGGGCCTGGCACTTTTGACACGAGCGGCCCCGGGCTCGGCGTGTATCAGTTCGATTACAGGATGACGGCCGGTAGTCCGGTTACCGGAACGGGACGCCCGGAGACACCCCGCTGCTCGGTGATTGGAACGGGGATGGGATCGACACCGTTGCGATTTCTCGGCCCGACACCGGGAAGATCTATTTGAGAAACAGCAACTGGTTTGGGCCCACCGAGACTGAGTTCTTCTTCGGGATGGGCGGAGACATTCCACTGGCCGGAGACTGGGACGGTGACGGCTATGACACGTTTGCCGTCTAGCGTCCCAGCCGGGGCGCCGTGTACATTTCGAACGGGTTGGGGACCGCACCGGCTGATTTCTCGTACTTCTTTGGTGAGCCGCGAGACAGGCCGTTCAGCGGCGACTTCGACGGTGACGGCAAGGACACCGTCGGCCTCTACCGCCCCGGTACCGGTCTGGTCTATCTGCTGAATGAAGCACGCCACCAAGCCGCAGGCCGATATGACTTTCTGTTACGGCACCAACTCCGATCGGGTGGTTCTTGGTGATTGGGATGGGGACGGCGACGACACGGTCGGGATCTTCCGGCCTTCGAGCGCGATCTTCTATCTCTCGAACGACAGCCAGACGCAGCCGGCCCATATCCCCCCATTCCAGATGGGGCAGGGGAGCTGGCTGCCGGTTGCCGGACATCTCGGCTGAGCACCCACTTGCGGAAACTGGTCTATGCTCGACTTATCAGGTCCCGGCCTGAGCCAGGTTGAGAAAGGAATCTACATGGTTGCCGGAGTCGTCGGTTGGCCCGAGTTGGTGGTCATACTGGCGGTTTTGCTCGTTCTGTTCGGCGCCAAGCGGCTCCCGGAGCTCGCCCGTTCCCTCGGTAAGTCTGTCAAGGAATTACAACGCGGTCTCGACGACGATACGTCGGATGCGTCGGAGGACGTCGAAGAAGCTGAGGACACACCTCCAGGCTCCTGACGCCTATCGATCCTCGATCGGGAGGCCGGCGGCCGACCAGGCTCGAAATCCTCCGTCTATGTCACCCACGTCTGCGAAACCCATCTCGGTCAAGGTGGCGGTCCTCGCTGCATCGGAGACGATGATTGCTCCTGCCGTTTGGGCGTGAGCAGCGGCGTGTGGCCGGTACCGCGTAATGCGCGAACGAGCCTGGCTCAGCAGTTCACTTGCCGAGGTGAATTGACTCATTGGCTCAACTTTATCCCCGGCGGACCATCGTGTCGCGTTCTCTTGTCGAGAACCAGGGCCGACTCCTCTGTCTAAAGTAGTGAAATCCGGGCTAAGACAGGAGGTCGTGGGTGGAGCCGGCCAAGATTCGCAACGTCGTGCTAGTGGGTCACAGCGGCGCGGGCAAGACCTCGCTGGCGGAGGCGCTGCTTTTCACCTCGGGAGCTACGAGCAGGCTTGGCCGAGTCGAGGATGGCAACACAGTCCTGGACTACGAACCGGAGGAGATCAGCCGTCAAGGTTCGGTCGGTCTCGCAGTGGCGCCGATTGCATGGAACGGGCAAAAGCTCAACATCATCGATACTCCGGGATACGCCGACTTCATCGGAGATGTCCGCTCGGCTTTGCGGGCAGCCGACCTGGCCCTGTTTGTGGTTTCAGCTACCGACGGAGTCGAAGTCCAGACAGAGGCGGTATGGCATTTGGCTGAGCAAGAGGGGATCGCCCGGGCCTTCTTCATAAATAAGCTCGATCGAGAGCGGGCCGACTACAAGGCGGTGCTTGCCCAGCTCAAGAGCACCTTCGGCACGGGAGTCGCGCCTTTGGAGATGCCGATTGGCTCTGAAGCGGATTTGCGAGGGCTGGCAGGCATCGTTTCCAATCATGCTTTTCTCTATGAGAACGGCGCAGGCAGGGGCGAAGAGGTCGATGTTCCTGACGAGGTCAAGGCCGATGTGGACGAGGTTCGAAATGCTCTAGTCGAGGCCGTCGTCGAGAATGATGATGAGCTGCTGGAAGCCTATTTTGAGGGTCAGGAGCCGACCCGGGATCAACTCGTCAAAGGCCTGCGGCAGGGGATCGCGGAACGGGCAATCTTCCCCGTTTTGTGTGGCTCGGCCACCGGCTTGATCGGCATCGACCGGCTGGCAGAGCTCATCGTCAGGGACGGCCCTTCTCCACTAGATCGCCCAATGCCCCCGATAGCCGGCGATGACGAGTTCACCGCCAACCCGGGGGGTCCGCTCGAGGCGTACGTCTTCAAGACCCTTTCTGACCCGTATCTGGGCAGGATCTCGATGTTCCGGTTGTTTTCGGGCACGCTCAAGGTCGACATGGTTCTCGAGAATCCCCGGGAGGGGGCGTCGGGGAAGCTGCACAACCTCTTCTTCATGAAAGGCAAGAACCATGAAGACGCCTCAGAGGTCTCCTGTGGTGACATTGCCGCCGTTGCCAAGCTGGAGACCGTTCGTTCTGGCGACACTTTGCGGGCACCCGGTTCGGATGTCGTGATTGAGCCGGTTGCGGTGCCATCTCCCAACATGTCTCTAGCGGTGGAGCCGAAGACGACCCACGATGAGGAAAAGCTGTCAACGTCGCTGGCGCGGACCGTCGAGGAAGATCCGACACTCTCGGTTGAGCGTCGGGCCGAGACCAACCAGACAGTACTTTCGGGAATGGGCGACACCCATCTCGAAGTAGCCCTTGCCAAGATGTCAAGGAGGTTCGGGGTCGAAGTCGTAACCGAAGTGCCAAGGGTTCCTTACCGGGAAACCATCAGGGCAAGCGCCGACGCCGAGGGTAAGCACAAGAAGCAATCGGGAGGCCGGGGCCAGTTCGGAGTGGCTTTCGTGCGGTTCGAGCCGCTTCCCGACGGCGAGGGCTATGAGTTCGTCAATGCCGTCAAGGGCGGTTCCATTCCCAGGCAGCTGATCCCCGCCGTCGACAAGGGGATTCAAGAGGCGCTGGCCCGTGGCCTCCAAGCCGGTTATCCGGTGGTCGGCATCCGGGCCACCGTGTACGACGGCAAGTATCACAATGTTGATTCCGACGAGCTTTCTTTTCGCATGGCCGGTATCCAGGCTCTGCGAGCCGCGGCCGACAAGCTGAATCCGGTGATGCTGGAGCCTATTGCCAAGATCCGGATCATGGCTCCAGAGCGATACATGGGTGACATCATCGGGGATCTCAATGCCAAGCGGGGTCGAGTCGGAGGCATGGATTCCTTCGGCCAACAGCGGGTGGTTACAGCCGAGGTTCCAATGGGTGAGGTTCAGCAGTACACCATCGATCTGCGTTCGATGACCGGAGGGCGCGGGTCATTCACGCTCGAGTTCTCGCACTACGAGGAGATGCCCCCGCAAGAAGCCCAGAGAGTTATCACCGCCCGCGCCGGGGAGTAGACCGGCATCTTGACAAAGCTGGCGAAAGAGCAGATATTGGCTGTTGGACACCGTGGGGGAGGGTCAAGAACAAGTTCGCAACGCGACTCGCGCAGTGGTGCGGCACAACCCCGCAACAGCCCCTACCCCGTGCCGCCGCGTCGGTTATGCGGGCAAGAGCCCCCGCCTGGAGGCGGGGGTTCTCGCGGAAGCGTAACCTGTGGTCATCTCACTGGTCGCCACATGTGAAACAGATATGGCGAAGCGATTGGGGTAGAGACGGCCGCAGCATCGTTGCCCTCGCCTCCTTCGCCGGGCCTGGTGAGGAGAAAGTGGCTATGGCAGTCCCAGCACTCTCCCCAGAGTTCAACGCCGGCATCCCGGTTGGTGTCTAAGACGTCGGCAGCGATGCCGTTTAGCTCGCCGCACTTCGGGCAGGTCTTGGTCACGTCCATGGGCCGATCCTACGCCCCTCTGATGAGCAGGTCGAGGTCGGGGAGGGGTGTTTCTTGCTTGATCCCACCTCTACAGCCGCGGATCGAGGCTGAGGGGCAGGGCAAGGGGCGGGAAGCAAGTGACGCTCGGGAGCGTTGGATATCAGATGAGCATTAGCGGCCAGATTCATCCGACCGGGGTCGTCCAGGGCCTCCGTACCTTCGAAGGCGAGGGCTTCGCGGTCCGGCGCCCGTTTCCGACCAATCAGCTGGACCATCTCGGGCCGTTCCTGCTGCTCGACGAGATGGGCCCCTCCGAGAACGCACCGGGAGAGGCCAAGGGAGCCCCCGACCATCCGCATCGGGGCTTCGAAACGGTTACCTACGTGCTTGATGGGGAGATGGAGCATAAGGATTCGGTCGGCAACAAAGGCCTGATCCGGCCCGGAGAAGTGCAGTGGATGACAGCAGGTTCAGGGATCGTGCATTCCGAGCTGCCGTCGGCCCCGATACTCGCGAACGGTGGCCGAACCCACGGGTTTCAGCTGTGGATCAACCTGCCGCAGAAAGCCAAGATGCACCGGCCTCGCTATCAAGACTTGACGGCCGACTTACTTCCGAAGGTGGACCTTGACGGAGGGAGGGCTGTGATCATTGCCGGGAAGGCCTTCGGTACCAGGGGGCCCGCCGACACGTTCTTGCCCATCAATTATGTTCACGTGACCCTCGAGCCAGGCGCCTCGACCACTTTGGAGATGGATCCCGGTGATATCGGGTTCGTCTATTCGTTTGTCGGTGACCTGGCACTGGGCTCGGAGCGTCATCCGCTCATGGAAGGCGAGATGGCGGTGTTTGGCGAG